>NZ_DAMAPU010000002.1:0-522572 GCF_032071645.1 Superficieibacter sp.
GCACGACCTTGCCAAGGTCGGGGTCGCGAGTTCGAGTCTCGTTTCCCGCTCCAAATCTTCACTCCAGAATAAATTATCCACAGCGACGACGCCCGTTGTACGCCATGTTTTGCACTTCTGACAAACTTCTGTAAACAGAGTTATCCACAGGTTAGCGATTTCTGCCTTCCGCACATAATTGTTCAGAATGTAAATTAGTTTTCGATAACGTTATGAAATTATTGGATAAAATAATATTTCAAAATGTTAATTCGATCGCTTGACGAATTTTTGCGTGTTGAATACCAATGAGTTTTTAATTTTATTCACATGCTGTGAATGGTTTATGCGTCGCGCGGCAAACCTTTTTCAATCACCCGCACCAGCCGCTGTTTTTTGGGTAGCTGTACGTCAACCACGCAGGCATTACGCTTCTGAATTTGCTGCGCAATCGCCCATTCTATGTGCTCGTCGAGAAGTGGGTGCTCACCCCGGCGCGCTTCGAGCGCCCGAATATTGGCTTCATCCCACGGTGCGTTGCCCAGCGCAACGGCAATATTTCGCAGCCAGCGCAGGTGACCAATGCGCCGAATGGCTGAGCCTTCCGTCACCTTCAGAAACCACGCTTCGCTCCACGCAAAGAGTTCAATCAGTTCGGGCGCGTGTAGCGATTTGCGCGGGCTGAAATCTTCCTCGTTCGTCAACTGCGAATAGCGATTCCACGGGCAGATAAGCTGGCAGTCATCGCAACCGTAAATCCGGTTGCCCATCAGCGGACGAAATTCTTCGGGGATCGCGCCTTCCAGCTCAATGGTTAAATAAGAAATGCAGCGCCGGGCGTCTACGGTGTAGGGTTCAACGATCGCCCCGGTCGGGCAAATGGTCATGCAGGCCACGCAGCGCCCGCAGCCTTCTTCAACGGGGCCATCGACGGGCAGCGGGAGGTCGATCAACAACTCGCCGAGAAAAAAGAACGATCCGGCGTCACGGCTGAGGATCAGTGAGTGCTTGCCCGTCCAGCCCAGCCCGGCTTTTTCCGCCAGCGGACGTTCCAGCACAGGCGCGGAATCCACAAAAGGTCTAAAATTCAGCGAAACGCACTGTTCCTGGATTTTCTCACCGAGCTTTTTTAAGCGATTGCGCAGCAGCTTGTGATAGTCGCGTCCGAGCGCGTAGCGGCTGACGTAGCCAAGCGTGGGATCTTTCAGCGTGCGGGCAAACGCAGCGTTGGCGGGCAGATAGTTCATCCGCACGCTGATGACGCGCAGCGTGCCGGGCAGAAGCTCGTGAGGACGGGCGCGCATCATGCCGTGACGCGCCATCCACTCCATTTCGCCGTGGTACTGTTTATCGAGCCACGCCTGGAGTTGCGGCTCGCTGGCGCTAAGATCGGTATCGGTAATACCGACCTGCTGAAACCCGAGTTCAGTGCCCCACTGTTTAATATTTTGCGCTAACTGACTGAGATCGAGGGGCTGAGACATGACGGACCATACCATGAACAAAAACCCCGCAAGTGTACCACACTCCATCTGGCCTGCGCAGGCGCTACCGCGTCTCGAACAAGAAGCAGCAGATGCGCTGGGATTAACGTTGTTTGAACTGATGCAGCGAGCGGGCTTCGCCGCTTTCACCCTGGCACGGGAATGCTGGCCGGACGCGCGCCACTGGCTCATTCTGTGCGGTCACGGTAATAACGGCGGCGACGGCTACGTGGTTGCGAGGCTGGCGCAGGCGGCGGGTATACAGGCGAGCGTAATTGCGCTTCAGAGTGAGAAACCCTTGCCGGAAGAGGCAGAAAGCGCCCGCGAGGCCTGGCTTAACGCGGGCGGCACCGTTCACGCGCCGGATGTGGCCTGGCCGGAAGGTGTTGAGGTCATCGTTGATGGTTTGCTGGGCACTGGCCTGCACAGCGCTCCGCGTGATGATATCGCCGCACTGATTGACCATGCCAACGCGCATCCGGCACCCGTGCTGGCGCTGGATATTCCCTCTGGCCTGCTGGCGCAGACGGGTGCGACGCCCGGCGCGGTAATTCACGCCGCTCATACCATCACTTTCATCGCCCTCAAGCCCGGGCTGCTCACCGGTAAAGCCCGCGACGTGGTGGGGCAACTGCACCATAACGCTCTCGGCCTGGAAGGGTGGCTGGCCGGGCAGGAGCCGCCGTATCTCCGCTTTGACGGCAGCCTGCTGGCCGACTGGCTTAAACCGCGCCGTCCGACCTCTAACAAAGGCGATCACGGCAAACTGCTGATTGTGGGCGGCGATCACGGCACGGCGGGGGCGATCCGCATGACCGGTGAAGCGGCGCTGCGTGCGGGGGCAGGGCTGGTACGGATCTTAACCCGCAGCGATAACATCGTTCCTGTCCTCGCCGCGCGCCCGGAACTGATGGTGCAGGCGCTGACGCCAGAATCGCTCGAAGATAATCTGGAATGGGCGGATGTTGTGGTGATTGGCCCCGGTCTCGGACAGCAAAAATGGGGCCGTCAGGCGCTGCAAAAAATTGAGAATTTTCGCAAACCGATGTTATGGGACGCGGATGCGCTGAACCTGCTGGCAATCAATCCCGATAAACGTCACAATCGCCTGCTGACGCCGCATCCCGGCGAAGCTGCCCGGCTGTTAAACACCGACGTTGCAGAAATTGAGAGCGATCGCTTACTTTCTGCGCAGCGTCTGGTAAAACAGTATGGTGGCACCGTAGTGCTGAAGGGCGCGGGGACGGTGGTTGCCAGCCACGAAGGAACGCTCGGCATCGTGGATGCCGGTAACGCGGGCATGGCGAGCGGCGGAATGGGCGATGTGCTGTCTGGTATTATCGGCGCACTGCTGGCACAAAAGCTGCCACTCTTTGAGGCCGCCGCTGCCGGATGTATTGCTCACGGCGTCGCGGCAGATAAGCTGGCGGCGCGTTACGGTACGCGCGGTATGCTGGCGACTGACCTTTTTTCCACGCTTGTGCGTGTTGTTAACCCGGATGTGATTGACCCAGACCATGATTAATCGAGTAATACCTCTGCCCGACGAACAAGCGACTTTAGACCTCGGTGAACGCATCGCCAAGGCGTGCAATGGCGCAACCGTTATTTATCTTTATGGCGACCTCGGCGCGGGGAAAACCACCTTCAGCCGTGGGTTTTTGCAGGCGCTGGGCCATCGCGGAAACGTCAAAAGCCCGACCTATACGCTGGTCGAGCCTTACGTTCTTGATGCGCTGACGGTCTATCACTTCGATCTGTACCGTCTCGCTGACCCGGAAGAACTGGAGTTTATGGGCATCCGCGACTATTTCACCAATGAGGCGATTTGCCTGGTGGAGTGGCCGCAGCAGGGGACGGGCGTGCTGCCGGAACCGGATATTGAAATACACCTGGATTATCAGGCACAAGGTCGTGAGGCGCGCGTAACCGCGGTCTCCGCATCGGGTGATTCGCTGCTGGCGCGTTTAGCCGGTTAACCTTAAGGGCGACGGGATGATGTATCGTATGCATAAATGGTTGATATCGCTGCTGGTGCTGCTGTGCGCGCAGGCCGGAGCGGCAAGCCTGTCCGATATCCAGGTATCTAATGGCGATCGTCAGGCCCGCATTACCCTAAGTTTTATCGGCGATCCCGAGTACGCATTTTCCCAGGACGGTAAGCGCACCGTCGCGCTGGATATCAAACAAACCGGCGTGATCCAGGGGCTGCCGTTGCAGTTCAGCGGTAACAACCTGGTGAAGGCGATCCGTTCCGGTACGCCAAAAGATAATCAGTCATTAAGGCTGGTGGTCGATCTCACGGAAAACGGGAAAACCCGCGCGGTGAAGCAGCAAAACGGCGGCAACTATACGGTGGTGTTTACCATCAATGCCGATGTCCCGCCGCCGCCTCCTCCTGCGCCAGTGATAGTTGCGCAGCCGCAAGCCGCGCCGCCGGTGGTTGCGCAAACGCGCCCGGTGCAGCCTGCGCAAAACCCGTTTAAAGCAGACAACGATCGCATCACCAGCGTAACGAACAGCAATACCGTAACGCGTCCCGCCATGCGCACACGCACGGCCTCAGGCGATAAAGTCATTATCGCCATTGATGCCGGACACGGCGGTCAGGACCCCGGCGCGATTGGCCCCGGCGGTACGCGCGAAAAAAATGTTACCATCGCCATTGCGCGTAAACTGCGCACCCTGCTGAATGCCGATCCGATGTTTAAAGGTGTGCTGACCCGCGACGGCGACTACTTTATTTCGGTGATGGGGCGCTCTGACGTCGCTCGCCAGCAGAACGCCAACTTCCTTGTGTCGATCCACGCCGACGCCGCGCCTAACCGCGACGCGACCGGCGCGTCGGTATGGGTCTTGTCCAACCGCCGCGCCAATAGCGAAATGGCAAGCTGGCTGGAACAGCACGAGAAGCAATCCGAGCTGCTCGGCGGCGCGGGAGACGTGCTGGCGAACAGTCAGTCCGATCCTTACTTAAGCCAGGCGGTGCTGGATTTACAATTCGGTCATTCGCAGCGCGTCGGGTATGATGTGGCGACGAATATGCTCAGCCAGCTTCAGCGTGTCGGATCGCTGCATAAGCGGCGACCAGAGCACGCCAGCCTTGGCGTTTTACGCTCGCCGGATATTCCATCCGTGCTGGTGGAGACCGGGTTTATCAGCAATACCAGCGAAGAGCGTTTGCTGGGCAGCGATGAATTCCAGCAGCAGATTGCCAGCGCGATTTATGCAGGCCTGCGTAACTACTTCCAGGCGCATCCGCTACAGCCTGGCCCGCAGGGAGACGCCGGGCAGGTTGCCAGCGCATCGTCGCCGGGCGGGATGCTGCTCAACTAAGGAGATTTCATGCCGATTCAGGTTTTGCCTCCGCAGCTTGCAAACCAGATTGCCGCAGGTGAGGTGGTCGAGCGCCCTGCGTCGGTGGTGAAAGAGCTGGTTGAAAACAGCATCGATGCTGGCGCAACGCGAATTGATATCGATATCGAACGCGGTGGCGCTAAGCTCATCCGCATCCGTGATAACGGCTGCGGCATCAAAAAAGACGAGCTGGCGCTGGCGCTGGCTCGTCACGCCACCAGTAAAATCACCACTCTTGACGATCTTGAAGCCATTATCAGCCTCGGCTTTCGCGGTGAAGCGCTGGCGAGCATCAGCTCAGTCTCACGCCTGACGCTTACCTCGCGGACGGCGGAGCAGCAGGAAGCATGGCAGGCCTACGCCGAAGGGCGCGATATGGACGTGACGGTTAAACCGGCGGCGCACCCGGTGGGGACAACGCTGGAAGTGCTGGATCTGTTCTATAACACGCCCGCCCGCCGCAAATTCATGCGCACCGAGAAAACCGAGTTTAACCACATCGACGAGATTATTCGCCGCATCGCGCTGGCGCGTTTTGACGTATCTATCAACTTGAATCATAACGGTAAAATGGTGCGTCAGTATCGCGCAGTGCCGCCGGGCGCGGCGAAAGAACGGCGAATGGGTGCCATTTGCGGGACGGCCTTTCTTGAGAAGGCGCTGGCGATTGAGTGGCAGCACGGCGATCTGACGCTGCGCGGCTGGGTGGCCGATCCGCAGGGAACCACGCCCGCGCTGGCAGAAATTCAGTACAGCTATGTTAACGGGCGCATGATGCGTGACCGCCTGATTAACCACGCGATCCGCCAGGCCTGTGAGGAAAAACTTGGTCTGGATCAGCAGCCTGCGTTTGTGCTCTATCTGGAAATCGATCCGCATCAGGTGGACGTGAACGTCCACCCTGCCAAGCATGAAGTGCGCTTTCACCAGCCGCGGCTGGTTCATGATTTTATCTACCAGGGCGTGCTGAGCGTACTCCAGCAGCGGTTTGACGCGCCGCTGGCGCTGGCGGAAGAGCCGCGCCACGTCCCGGAAAATCGCGTCGCCGCCGGACGCAATCAGTTCGCCGAACCCGCGCCCGAACGCGAGAAAACGCCGCCGCGCCCTGCCTCCGCGCCTGCGGGTGGAGGCGCGAGCTGGCCCAATGCCCAGCCGGGCTACCAGAAACAGCAGGGCGCACTTTACCGCCAGCTGTTACAAACTCCCTCTACCGAACGTCAAGTTCGTGAACCGTCACCGCCGGTACAGGCGCTGGACGGTCACGCGCAGAGTTTTGGTCGTGTGCTGACCATTCTGCACAGCGAGTTTGCTCTGCTGGAGCGGGGAGGCAAATTACAGCTTCTGGCGCTGCCGGTTGCCGAGCGCTGGCTGCGGCAGGCGCAACTCACGCCGGGTAAAAATGAGGTATGCGCTCAGCCGCTGTTGATCCCCCTGCGGCTGAAAGTTTCGGCGCAGGAAAAGCAGGCGATGAGCAACGCACAGGCCGTTTTAACGCAGTTGGGCATTGAATTTCAGTCAGATGCTCATTTTGTGACAATTCGGGCCGTGCCTTTACCCTTGCGGCAACAAAATTTACAAAACTTGATTCCTGAACTGATAGGCTACCTGGCGCAGCAATCGACGCATCTTGTTGAAGATATTGCCCTGTGGCTGGCGCGCAATCTGGCAAGCGAGCATGTCCAGTGGAACATGGCGCAGGCGATTGCGGTGCTGGCAGATGTCGAACGCCTCTGCCCGCAGCTGGTCGCGTCGCCGCCAGGCGGTTTATTACAACCTGTTGAGATACATTCGGCGATGAACGCCCTGAAAGATGAGTAACGTGACACAAGCAGATCTGCCACAGGCAATATTTTTAATGGGGCCAACGGCCTCGGGCAAAACCGCGCTGGCGATAGCGTTACGTAAAGTTTTGCCAGTAGAGTTGATAAGCGTCGATTCCGCCCTTATCTATCAAGGGATGAATATCGGAACGGCGAAGCCGGATGCGGACGAACTTCGCGCCGCGCCGCACCGGTTGTTAGACATTCTCGACCCCGCGCAGGCTTATTCGGCGGCTGATTTCCGCCGCGACGCGCTAAAGGAGATGGCAGAGATTACCGCCTCGGGCCGTATTCCTCTGCTGGTGGGCGGTACGATGCTGTATTTCAAGGCATTACTGGAAGGACTCTCACCGCTTCCTTCCGCTGATCCAGCGGTCAGAGCGAAGATCGAGCAGCAGGCCGCAGAGCAGGGATGGGAGGCGCTACATCAGCAGCTTCAGGAGATTGATCCTGTCGCCGCAGCGCGCATTCATCCTAACGATCCGCAAAGGCTTTCCCGGGCACTGGAAGTTTTTTTCATTTCGGGTAAAACTTTAACGGAGCTGACGCAAACGTCAGGCGAGGCTCTGCCCTACAGGGTGCATCAGTTTGCTATCGCTCCGGCGAGCAGGGAACTGCTCCATCAGCGCATTGAGCAGCGTTTTCATCAGATGTTGGCTTCAGATTTTGAAGCAGAAGTGCGAGCGCTTTTTGCTCGTGGAGATTTGCATACGGATATGCCTTCCATTCGTTGTGTGGGATACCGCCAGATGTGGTCTTATCTTGAAGGCGAGATTTCATATGATGAAATGGTTTATCGAGGTGTTTGCGCCACGAGGCAGTTAGCCAAGCGTCAGGTAACCTGGTTACGCGGATGGGAAGGTGTTCACTGGCTTGACAGTGAAAATCCAGACCAGGCACGTAACGAAGTGTTGCAGGTTGTTGGTGCTAACGCTCATTGAATGTGTACAATTGAGTCGAATCGTGCGCAATTTGCAGAATCGTAAGGTTCTAAGTACAAAACAAGCATACATATAAGGAAAAGAGAGAATGGCTAAGGGGCAATCTTTACAAGACCCGTTCCTGAACGCATTACGTCGGGAACGCGTTCCGGTTTCTATTTATTTGGTGAATGGTATTAAGCTGCAAGGTCAAATCGAATCTTTCGATCAGTTCGTGATTCTGTTGAAGAACACGGTTAGCCAGATGGTGTATAAGCACGCTATCTCTACCGTTGTTCCGTCTCGTCCGGTTTCGCACCATAGCAACAATGCAACGGGTGGCACCGGCAGCAATTATCATCACGGTAGTAACGCGCAGGGTTCTTCTGCGTCCCAGCAAGACGGCGAAGATAACGAATAAGTTATTGGCTGTTTTTCCAGCTCGGGGAGCCGTTTTTTTCAGGTTCCCCGCTGGTCATTAGTGAGGGTTTACGCTTGTTTGACCGTTATGACGCCGGTGAGCAGGCGGTGCTGGTACACATCTATTTTTCGCAAGACAAAGATATGGAAGATCTTCAGGAGTTTGAATCTCTTGTCTCTTCCGCCGGTGTCGACGCAATTCAGGTGATTACCGGTAGCCGTAAAGCACCGCACCCCAAGTATTATGTTGGTGAAGGTAAAGCAGTTGAAATTGCGGAAGCCGTAAAAGCAACGGGTTCATCCGTTGTGCTGTTTGATCACGCCCTGAGTCCGGCCCAGGAACGTAACCTGGAACGTCTTTGCGAATGCCGGGTTATCGACCGTACCGGTCTTATCTTAGATATTTTTGCCCAGCGTGCGCGCACCCATGAGGGTAAGTTGCAGGTTGAGCTGGCGCAGTTGCGCCATATGGCCACGCGCCTCGTGCGCGGCTGGACGCACCTTGAAAGACAAAAAGGCGGTATTGGTTTACGCGGTCCGGGTGAAACCCAGCTCGAAACCGACCGTCGTTTATTACGTAACCGGATTATGCAAATCCTGTCGCGGCTTGAGAAAGTGGAAAAGCAGCGCGAACAGGGGCGTCAGTCGCGCATTAAAGCGGATATCCCTACCGTATCGTTAGTGGGATACACCAACGCCGGGAAATCGACGCTCTTTAATCAGATCACCGAATCGCAGGTTTACGCGGCGGATCAGCTTTTTGCTACGCTCGACCCGACGCTGCGGCGCATTGACGTGGCCGACGTGGGCGAAACCGTGCTGGCGGACACCGTAGGGTTTATCCGTCATCTGCCGCATGACCTGGTTGCCGCCTTTAAGGCCACGCTGCTGGAAACGCGTCAGGCGACGCTGCTGCTGCATGTAATCGACGCTGCCGACGTGCGGGTGCAGGAAAACGTGGACGCCGTCAATACCGTGCTCGAAGAGATTGACGCTCATGAAATCCCCACGCTGCTGATCATGAACAAAATCGATATGCTGGAAGATTTCGAGCCGCGTATCGACCGGGATGAAGAAAATAAACCGATCCGCGTCTGGCTTTCCGCGCAGACCGGGGCAGGTGCAGAACTGCTTTTTCAGGCTTTGACCGAACGGCTTTCCGGTGAAGTAGCGCAGCACACGCTGCGGCTGCCCGTCCAGGAAGGGCGTCTGCGAAGCCGGTTTTATCAGCTTCAGGCAATAGAAAAAGAGTGGCAAGAGGAAGACGGTAGTATTGGTCTGCAAATTCGCCTGCCGATTGTTGACTGGCGTCGCCTCTGTAAACAAGAACCCGCTCTGGTTGATTATATTATTTAACCCGACTGAAGATATTTTTCCTCGATAAGAGGATGCCCGGAACATTGACATCGCACGGGCATATCACCGCATAACAAATATGGAGTACAGAAATGGCGTGGAACCAGCCCGGTAATAACGGACAAGACCGCGACCCCTGGGGGAGTAATAAACCTGGCGGCAACCCCGGCGGAAATGGAAACAAAGGCGGTCGTGAGCAGGGACCGCCTGACCTTGACGATATCTTCCGCAAGCTGAGTAAAAAACTCGGCGGCTTCGGCGGAGGCAACAGAGGCAATGGGACAGGCGGTGCGCCACAAGGTCCGCGTGGCCAGTTGGGCGGTCGCGTTGTCGGCATTGCGGTTGCCGCAGTCGTTATTATCTGGGCGGCAAGCGGGTTCTACACCATTAAAGAAGCAGAGCGTGGCGTGGTCACGCGCTTCGGTCAGTTTAACCATCTGGTTGAGCCGGGCCTGAACTGGAAGCCGACGTTCATTGATGAAGTCACGCCGGTCAACGTTGAAGCCGTGCGCGAGCTGGCCGCGTCTGGCGTCATGCTGACGTCAGACGAAAACGTCGTGCGCGTTGAGATGAACGTGCAGTACCGCATCACCGATCCGCGTCGTTACCTGTTCAGCGTGACCAGCGCCGATGACAGCCTGCGTCAGGCCACAGACAGCGCGCTGCGTGGGGTTATCGGCAAATACACGATGGACCGCATCCTGACTGAAGGCCGTACCGTTATTCGTAGCGATACCCAGCGTGAGCTGGAAGAAACCATCCGTCCGTACAACATGGGTATCACCCTGCTGGACGTCAACTTCCAGGCTGCTCGTCCGCCAGAAGCCGTTCAGGCGGCGTTTGATGATGCCATCTCCGCGCGTGAGAACGAGCAGCAGTCCATTCGTGAAGCGGAAGCGTACAGCAACGAAGTCCAGCCGCGTGCTAACGGTCAGGCGCAGCGTATTCTCGAAGAAGCCCGCGCTTATAAAACGCAAACTGTGTTAGAAGCGCAGGGTGAAGTGGCACGCTTTGCTAAAATCCTGCCGGAATATAAAGCCGCCCCGGAAATTACCCGCGAGCGTCTGTATATCGAAACGATGGAAAAAGTCCTGAGCCACACCCGTAAAGTGCTGGTGAACGACAAAGGCGGCAACCTGATGGTTCTCCCACTGGATCAAATGCTTAAAGGTGGTAATGCCTCGTCAGCAAAGAATGAAAACAGCGGCGCAAACAACCTTCTGCGCCTGCCGCCTGCGTCCTCTGGCAACAGCAGTGCGAATAAATCATCGTCAGACAGTCAGGACGATATCATGGACCAACGCCGCGCCAACGCGCAGCGTAACGACTACCAGCGTCAGGGGGAATAACGATGCGTAAGTCTGTTATTGCGATTATCATCATCGTGCTGGTAGTGCTTTATACCTCATTATTTGTGGTGAAAGAGGGCGAGCGTGGGATCACGCTGCGCTTCGGTAAAGTACTGCGAGACGACGACAACAAGCCGCTGGTCTTTGAACCAGGTCTGCACTTCAAGATCCCGTTTATCGAATCGGTTAAAACGCTTGATGCCCGTATCCAGACGATGGATAACCAGGCTGACCGCTTTGTGACCAAAGAGAAGAAAGACCTGATCGTTGACTCCTACATCAAATGGCGTATCAGCGACTTCAGCCGTTACTATCTGGCTACCGGCGGCGGTGACGTATCGCAGGCCGAAGTGCTGCTGAAACGTAAATTCTCTGACCGTCTGCGGTCTGAAATCGGTCGTCTGGATGTGAAAGACATCGTGACCGACTCGCGTGGTCGTCTGACCATTGAAGTGCGTGAAGCGCTGAACTCCGGTTCTGCGGGCACGGAAGACGAAGTTGCGACGCCGGGCGCGGATAACGAAATCGCCAAAGCCGCCGAGCGCGTATCGGCTGAAACCAACGGCAAGGTGCCGGTGGTGAATCCGAACAGTATGGCGGCGCTGGGTATCGAAGTGGTGGATGTGCGTATCAAGCAGATCAACCTGCCGACCGAAGTTTCCGAGGCGATCTACAACCGTATGCGTGCCGAGCGTGAAGCGGTTGCTCGTCGTCACCGTTCACAGGGTGAAGAAGAGAAAGAGAAGATCCAGGCTGCCGCAGATTACGAAGTTACCAAAACGCTGGCAGAAGCCGAGCGTCAGGGCCGTATCATGCGCGGTGAAGGTGATGCCGAAGCGGCCAAACTGTTTGCCGACGCATTCAGCCAGGACCCGGACTTCTACGCCTTTATTCGTAGCCTGCGCGCGTACGAAAACAGCTTCCAGGGCAACCAGGACGTCATGGTCCTTAGCCCGGAAAATGATTTCTTCCGCTATATGAAAACGCCGACTTCCGTAACGCGTTAATCCTGAAGCCTTAAACCCTCCAGAGTGCGATGCTCTGGAGGGTTTTTTATCATTTTAGCCCTGAACAACTCACTCCGCGGATCAACGAGAAAAAGCGCCGAGTTTTCCGCTTTGCCTGCCACTTCTCTGCTGGCGCACCCTGTTCATGGTAAATACTTTTTAATGCGGCCGTGCATCAGGTATTCTGCCGGTGCTTTAGTACGCTTAGCGCAGCAAAATAACAAAACGCTATTTTTAGCGCGCTGCCTGTCCCTGATGATTTAACGTTTGTCTGGCAAAGGATGGATCTGCTTTGAACTCAACAATCCTGCTGGCCCTCGCGCTGGTTTTAGTGCTGGAAGGCTTAGGCCCGATGCTTTATCCGCGTGCCTGGCGCAAAATGATCGCCGCGCTCGCGATACTGCCGGATAATATTTTGCGTCGTTTTGGCGGCGGACTTGTGGTCGCCGGGTTTGTGATCTACTACATGTTGACGAAAACGATTGGCTGATCAAATAGTGGTCGGATTTGCCGTTTTTCGGGTGCAAAAAGTGCTGATTAACACAAAAAGCGGTGGTAGAATCCATTTTTAAGCAATCGGTGATTTTAAAATGGGTAACAACGTCGTCGTACTGGGCACCCAATGGGGTGACGAAGGTAAAGGAAAGATCGTAGATCTTCTGACTGAACGGGCTAAATATGTGGTGCGCTATCAGGGCGGTCACAATGCAGGTCATACTCTCGTAATCAACGGTGAAAAAACCGTTCTCCATCTTATTCCATCAGGCATTCTTCGCGATAACGTCACCAGCATTATTGGTAACGGCGTAGTGCTGTCGCCTGCCGCGCTGATGAAAGAAATGAAAGAACTGGAAGACCGTGGTATCCCGGTTCGTGAGCGTCTGTTGCTCTCTGAAGCCTGCCCGCTGATCCTCGACTATCACGTCGCGCTGGACGTAGCGCGCGAAAAAGCGCGTGGCGCGAAAGCCATCGGCACCACCGGTCGTGGTATCGGTCCGGCTTACGAAGATAAAGTCGCCCGTCGCGGTCTGCGCGTTGGCGATCTGTTCGACAAAGCCACCTTTGCTGACAAGCTGAAAGAAGTGATGGAATATCACAACTTCCAGCTGGTGAACTTCTACAAAGTCGACGCCGTTGACTACCAGAAAGTGCTGGATGACGTTATGGCGATTGCCGATATCCTCACCGCGATGGTAGTGGACGTCTCTGACCTGCTCGACCAGGCGCGTCAGCGCGGCGACTTCGTGATGTTCGAAGGCGCGCAGGGTACGCTGCTGGATATCGACCACGGCACCTATCCGTACGTAACGTCCTCCAACACCACTGCGGGTGGCGTGGCGACCGGTTCCGGCCTGGGTCCGCGTTATGTGGATTACGTGCTCGGCATCATCAAAGCCTACTCCACGCGCGTGGGCGCGGGTCCGTTCCCGACCGAGCTGTTTGATGACATCGGTGAGTTCCTGTGCAAACAGGGTAACGAATACGGCGCTACCACCGGTCGCCGCCGTCGTACCGGCTGGCTGGATGCGGTTGCCGTGCGCCGTGCGGTGCAGATCAACTCCCTGTCCGGCTTCTGCCTGACCAAACTGGACGTGCTGGACGGCCTGAAAGAAGTGAAAATCTGCGTCGGTTACCGTATGCCGGATGGCCGCGAAGTCACCACTACGCCGCTGGCAGCCGATAACTGGGAAGGCATTGAGCCAATCTACGAAACGCTGCCGGGCTGGTCTGAATCCACCTTCGGCGTGAAAACGCGTGATGGCCTGCCGCAGACGGCGCTGGACTACATCAAGCGTATCGAAGAGCTGACTGGCGTTCCGATTGACATCATCTCTACCGGTCCCGATCGTACCGAGACCATGATTCTGCGCGATCCGTTCGACGCATAATCTTTTGCACTACTGGCCTGCGCCGATACGCGCGGGCCAGATATCCCGTCCGACACTCCCGCTTTTTGCCTCGCGATCCAAATTAATTAGCGACCTGAAGGTTGGCTGGTTTATCATCACTACTATAAATATCCGTGTTTCCCCTGGTTTGAGGTTGATGTGCAGTTAACGAGTTTTACCGATTACGGTCTGCGTGCGCTAATCTATATGGCATCGCTACCGGATGGGCGGATGACCAGCATCTCGGAAGTGACTGCCGTATACGGTGTGTCCCGTAATCATATGGTCAAAATAATCAATCAGCTTAGTCGTGCTGGCTATGTGGCCGCCGTACGGGGAAAAAACGGGGGGATCCGGCTCGGCAAACCCGCAGAAACTATTCGCATTGGTGATGTTGTACGAGAGCTGGAGCCGCTTACCCTGGTGAACTGCAACAGCGCATTTTGCCATATTACGCCAGCGTGCCGCCTGAAACAGGCGCTTTCACAAGCCGTGCAGAGCTTCCTTAAGGAGCTGGATAACCTCACGCTGGCCGATTTGGTTGAAGAAAATCAACCGCTTTATAAATTATTACTGGTGGAGTGACGATTAACGCCATCAGCGCTGACAACGGAGGAACCGCTATGTCACAAGATCCTTTCCTGAACCGCGAAGCAGAAAAATACGCGAACCCCATCCCAAGCCGGGAATTTATCCTCGAACATTTAACCAAACGTGAAAAACCAGCCAACCGCGAAGAGCTGGCGGTTGAACTTAATATTGAAGGTGAAGAGCAGACTGAAGCCTTGCGCCGCCGCCTGCGTGCGATGGAGCGCGACGGTCAGTTAGTCTTCACCCGCCGCCAGTGCTACGCGCTGCCGGAGCGCCTCGACCTGCTTAAAGGCGTGGTGATCGGTCACCGCGATGGCTTCGGCTTCCTGCGCGTTGAAGGCCGCAAGGACGATCTCTATCTCTCCAGCGAACAAATGAAAACCTGCATTCATGGCGATCAGGTACTGGCCCAGCCGCTGGGCGCGGACCGTAAAGGCCGTCGCGAAGCGCGTATCGTGCGCGTGCTGGTGCCGAAAACCGGTCAGATTGTCGGGCGCTACTTTACCGACGCGGGCGTGGGCTTTGTGGTGCCGGACGACAGCCGTCTGAGCTTCGACATCCTCATTCCGCCGGAAGATATCATGGGCGCGCGGATGGGCTTTGTCGTGGTGGTTGAACTCACCCAGCGCCCGACCCGCCGCACCAAGGCCGTAGGTAAAATCGTCGAAGTGCTCGGCGAAAACATGGGCACCGGCATGGCGGTCGATATGGCCCTGCGTACCCATGAAATTCCCTACGTCTGGCCGCAGGCGGTTGAAGATCAGATTGCCAGCCTGAAAGAACAGGTGCCGGAAGAGGCCAAAGTGGGCCGTGTGGATCTGCGCAACCTGCCGCTGGTTACTATCGACGGCGAAGACGCCCGCGACTTTGACGATGCGGTCTACTGCGAGAAAAAACGCGGTGGCGGCTGGCGTTTATGGGTGGCGATTGCCGACGTCAGCTATTACGTGCGTCCACCCACACCGCTGGATCAGGAAGCCCGCAACCGTGGCACCTCGGTCTATTTCCCGTCGCAGGTCGTACCGATGCTGCCGGAAGTGCTCTCTAATGGCCTGTGCTCGCTCAACCCGCAGGTTGACCGCCTGTGTATGGTCTGTGAGATGACCCTCTCCGCCAAAGGCCGCCTGACCGGTTTTAAATTCTACGAAGCGGTGATGAGTTCACACGCGCGTCTGACCTATACCAAAGTCTGGCATATGCTTCAGGGCGACCAGGAACTGCGCACGCAGTATGCGCCGCTGGTTAAACACATCGAAGAGCTGCATAACCTTTATAAAGTGCTGGAGCAGGCCCGCACCGAGCGCGGCGGTATCTCTTTTGAGAGCGAAGAGGCGAAGTTTATTTTCAACGCCGAGCGCCGCATTGAGCGCATTGAGCAGACCCAGCGCAACGACGCGCATAAGCTTATTGAAGAATGCATGATTCTGGCGAATATTTCGGCGGCACGCTTTGTCGAGAAAGCCCAGGAGCCTGCGCTGTTCCGTATTCACGACAAACCGACTAACGAAGCGATTACGTCGTTCCGCTCGGTACTGGCAGAGCTGGGGCTGGAACTGCCGGGCGGTAATAAGCCGGAGCCGCGCGACTACGCTGAACTGCTGGAGTCCATCGCCGATCGTCCTGACGCCGAGATGCTGCAAACCATGCTGCTGCGCTCGATGAAGCAGGCAATCTACGACCCGGAGAACCGTGGACACTTTGGCCTCGCGCTACAGTCCTACGCTCACTTTACCTCGCCGATCCGCCGCTACCCGGATCTCTCCCTGCACCGCGCCATCAAATATCTGCTGGCAAAAGAGCAGGGCCACAAAGGTAACAGCACCGACACCGGCGGTTATCACTACTCCATGGAAGAGATGCTGCAACTGGGCCAGCACTGTTCGATGGCTGAACGCCGCGCTGACGAAGCCACCCGCGATGTCGCTGACTGGCTGAAGTGCGACTTTATGCAGGATCAGGTCGGCAATATCTTTAAAGGCGTGATCGCCAGCGTCACGGGTTTTGGCTTTTTTGTCCGTCTTAGCGATCTGTTCATTGATGGCCTGGTTCACGTCTCCTCGCTGGACAACGACTACTATCGCTTCGACCAGGTCGGTCAGCGGCTGATCGGTGAATCCGGCGGCCAGACCTATCGCCTCGGCGACCGCGTTGAAGTGCGCGTGGAAGCGGTCAACATGGACGAACGTAAAATCGACTTCTCGCTGATTTCCAGCGAACGCGCACCGCGCAACGTCGGCAAAACCGAGCGTGAAAAAGCCCGCAGAGGCGGGCAGAACACCAACAGCAAGCGCCGTCAGGTCGGTAAAAAAGTGAATTTCGAGCCAGACAGCGCATTCCGTGGCGGCAAAGGTAAAACCAAACCGAAAGCGGAAAAAGCGGGCGAAAATAAAGGCGCGAAAAAGGCGAAAAAACCGTCAGAGAAAACGCAGAAAATCGCTGCTGCCACCAAAGCCAAACGCTCAGCGAAAAAGAAAATCGCTGAATAATCATTAGGTCAGCGATTTGTTTATACAAAAGGAGAAAGGAAATGTCTGTAAGGGAAAGGATGAATACGGGCAGGCTCTACACCGATCACTGTGAAGGGCTGCCGGAGGAACGTCGTACCGGCAAAGAGCTGGCTTATGATTACAATATGACGCGCTCGTCAGAAGAGGCCAGACGGCGCGACATTTTGCCGCGACTGTTTGGCAGCCTGGGAAAAGACTGCTGGATTGAACCACCCGTTCGCGTGGCCTATGGCAGCCATACCCACATTGGTAATCATTTTTACGCCAACTTTAACTTCACACTCGTTGACGATGCCACGGTAACCATCGGCGATAACGTGATGGTCGCCCCAAACGTCACCATCTCGACGGCGGGGCATCCCATTGACCCGGCAATCCGCATTACGGGTCAGCAGTTCTCGCTGCCGGTGATTATCGAGGATAACGTCTGGCTCGGCACTGGCGTTATCATCAACCCCGGCGTGACGATTGGGCGCAACAGCGTGATCGGTGCGGGCAGCGTGGTCACAAAATCGATCCCAGCGGATGTTGTCGCGGTCGGCGTGCCGTGCCGGGTACTGAGGGCGATTAACGAAGAAGACAGGGCGGCTTTCGCGCAGTAGCGAGTGACCCCTGCGGAGTGAGTAAAGTCGCCGCAGGGGATAATTTTTGTGGCGGGGCCGGTTTCCTGCGGGCTTTTACAGCTGATATCTGCTCCCCCATATTATTCACCAACGCCTTCGGCACATCTGATATCACCGCGCATCATCGCGACGTGATGATAAAAAATGATATTATCGCGGCCAGACGAGACAGACCGCCACATCATCCCGGAGACGACTGATGAACAATGACATCCCATTAAAATATTATGACATCGTCGATGAGTATTCGACGGAGTGCGCAGAGCCGGTGACAGAGGCAGAGCGCGACTCTCTGGCGCACTATTTTCAGCTGCTGATTACCCGGTTAATGAATAACGAGGAAATCAGTGAGGATGCGCAGAAAGAGATGGCGAAGGAGGCGGGTATCGCCGAATCGCGCATCGACGAGATTGCAACCTTCCTGAACCAGTGGGGCAATGAGTAATTGCAGGTTTTGAGCGAGCCGCAGCGATGCCTGTCCGGCGCATTGCGGCGCTAACCGCCCAACCCGACCGCACTTCGCATCCAGAAATTTATCCTCACGATACGTAGTCTGCGCAGGCATTGTGCTTTACACTGCGCCCTGCAAAAATGAGTGGATAAACGATTAATCAGGTGGTAATGGCGATGAACGGAACAATCACAACGTGGTTTAAAGATAAAGGCTTTGGATTTATCAAAGATGAAAACGGCGAAAATCGTTATTTTCATGTGATTAAGGTCGCCAACCCGGAGCTGATTAAGAAGGATGCGGCGGTCACTTTCGAACCGACGACCAATAACAAGGGTTTGTCCGCGTATGCGGTAAAAGTCGTCCCGGAAAGCAAATACATCTACATCGCGGGTGAGCGCCTTAAGCTCACGGCGATCAAAAACTACCTTATTTACAGCGAAGAAGTTCCGGCTGATGCCCGTATTGATAAAGATAATGCGGTGTTATCCGTCGGCGCATTAATGGGCAGCATCCGGCCAAAAATCGCCAACAAGCCCGGTGAAATGCGCACGCTGAAAAAACTGGCGATCACCACTTTCCAGGGCAATACGCTGATTTTCTCGGAAGATGAAATAGACATCGATGCCACGGTGAAAATGCTTAAGGTCTGATGGCATTCGGTATCAGGGGCTGGCGCGCCGCGATGCACGGCGCTTTCGTCTCGTCCGCGAATCAGGTACAGCCGCAATAATTACAGGTATAATCTTACCTGGCCTTCAACGATTTCAGACACGAAAATGACAAAACTTACCTTACAAGAACAGATGCTAAAAGCGGGTTTAGTGACCAGCAAAAAAATGGCCAAAGTTCAGAGAACGGCCAAAAAATCACGCGTGCAGGCGCGCGAGGCACGCGAGGCTGTGGAAGAAAATAAAAAAGCGCAGCTTGAGCGTGATAAGCAGCTGAACGAACAGCAAAAACAGGCCGCTTTATCGAAAGAATATAAAGCGCAGGTGAAGCAGCTTATTGAAATGAACAGAATCAGCATCGTAAAAGGCGATATTGATTTTAACTTTACCGACAATAACCTCATTAAACGGGTCGTTGTCAATAAGGCCACCCAGGCCCAGCTGATCAGCGGTCGCCTCGCCATTGCGCGTCTGGTTGTCGATAGCAATGGCGAATCCGAATACGCCATCATCCCCGCGAGCGTTGCCGATAAAATCGCGCAGCGGGATGCGGGCAGCATCGTCTTAAATAGTGCGCTCAGTCAGGAAGAGCAGGATGAAGACGATCCGTACGCTGATTTCAAAGTGCCTGATGATTTGATGTGGTAATGCATCTCCGGCAAAACTAAAGAGTACGGGCACCGAAAGGGTGCCTGTTCTTTACACGGTTACTCTTTTGTCGGCCACGTCCCAAGCACATACTCCGCCACGCCCTCCAGATCTTCCCGTAGCGCTCCGGCTTTCGCCTGTACCGCCATTCCTTGCGTTGTCGTCATTACCACTGAAGCCAGCACCGCGCTGTCGGCTGACGCAGGGAGATCGCCCTCGCGCTTAGCCTGTTCAAAACGCGCCTTCAGCGCCCGTTGACCTTCTGCACGTCGCCGTATCAGCTCGCCACGAATCGACTCGGCATCATCCGAGCAGGCCAGCGCGCCATTAATCCCCAGACAGCCGGGATGGACCGCGCTCATGGTATGAAGGCGAGCGCAGCCTCGCAGGATGGTTTCTGCCACTTTGCGGGAGGTCGGTTCGGTCAGCGCGGCGGCCATAAAATCCAGATACTTCATCTGGTAAAGATCCAGCGCCTTCTGGAAAAGCGCCTCTTTATTGCCGAACGCGGCGTAAAGACCGGGGCGCGCAACGCCCGTGGCCTGCGTCAGATCGGGAAATGACGTGCCTTCATACCCCTTTTGCCAGAAAACCGCGAGCGCCGCTTCCAGCGCTTCGGCTTCATCGAACTGCTTGTGTCGACCCATGTTTAGTCTGTGCCTCTTTTCAATAACGATCAGTATAAAACGCTTGACGCCGCGCAGGCAATAAAATACCGTTCGATAAAGTATCAATCGGTATTTTATTTTAAGCATTAAGAGAAAGCGCAGCCGTGCGCTGTGACAACATCCTTCAATCCGACAATGAGGAACTGCAATGAGCAAGTTATTTTCTGGAAAGGTCGCCCTGATCACCGGCGGTTCGCGTGGGCTTGGTGCCGCCACCGCTGCGGCGTTAGCCGATCGCGGGGCGGATATCGCCATTACCTATGTCGCTTCAGAGCAAAAGGCGCAGGCCGTCGTCGAGGGCCTGCGGGCGAAAGGCGTGCGTGCCATCGCCATTAAGAACGATCAGGGCGATCCCACGGCCGCTGAATCGCTGATTCGCGAAGTCACGGACACGCTGGGCAGGCTTGATATTCTGGTGAATAACGCGGCCGTGGCGTGGCAGGGCAAGACTATTGACGCGCCCGACATCGATAACGCGGCAATGGACAGACAATGGGCTATTAATACGCTGGGCGTGATCGCCAACATTCGCGCGGCGGTGAAAGTGCTGCCGGACGGCGGGCGCATTATCTCGGTTGGTTCCGGGCTTGGATCGCGTATCGGCTTCCCCGGCACCACCGATTACGCGGCCAGCAAAGCCGCCGTTGTGGGCTACAGTAAAGGCGCCGCGCGGGATCTGGGCGCGCGCAATATTACCGTGAACGTGGTTCAGGCCGGAATAATGGATACCGATATGGCTGCGGCATCGAAGGATAACCTTCCGCCCATCGTGCTGGCCTCGCACGCCATCCAGCGCTTCGCAACGGTGGAAGAGGTGGCTGCCGCGATTGTTTACCTCGCCGGACCCGACGCGGGCTTTATTACCGGCTCGGTGCTCAACGTGGACGGCGGATTTACGGCCTGAGAAATGAATAAACAACGGGGCGTGGCAGGCAATCTTCCATGCCTCCGTTATTCTTTTTTCCTCTAATCTGTTCCAAATCGACATACTTAATTGCCATTCCCCCGCTATTTCCCGCCTTAGCTTAATTCCGGTAATTGATATTTAGAATTGTTGATTAGCCGCCGAAATCAGATGTGTATAGTGAATTCCAACTCGTTTATTGACCCGATGAAAAAGCGCGGGCGTTAACACTGTTCTGATTTACAAGGAGCTATTATGCATCTGGCCCGATTCCCGCGAATCACCCTCGGTCATTTCCCGACACCTTTAGAGCCTCTCGATAATTTATCTACATTACTGGGCGGGCCGAAAATATGGATCAAACGCGACGACGCGACCGGGCTGGCAACGGGTGGAAATAAAACCCGCAAGCTGGAGTTTTTGCTGGCGGATGCGCTGCAAAAAAACGCGGACATTATTATCACCCAAGGCGCGACCCAGTCTAACCATGTGCGCCAGACTATCGCGGGCGCGGCGAAGCTCGGCTTACAGGCGAAGGTGCTGCTGGAAAAGCGAGTGACCGATTTCGGTGAAGATTATCAGCGCTCCGGCAACGTGCTGCTGGACAACCTGCTGGGCGGCGAAATCGTCGCGCATTTACCGGGCGGTACTGATATGCAACAGGCGATGGAAGAGTACGCCGCGACCCTGCGCGAGCAGGGGCATAATCCGTATGTCATTCCCGGCGGCGGCTCGAACGCCATCGGCGCGCTCGGCTATGTCGCCTGCGCTGAAGAGTTACTGTATCAGTCTTCCCAGCTACGTTTGCGCATCGATCATGTGGTTCACGCCACCGGCAGTACCGGCACCCAGGCCGGACTGGTTGCCGGATTTCATGCTACCAACAGCCAGGTGCCGGTGCTGGGGATCAGCGTGCGTGCGCCAAAGGCGAAGCAGGAAGAGAACGTCTGGAATCTGGCCTCGCGCACGCTTGAACTGCTGGGCGTGGCGGGGGAACTGCCGCGCGAAGCGGTGGTGGCAAACAGCGATTACGTGGGTGACGGCTACGGTCTTCCCACCGACAGTATGCTGGAGGCGCTGACCCTGCTGGCTCGTCACGAAGGTATTCTGCTGGACCCGGTTTATTCCGGCAAAGGCATGGCGGGGCTGATTGACCTCATTCGCAAAGGCCACTTCCGCAAAGAAGATAACGTGGTATTTATTCACACCGGTGGTTCGGCGGGGCTGTTTGGTTACCGTCAGGTGCTGGAAAAATGACCCAGCCGTTTTTGCTGGGTGTACTCGGCGGGATGGGGCCGCTGGCAACCGTTGATTTTATGTCAACGCTGCTGGCGGTGACGCCTGCAACCAGCGACCAGCAGCAGATCCCGACGGTAGTGTGGAACGTGCCGCAAATTGCCGACCGGCAAAAAGCGCTGGCGGGCACCGGTCCGTCGCCGTTGCCGCAGCTTCTGACCGGTATTGCAAAGCTGAATCAGGCGGGGGCCAGCCATATTGTGATCCCGTGCAATACCGCGCATCACTGGTTTTCGGCGCTAAGCGACGTCAGCCGCGCACCGCTGATCCATATTGTTGATGCCACCATTGCGGCGGTGGTGGAGGCCAGCCCAAAACCGCAGCGCATCGGCATCATCGCCACCAAAGGCACGCTGGACGCGGGCTGGTTTCAGCGCGGCCTTCAGCAGCACGGCATTACGCCGGTTGTTCCTGATGACGTCGAGCTGGAAACCTGGTTTGTTCCCGGCTGCTACGCCGTTAAGCGCGGTGAACTGGCAGAAGGCGGCGCGGCGCTGGTGCATCAGGCCAGAGCGCTGTTTGCGCGCGGCGCGGAAAAACTGATCCTCGCCTGTACTGAAGTTCCCGTGGCGCTACGGGCCGTTAACGCGCCTTTCTTACCGCTGACTTTCGATCCCGCCCATGCCCTGGCAGAGCGATGTTCGAAAATATGGCAGGACTACCGTACTTCTTATTTAGCGTAATTAAATACATCTCAAAGGATAAAAAATGAAAAAAAGTCTCTGCTTATTACTCGCAGCGGGTGGTTTATGGGCTAATGCCAGCATCGCGCAAACTCCGCCGGAAGTTCGGGTGGCCTATAGCGGCGGCTCGCAGGTATTAATGCTGGCGAAAGCCGATGGCTCGCTGGATAAAGCGCTTAACAGCAAAGTGAAATGGGTGCAATTTGCATCCGGTGCGGACGCATTAAGTTATTTTGCCAGCAACGCGATTGATATTGCGAATTTCGGCTCCAGCCCGGCGACCGCCGGTATTGTGCGTAAATTGCCGGTAGAAATTATTGGTGTCTCCGGGGTGATTGCCAGCTACGAACGTTTAATTGGCAAAGAAGGCATCAGCAATATTAAGGATATTGAAGGCAAACGCGTGGCTTATCCGCCTAATTCCACCGCGCAATATGCGCTGGAAGCGGCGATTAGCGTGAATAAACTCGACCGCAGCAAAATCACGCTGCTGCCGCTGCGCCCGGCGGAAATGGTAGCTGCCTGGAAACGCGGCGATATTGACGCGGGCTACGTCTGGGCACCGTTTGCCCAGGAACTGGAGTCATCCGGCGGTCATCAGGTCTTTGCAACCAAAGATCTGCAAAAAGAGGGCTACCTGATTTACAACAACTACGTGGTGCGCAAAGCCTTTGCCGAGCAGTACCCGGAAACGGTGAGCGCGTTCCTGCGTATCCACCAGCAAAAAGTGGATGAATTCAAAAAAGATCCTGAGCGCGCGGCGGCCATTGTCGCGAAAGAAGTTGGCGCGCCGGTCACTACCGCCGCGAACACGCTGGGTGGACTGGAATATCCGACGTTGAGCGAGCAGGGCACCGCCGCCTGGCTGGGTAACGGCACGCAAACCAGCGAAAGCGGGATCGGTAAGGCGCTGACCAAAACCTCCAACTTCCTTGCCGGAATTGGTGAGATCCGCAAGCGTGACATTCCGGCGAACTGGGATGCCGCCATCAACTCGCGCTATATCCGGGAAGCAGCAGCAAAATGAGATTACGTCAGCACGTCGCTATCAGCGTGGTGTCGGTAGCGATCTTTTTTAGCCTCTGGCAGTTAGTGACCACCCGCCAGTGGGTGGACCCGTTACTGCTGCCGTCGCTGACGGATATCGGTTTAACCGCTGAGGAGCTGCTGGCGGACGGTTATCGCCAGGTGCCGCTGTGGGAGCATATCGCGGTCAGCCTGGCGCGTGCGTTAAGCGCGTTCTCGGCGGCGATTGTTATCGGCATCCCGCTGGGGCTGCTGATGGGTATGTCTGACGGCCTGTCCGCCGTCCTCAATCCCTTCGTGCAGTTCCTGCGCCCGCTGCCGAAAATCGCCCTGATCCCGCTGGCGGTAGTCTGGCTGGGCATTGGCGAAGCGTCGAAGTTCTTCCTGATCTTCATCGCCACCTTTTTAAGCGTGGTGGTGGGTGCCAGCGCGGCGGTTGAGCGCATCGGTCGCTCGCGCATTCGGGTAGCACAGACGCTGGGCGCAACGCGGCGGCAGATTTTTCTGCGCGTGGTGCTCCCGGACGCGCTGCCGGAACTGTTCACCACCGTCAGATTATCGATTGGCATCGGCTGGACTTCGCTGATCGCCGCTGAAATGGTGGCCGCCAGCTCCGGGCTGGGCTGGATGGTGATTAACGCCAGTTCTTATCTGCGTACCGATATTGTCATGCTTGGCATTCTGCTGCTCGGCGGCATTGGTTATTTACTGGATTTACTACTTCTGGGGCTACAACGGCTGTTTGTACCCTGGGCGGGGAAAGAGTCATGACAACGCAAATTGCGCTGGAAAACGTGTCGCTAACCTTTGCGGCAAAACCGCAGCCGCTAAACGTGCTGGAGGATGTCTCCCTGTCTCTGACGAAGGGAGAATTTGTGGTGCTGCTGGGGCCATCGGGCTGCGGCAAATCCACCATTCTGAACCTGGTCGCCGGGTTTACGCGCCCGGACAGCGGTCAGGTGCTGGCGGGCGGCAAGCCGGTCCAGCGACCGGGGCCGAAGCGGGGGATGATCTTCCAGCAGCCGAATTTATTCCCCTGGCTGTCGGTGCTCGATAACGTCACCTTCGGCCCGCGTCTGGGGCGTTACAGTAAAGACGAGGTTAACGCCAGAGCGCTGGACTGGCTGGAGCGGGTGGGGCTGAAAGGCTTTGAACACCATGCGCCGTGGCAGCTCTCCGGCGGCATGAAGCAGCGCGTGGCGCTGGCGCGCGCCTGGCTACCCGGCCCGGAAGTGCTGCTGCTGGACGAACCGTTCGGTGCGCTGGATGCGCAGACCCGCCTGATGATGCAGGAACTGCTGTACAACGCGTGGCTTGAAACCGATACCACGCTGCTGTTCGTCACGCATGACGTGGACGAAGCGCTGTTCCTCGCCGACCGCATACTGATCATGTCGGCGCGTCCGGGAAAAATCGTCGAAGAGATCGTCCTGCCGTTTGGTCGCCAGCGCGACATCGAAACTTTTGCGGAGCATCCGCGCTACGGCGAGATCAAGCATCACGTCCTGCACCGCGTGCGCCAGGAGGCGAAGCGTCATCTGAGTTAATCCGTTATTCCCGGCGTCGGGAATGCATAACCGTCATAACGTGAGGTGGAAGCAATGAGCACAAGCGAATTACGAGACCGTCTGGAACAGAGTATTCATCAGCACCGCGACGACTATATTGCGATATCGAAAGATATTCATGCGCACCCGGAAACCGGCAATAACGAATACTACGCCAATGACGTCTTAACAACGCTGCTGAAAAAGCACGGCTTTACGGTGACCTCCAACGTTGCCGGGCATGAGACGGCCTTTTACGCGGTCAAAGAGAGCGCGAAGCCGGGGCCGACCGTGGCATATCTGGCGGAATATGACGCGCTGATCGACATCGGCCACGCCTGCGGACACAACATCATCGGCGTCACCAGCATCGCGGCGGCCATTGCGGTCAGCGAAACGCTGAACGACACCGGCGGCAAAGTGGTGGTGCTCGGCACGCCTGCTGAAGAAGGCGGACTGCGCGGCAAAGGCGGCATCAACGGCAACGTTAAGGCGCGTTTTGTGGAGCATGGCTATCTGGATGAGGTTGACGTCGCCCTGATGGTGCATCCGTCCGGCAAAACCCGCCTCACCGGACCGTCGCTGGCCAATAACCATCTCTACTTCCATTTCTACGGCAAACCGTCCCACGCGGGTAGCTCGCCGCACAAAGGCGTGAACGCGCTGGATGCGCTGGTGCTGCTGTACAACGGCATCAGCGTTCTGCGCCAGCAGCTTCCTGACGGCGTGCGGGTCCACGGCATCATTACCAACGGCGGTCAGGCACCAAACGTGATCCCTGAATACGCCTCCGGGCATTTTTATATTCGCGCCGCTACCCGTGAGCAGGTCATTGAACTGGAGCCACGCATTCGCGCCATCGCCGAAGGTGCCGCGCTGGCGACCGGCACCACGGTCAAAATTGAGCATCAGGTTGGCCCGCGCGATTTTCGCATTAATCACGCGCTCAACGCGGTGCTGCTGGAGGAATTTACCGCCGCCGGGGAAAACGTGGAACTGAAAGAAAAAGAAGGGCTGGGATCGACCGACGCGGGCGACATCAGCCACGCGGTGCCCACCGCCCATCCTTACATCAAAATCGGCCCTGACGATCTGATTGGTCACACCGTTGCGTTCCGCGAAGCCGCCAACTCTGCCAAAGGCTACGAGGCGCTTATCACCGGCGCGCAGGTGCTGGCGCGTACCGGGCTGCGTCTGCTGACCGACCCCGCGCTGTTGCAGGACGTGAAAGACGAGTTCGCCGGGCGTAAAACGTCCACCCAGGCTGCGTAACCCCTGACCGGAGCAAGATTATAATGAAAATGCTGTTTTCTGCCGCCGCGCTGATGCTGGCGGCGGCTTTACCCTGGGAACCCGCGCAGGCGGCGAGCGTGGATCGCAATGCGACGCTGAACATTGCCTATGGTAATCGTCCCGGTACGCTGGACCCGTATCTCACCACTAACAACGCCACGTCGGATGTGGACCGGCATATTTTCGAAACCCTGTTCACCATCAACGACAAATTTGAGCCGGTGCCGGAACTGGTCCAGAGCTACACCCTAAGCGACGACCGTAAAACCTACACTTTTGTGCTGCGCGACGGCATTCACTTCCATGACGGGCAGTTGCTGACCGCCGATGACGTGGTTGCCTCCATGAATCGCTGGCTGGCGACCTCAACCCAGGGCAAAGCGAATCTGCCGGGGGTGCAGTTTATCAAGGTGGACGATAAAACCGTCAGCCTGACGCTGCCCGCGCCGTCGTTAATCACGCTCAACGTGCTGGCGGATGTGAAAAACATCGCCGCCATTATGCCGAAACGGATCGTCGACGCGGCGAACAGCAGCAAAAAACCGGTCACCGAGCTGATCGGCACCGGCCCTTACAAGCTGGCGGAGTTTAAACAGGGCGATTACCTGCATCTGACCCGCTACGATCAATACGTTTCGCGCAGCGAACCGGCAAGCGGTCTTTCCGGGCAGAAAAAGGCGGACGTGAAAGATATCTGGTTCCGCTATATCACCGATGAATCCACCCGCCTGGCGGGCGCGATGACCGGTGAGTACGATCTCGTTTTCCAGTTGCCGAAAGACAACATTGAAACCCTGCAAAGCGCGCCGGATATCTCGCTCTTCCAGCCGCAGAGCGGCGGCTCGCTGATTACCTACCTGTTCAACAAACATCAGGGACCGTTTGCCAACGTCAAGCTGCGCCAGGCGTTTAATCTCGCGCTGGACGTGCATCAGACCCTGCTGGCGGGCTACAGCGATCCGCGTTTCTTTAAAGAAGATCCGTCGCTGGGCTTCCCGGATCAGGTGGACTGGTACAGCGAAGCGGGCAAGCCGTACTGGAATCAACATAAGCTGGATGAGGCGCGCAAGCTGGTGCAGGAATCCGGCTATAAGGGCGAAGAAGTGGTGATCATCGCCACAAAAGAGTACGCCGAACTGTATAACCTGGCGATTGTCGCCCAGCAGGTGCTTAAGCAGATTGGGGTGAAATCGCGGCTTGACGTTTACGACTGGCCAACCGTGCTCCAGCGTCGTCAGGATCCGAAAAACTTCGATCTCTGCGCGCTGGAATTCTCCATGCGTCAGGTGCTGCATCAGTATCCGTTCCTCGACTCGCGCGCGAAGTTTCCCGGCCTGAGCAATAGCCCGGAAATTGACGCCACGCTTGACGCGATTAAACAATCGCCGTCGCTGAAAGAGACGAAAGGGCTGGTCGATAAACTGAACGTCCAGCTCTGGCAGTACCTGCCGGTGATCGTGCTGGGCCGTACCACGCCGGACGCGGTGGCCGTCAAAAATAACGTCAAAGGGTATCAGGATCTGATCGGTCCGGTGCTGTGGAACGTTAGCGTCAGTCAGCCCTGATCGGAGAAAATGATGAGAGGGTTTTTACTTCAGCGTCTGCTGGCTCTGCTTCCGGTGCTGCTGGTGGTCTCGGTGGTGGTCTTCTGCCTGGTGCATCTGGCACCGGGCGATCCGGTGCTGGTGATCCTCGGCAACGACGCCAGTCCCGGCGACATCGCCGCGCTGCGTCAGCAAATGGGGCTGGATAAACCCATCATGGTGCAGTTTCTCCACTGGTTTACAGCGGTCCTGCGGGGCGATCTCGGGCACTCGCTGTTCCTTAATGACAGCGTGATGGGTCTGTTTCTGCAACACCTGACGCCGACTCTGGCGCTGGCGTTTTACGCGCAGCTTATTGCGCTGACGCTGGGGCTGGCGGGCGGGGTGATCGGGGCCTGGCAGCACGGCAGGCTGGCGGACCGGGCGATCCGCGCGCTGGCGACGCTCGGCATGTCGGTGCCGGGTTTTCTGCTGGGTCTGGTGCTGATTTTCGTCTTCGCGGTTCAGCTCCGCTGGTTTCCGGTGGTGGGCTACCGCTCCACCAACAACGATCTGCTGCTTAACCTCTGGTATCTCACGCTGCCTGCCATCGCCCTGGGTTTTCGCATTGCGGCGCTGATTGCGCGCATGACGCGGGCGGTGATGCTGGACGTCTTACAGGAAAACTTCATCAATACCGCGCGCGCCAAAGGGGTGCCGGAACGGGTAGTGCTGCTGCGCCACACCCTGAAAAACGCGCTGATCCCGATCCTCACGATCTGCGGTGAATCCTTCGCCGGGCTGGTGACGGGCACCATTGTGATCGAAAGCGTGTTTGGCATTCCCGGCGTTGGATCGCTGATTGTGGATTCGATCGAGCGGCGCGACGTCACGGTGATCCAGGGCGTGGTGCTGATGATCACCGTCTGCTATGTGTTGATCAATCTGGCGGTGGATCTGCTTAGCTACTTTGCCGATCCGCGCCTGTCCGTTGAGGGAGCGGAAAACTAATGTCCTCACGCAATCATGCTCTGCTGATTTGGCCAATCCTGCTGGCGACGATCGTGGTGCTGTCTTTTTTCGCCAGCGCCATCAGTTCCTGGGATCCGTATGACATCGATCCGCTAAGCCGCCTGAAGCCACCCAACGCCGCGCACTGGTTCGGCACCGATAACTTCGGGCGCGATCTCTTTGTGCGCGTGGCGCTGGCGGTCCGGGTATCGCTGTCGGTTGGTGCGGCGGTCGCGGTTATTTCCGGCGCGGTCGGGATGGCCGTTGGCCTGCTGTGCGCCTGGTATCGTCCGCTGGATCGCATCCTGATGCGCGTCTGCGACGGCCTGTTTGCTTTTCCTTCGCTGCTGCTGGCGATTGCTATCGTCGGCGTGCTGGGGCCGAAAATCTCAAACGTGGTGCTGGCGCTGTCGCTGGTGTATGTACCCTGTATCGCGCGGGTAGTGCGCGGCGCGGCAATGGTGGTCAAAGAGAAAAATTTTATCGAAGCGCTACGGGCGCAGGGCGCGTCCGCCTCGCGCATCATCTGGCTGCATCTGCTGCCAAACGTAATCTCACCGTTTATCGTCCAGGTGAGCTGGGTCTTTTCGGTGGCGATCCTGACCGAAGCGGCGCTGAGTTTTCTCGGCTCCGGGGTGCCTGCGCCGATGCCAAGCCTGGGGAATCTGCTGCTGGAAGGAAAAGCGGTGATTTTTACCGCCTGGTGGATGACCTTCTTTCCCGGCATCGCCATTGTGCTGCTGATCCTTGCACTCAATATTATCGGCGACGATCTGCGCGACAGCGCCGATCCGGGGCTGAAACCGCTGCCGCGCCGCATTCTGCGCCGCCTGAAACGAGGAGATCAGCATGGCTGAGGCGCTATTACAGGTAAACAATTTGCGGGTCAATTTTGCCACCCGGCGCGGCGTGGTGGCACCGGTACGCGGCATTTCGTTTCAGGTTAACGCGCATGAAACGCTGGGGATTATTGGTGAATCCGGCTGCGGAAAAAGCGTCACCGCCCAGGCGCTGATGGGGCTACTTTCACCGCGCACCAGCCGGGTGGAAGGTGCGATCACCCTCGGCGGACGGGCGCTGCATTCGCTTTCGGGTAAGGCCCGCAGGCGGCTAAGCGGGCAGGAAATGGCGATGATCTTCCAGGACCCGCTCTCCAGTCTCAACCCGGTGCTGACCGTCGGATTTCAAATCGATGAAAGCCTGCGCCTGCATACATCACTTAATCGCGCCGCGCGGCGGGAGAAGATCCTCGCGCTACTCGGTCAGGTGGGGATCACCGATCCTGAACGCTGCGCCAGCGCCTGGCCGCACGAGCTTTCCGGCGGGATGCGCCAGCGGGTTATGATCGCGATGGCGATCTCCGGATCGCCCGCCCTGCTGATCGCCGATGAGCCGACCACCGCGCTGGATGCCACAATCCAGGCGCAAATCCTCGATCTGCTGGATGAGATCAAGCGTCAGACCGGCATGGGGATCGTATTTATTACCCACGATCTTAGCGTGGTGGCCCGGTTGTGCCAGCGTGTGGTGGTTCTGTATGCCGGGCAGGTGGTTGAAGAAACCGACGTGCAGACGCTGTTTGCCGATCCGCGCCATCCCTACACCCGCGCGTTGCTCGCCGCCCGTCCGTCGGCGGACAGCCAGCCAAAAACTGCGCTGCGGGAAATTCCGGGTCAGGTGCCTTCGCTGCATACACCGCTTACCGGCTGCGCGTTTGCGGACCGTTGCCCGCTGGCGCAGTCGCGCTGCCGGGCGCAGGTGCCTGCGCTGCGATCTTACGAAACCGCATCGCACCAGGTTCGCTGCTGGCGGGCCGATGAAACAGGAGCACTGCTATGAATGCGCCGCTGTTATCCGTGCGTCATCTGTCGAAAACCTTCCAGCGCCGTGGTCATAAAGTGGTGGCGGTCGATGACGTCAGCTTTACGCTTCAGGCGGGAGAAACCTGGGCGCTGGTGGGCGAGTCGGGAAGCGGGAAAAGCACGACCGGACGCACCCTGCTCGGCCTGACGCCCGCTACCGGCGGCGAAGTGCTATTTAACGGCGTTTCGCTCTTCCAGCAGAGCGCCGCGCAGTGGCGGTCGGTGCGCAAAGATATCCAGATGATTTTTCAGGACCCGCTCTCATCACTCGACCCGAAGCGCTCCATTGGCTACAGTCTCGAAGAGCCGCTGATCATTCACGGCATTAAAAACCGCCAGCGCGCGGTGGCGGAGATGCTGACTCAGGTCGGCCTCAATGCCGAAGATGCCAGGCGTTATCCACATGAATTTTCTGGCGGCCAGCGCCAGCGCATCGGCATCGCCCGGGCGCTGATCCTCCGCCCGAAGCTTATTGTCTGCGATGAGCCTGTATCGGCACTGGATGTCTCCATTCAGTCACAAATTCTCAACCTGCTGATGAACCTCCAGCGTGAATACGGGCTGGCCTATTTGTTTATCTCTCACGATTTAAACGTGGTGCGCCATATTGCCGATAAAGTCGGCGTCATGCAGCACGGGAAAATCGTTGAGCAGGGTGAGAGCGAACAGATTTTCGCCCGGCCCGCACATCCGTATACCCGCTATCTGCTGGAGGCCATCCTGCCTGCCCATCCGCCCGGCATGGACGCGCGGCGCATCGCCGTCAACGGTTAGGGAGTCGACCTGCGGGCTGTGTCGGTTATAATGGGCGAGTAAAAACCCTATAACCCGGCGCATCCCGCCTAAAACGAGTACCTTTAATGAGTGAAATGATCTACGGCATCCACGCGGTGCAGGCACTGCTGGAGCGCGCACCGGAGCGTTTTCAGGAAGTTTTTATTCTGAAAGGACGTGAAGACAAACGTCTGCTGCCGCTTATTCATGCGCTGGAAGCCCAGGGCGTGGTGATCCAACTGGCGAATCGTCAGTATCTGGATGAAAAAAGCGAAGGCGCGGTGCATCAGGGGATCATTGCGCGCGTTAAGCCGGGACGACAGTACCAGGAGAACGATCTGCCGGATTTGATCGCCTCCCTCGACCAGCCTTTCTTTCTGATCCTCGACGGCGTAACCGATCCGCACAACCTCGGTGCCTGCCTGCGCAGCGCCGATGCAGCGGGCGTCCATGCGGTGATTGTCCCGCGTGACCGCTCCGCCCAGCTTAACGCCACGGCGAAAAAAGTCGCCTGCGGCGCGGCGGAAAACGTACCGCTGATCCGCGTGACCAATCTGGCGCGCACGATGCGTCTTTTGCAGGAGGAGAATATCTGGATCGTCGGCACCGCAGGCGAAGCGGATCACACGTTGTTCCAGAGCAAAATGACCGGCCCGCTGGCGCTGGTGATGGGCGCAGAAGGCGAAGGTATGCGCCGTCTGACCCGCGAGCACTGCGACGAACTGATCAGCATTCCGATGGCGGGCAGCGTTTCGTCTCTTAACGTCTCGGTGGCAACCGGCATTTGCCTGTTTGAAGCGGTACGTCAGCGCGGTTAACCCTGTCGCCTCTCGCCACGGCGAGGGGCGATTTCTGTGACCGCTCTCCCACGCCTTCCTCCTGCCGCTGTCCATAATTACCTCCATCGTAATCGCAGGAGGACGACACCATGCCGTGGCAAACGCATACCGTTTTCAATCAACCGCTTCCGCTTAATAACAGCAATCTCTTTCTTTCCGACACCGCGCTGCGTGAAGCGGTGAGCCGGGAAGGTGCCGCCTGGGACAGCGACTTGCTCGCCAGTATCGGGCAGCAGCTTGGCACCGCTGAATCGCTGGAGCTGGGGCGGCTGGCAAACCAGAACCCGCCGGAGCTTCTGCGCTACGATCAGACCGGCGCGCGGCTGGACGACGTGCGTTTTCATCCCGCCTGGCACATCCTGATGCAGGGGCTGTGCGCGAATCGGGTTCATAATCTGCCGTGGAGCGCCCAGGCGCGGCCCGGCGCATTCGTTGCGCGAGCGGCGCGTTTTATACTTCATGCCCAGGTGGAAGCCGGTACGCTTTGCCCGGTAACGATGACCTTCGCCGCTACGCCGCTGCTGCAACAGGCGCTGCCACCGCTGTTTGACGCGTGGCGCGCGCCGCTGGAAAGCGATCGCTACGATCCGCATATGCAGCCGGGAGATCAAAAGCGCGGGCTGCTGATCGGCATGGGAATGACCGAAAAGCAGGGCGGTTCCGACGTGCTGAGCAATACCACGCGGGCGGAGCGGCTGGCGGATGGATCGTACCGGCTGGTGGGGCATAAATGGTTTTTTTCGGTGCCGCAAAGCGATGCCCACCTGGTGCTGGCGCAGGCGCAGGGCGGGATCTCCTGCTTCTTCGTGCCGCGCTTTTTGCCCGACGGGCAGCGCAACGCCATTCGCCTGGAGCGGCTGAAAGATAAACTCGGCAATCGCTCGAATGCCAGCAGCGAAGCAGAATTTCAGGATGCGGTGGGCTGGTTACTGGGGGAAGAGGGCGATGGCGTGCGGCAAATCCTGAAAATGGGTGGCCTGACGCGCTTCGACTGCGCGCTGGGCAGCCACGGGCTGATGCGCCGCGCGCTTTCGGTGGCGCTTTATCATGCGCATCAGCGGCAGGCGTTCGGGAAAAACCTGATCGACCAGCCGATGATGCGCGAAGTATTAAGCCGCATGGCGCTTCAGCTTGAAGGCCAGATCGCGCTGCTGTTTCGCCTGGCGCGGGCCTGGGACGGTCGCACCCGCCCGGATGACGCGCTGTGGGCGCGGCTGTTTACTCCCGCTGCCAAGTTCAGCGTCTGCAAAGCGGGCATTCCTTTTGTGGCGGAGGCGATGGAGGTGCTGGGCGGCATTGGCTACTGTGAAGACAGCGAACTGCCTCGCCTGTACCGCGAAATGCCCGTCAACAGTATCTGGGAAGGCTCCGGCAATGTGATGTGCCTTGATGTGCTGCGGGTGCTGGCGAAACAGCCGGACGCGGTGGCGCTGCTGGAAGCAGAATGCGCGGCGGTCAAAGGGCAGGATCGGCATTTTGACCGCGCCTGGCGGCAGCTTCAGCAGCGCCTGCGCAGGCCGCTGGAGGCGCAGGGGCGCGACATTACCCGGCAGGTGTTTCTGCTCGGTGTGGGCGCGCAGCTATTGCGCCACGCGTCGCCGCCCGTTGCCCAGGCCTGGTGCCAGATGATGCTGGATACGCGCGGCGGCGTGCCGCTCAGCGAACAGGTGCAAAACGATTTGCTATTGCGGGCGACGGGCGGGGCGCTTTAAGGATACCGCAGGGCATTAAACTGCGCCTGGCTGCCCTGAAATACGTTGAGGTCGCCCGGTCGATGTTTTTTTGATGATGGGAAATATCAATGCCCTGTACGAGCCATTGCTGACGGGAGGGATAATTAAGCCGTAGCCAGCCCTGATAAAACGCGGCTTTTATAATAAAGGCGAAGGCCAGCGCCAGCAAAATGAATATCAGGCCGCGTCCGTAGCGAGGCATATTTACGTATTTCCATAACGATTTTTTGCCTGTATACGCCTGAAACTATCAGGCGTAAAGGATCGCCTGTACTTGCCAGTTGTCCGGGTCCTGCTCTTCATTCATTTGAATAATACGATACCAGGAAGCGCCCTGTTCATCGGCTTTTAACGCCACGACGCGCTCGACGTCCTGCAGATTGCCGGAAATATTATTCACGGAAATAAGACCGATTTCATTCAGTCCGGTGACGCAATCTGCGCTGGCGAACTCCGCCGACTGCGCGGTGGTGTTTGCCATTGCGCCGGAAAACATTAATGAGGGTAAAGCAAAAGTTCGTTTCATTATTCATTCACTCCATTTCACAAGACCCCAACGTTAAGCGAAGCGCTCCGTCGCTGGTGTCGATCCTTCAATTCACGATTGACAACATTGTGTACGGAAATTTGTGTATGGACGCAAAGCAATGTAAAGGTTGATAAAATTCTTATTTACGGTAAAGAATCGCCTGTGAATACCATTGTGCCGGAAATACGGTGTCATCAATCATAACGATGACGTAGTAATCCGCTTTTGCCGCAACCGCTTTCGCTTTTATTGCTTCTTCTGCATCCATCGGCGAGCCATAAATCATGACGCTGACCGTGTCCATTCGCTGTAAATCTTTAGTCTGATTGCGCTGGATCTCCTGCGGATAGCTGGCGACCGGCGGCGGGGCTTTCGGGGTTCCTTCAAGCACGCTACAACCGCCCAGCAATACAATCAGTATTAATGGCACGAAACGGCGCATAATCGTCATAACTCGTCTCCTGATAACGCTAGTGTAGTGGCATTCGGGACGCTATTTAGGGGAATGTTCCCAATTTGTTAGCTCAGCCGCTATTTTCGAATGAAAATTTTTAAAAAACGTAAGCCACTTCTCACTATTGCCGTACAGACGTTTATTGTGATTGCTTATACAGCACTGCACCGCGTGGCATACCCAAGTATAAGAGGAGATAACCCATGATTGAACTTGACGTCCAGATTCTCGCAAATAATGAAATTATCCACGCTTTCCCGGCCGGAAAAGGCGCACAGCCGTTGCCCTGCATCGTGTTTTATCATGGCTTTAGTTCATCGAAGCTGGTGTACAGCTATTTTGCCGTTGCGCTGGCCCAGGCGGGTTTTCGGGTGGTGATGCCGGACGCCAGCGAGCACGGCGCGCGGTATAACGGCGATGAACAAACCAGAATGGGCCATTTCTGGCAGATATTGCAGCAAAACTTCCATGAATTTAGCGCATTGCGTGAGGCGATTTTCCAGCAGGGCTGGGTGGACGGACAGCGGCTGGCGGTGGCGGGTGCGTCGATGGGCGGCATGACGGCGCTGGGGCTGATGACCCGGTACCCGGACATCTCCTGCGTCGCCAGCCTGATGGGTTCCGGCTATTTTACGCAGCTTTCCCGCACGCTGTTTCCTGCCCGGGAGCCACAGCCATCGCTGGCGCGCTGGGATGTGACGCAGCAACTGGCAACGCTGGCTGACCGTCCACTGATGCTCTGGCACGGCGAAGAGGACGACGTGGTTCCGGCTGCCGGGACGCGGCGTTTACAGCAGGCGCTGGGGGAGGCGCAGTTGGATCGCCACCTCACCTGCCACTGGCAGGCGGGCGTGCGTCACCGCATTACGCCAGAAGCGCTGGCCTGGACGGTGGATTTTTTCCGCCAGCATCTTTAAACGCGGGTAATGGTGACGCCCTGATCTTCCAGCTTTTTCAGAATTTCCGGGTCGGCGTTTTTACCGGTGATCACCCGGTCGATCTGCGCGGCCTGGCTGAACAGCATTCCCGCGCGTTCACCGACTTTGCTGCTGTCGACCAGTACCACCAGCTTGCCGACGACGTTAAGCATTTTTTGCTCCGCCATCGCGGTCAGCATATCGGTTTTGTACAGCCCTTCGGAAGTCAGCCCCTTGCCGCTGGTGAACATCCAGTGTCCGGCATAGAGGCTGTTTTCGTTATCCTGCGGGCTAAGCGTAATCGAGTGGCTCTTGTTGTACTGACCGCCCATGATAATCACGCTCTCGTGTTCCTGGTCGATCAGGTAGTTTGCCAGCGGCAGATAGTTGGTGATGATCTGCACCGGTTTACCGCACATTTCGCGCCCCAATAAAAATGCCGTCGAGCCGCAGTTAATCACCACGCTTTCGCCCGGATTCACCAGCTGCGATGCGGCTCTGGCAATACGCACTTTTTCATCATGATTTTGCGCCTGATGAATATTCATCGGCGACCAGCGCGGGCGCTGCTGGCTGATGGCCTCGGCACCGTTACGCACTTTCTTTAACTTGCCGCCTTCATCCAGTTTATTGATGTCGCGGCGAGCGGTGGCCGGAGAGATCCCCAGCCTGGCGATAACCTGATCTACCGTCACAAAACCTGATTGCGCGAGCTGATCTAACAGAATTTGATGTCTTTGCGCTTCCGTCATGAGCGATTCCGATTATTTATGATGGGGAAAGATAATATTTGAAATGACCTGGAATTGCTAAAGATAAGTGTTTACGAGGACGCCGGATGGCGTCCTCGTAACAGGGATCACAGGAAGGATTTGAACGGTAAATCAGGCTCAATGGTAAAGCAGTCGTCAAAGCCGCGCGGATAGTGATATTCAAAATTATCTTTATCCAGCGGCCAGGTGAATTTGCCGCCGACCTGCCAGATAAAGGGTTTGAATCCGTACTTCAGGCGATCTTTTTTCATCTCCCACAGCACGCGCAGTTCCTGCGGATCGGCCTGGAAGTTCGACCAGATATCATGATGGAACGGGATCACCACTTTCGCGTTCAGCGCTTCCGCCATGCGCAGCATATCGACGCTGGTCATTTTGTCGGTGATGCCGCGCGGGTTTTCACCGTAGGAGCCGAGCGCGACGTCGATATGGTGATCGTTGCCGTGCTTCGCATAGTAATTGGAGTAGTGGGAATCGCCGCTGTGATACAGGGTGCCGCCCGGCGTTTTGAACAGGTAGTTCACCGCGCGCTGATCCATGCCGTCCGGCAGGACGCCCGCCGCGCTTTGATCGGCGGGCAGGGTGATTAACGCTGTGCGGTCAAAGGCGTCCAGCGCGTGAATTTCAACGTCTTTGACTTTCACCACGTCGCCCGGTTTGACCACAATGCAGCGCTCTTTCGGTACGCCCCAGCCGATCCACAGATCCACGCAGGTTTGCGGGCCAATAAACGGCACGTCGTCCGCGCAGTTTTGCATGACGGCGGCGGCAACGTTGACGTCGATATGATCGTTATGATCGTGGGTGGACAGCACCGCGTCGATCTGGCGAATGGCGAACGGATCGAGTACGAAAGGGGTGGTGCGCAGGTTCGGCTGAAGCTTCTGCACGCCCGCCATGCGCTGCATCTGATGGCCTTTTTTCATCAGCGGGTTGCCGTGACTCTGCTTGCCAGTGCCACACCAGAAGTCTACGCAGAGATTCGCGCCGCCTTCGGATTTCAGCCAGATGCCGGTACAACCGAGCCACCACATGGCAAAAGTTCCCGGCGCGACCTGCTCCTGTTCAATCTCTTCATTCAGCCAGCTACCCCATTCCGGGAAAGTGCTGAGGATCCATGATTCACGGGTAATGGTTGTCACTTTACTCATTGTACCGCTCCTGTAGCGTTCAGATTAAATCATTAAATGATTACTTTTGATTTATGTTGTCACCAACGAATCATCATTGCAACGGGAAAATTGCCTTTTTCATGCTATTAGAAAAAAGTGATTTTGCCGCTATCTGAGCTATTTTTAAGCATTTTTGTAATAAATTTGTATTTAATATTTTGATTGTAAAGGGGTTTTATTGCCAGCGATGTAAGCCTTACACCCGGAGGGGAAATAAATTGCGGGATTCGTCACAAATAATCAAACGCAATCTTTTTGTGATTACTTTTGATTGCTAGAGTGGCAGCACACTATGCATCGGCTCTGAATAGCCGTGCCTGCACTTTCTGGAGAGCGTTATGGATATCCTCTACAACATCTTTACCGTGTTTTTCCAACAGGTGATGACCAACGCACCGTTGTTGCTCGGTATTGTTACCTGTCTTGGTTACATCCTGCTGCGTAAAAGCGTCAGCGTGATCATCAAGGGCACGATCAAAACCATTATCGGTTTTATGCTTTTACAGGCGGGTTCGGGAATTCTGACCGGCACCTTTAAGCCTGTAGTTGAAAAAATGTCTGAAGTTTACGGCATCAACGGCGCGATCTCTGATACCTACGCCTCCATGATGGCGACCATTGAACGCATGGCGGACGCTTACAGCTGGGTGGGATATGCGGTGCTGTTAGCGCTGGCGCTGAACATCTGTTACGTGCTGCTGCGCCGGATCACCGGCATCCGTACCATCATGCTTACCGGGCATATCATGTTCCAGCAGGCCGGGCTGATTGCGGTGTTCTTCTATATCGCCGGGTATTCGATGTGGACCACCATCATTTGCACCGCCGTGCTGGTGTCGCTGTACTGGGGGATCACCTCCAACATGATGTACAAGCCGACCCAGGAAGTGACCGACGGCTGCGGTTTCTCCATCGGCCATCAGCAGCAGTTTGCTTCCTGGCTGGCTTACAAACTTGCGCCGTTCCTCGGTAAAAAAGAAGAAAGCGTTGAAGAGCTGAAGCTTCCCGGCTGGCTGAATATTTTCCACGACAATATCGTCTCGACGGCCATTGTGATGACCATCTTCTTTGGCGCGATCCTCCTCTCCTTCGGGCTGGACGTGGTGCAGGCGATGGCGGGCAAAACCCACTGGACGATCTACATCCTGCAAACCGGCTTCCAGTTTGCGGTCGCCATTTTCATCATCACCCAGGGCGTGCGGATGTTCGTGGCTGAACTGTCCGAAGCGTTCAACGGCATTTCCCAGCGCCTTATCCCCGGCGCGGTACTGGCGATTGACTGTGCGGCGATTTACAGCTTCGCGCCAAACGCGGTGGTCTGGGGCTTTATGTGGGGCACTATCGGCCAGTTGATTGCGGTTGGCATCCTGGTCGGCTGTGGTTCTTCCATCCTTATCATCCCCGGCTTTATCCCGATGTTCTTCTCCAACGCCACCATCGGTGTGTTCGCTAACCACTTCGGTGGCTGGCGCGCGGCGCTGAAAATCTGTCTGGTGATGGGGATGATCGAGATCTTCGGCTGCGTCTGGGCGGTGAAACTTACCGGCATGAGCGCCTGGATGGGCATGGCAGACTGGTCGATTCTGGCACCGCCGATGATGCAGGGCTTTGTCTCCTTCGGCATTGCATTTATGGCCGTCATCATCGCAATAGCACTGGCTTATATGGTCTTCGCGGGACGCGCGCTGCGCGCTGAAGAAGACGCAGAAAAACAACCGGCAGAGATTTCTGCTCAATAAGGAGTTTGATTATGACCGTACGTATTCTGGCTGTATGTGGCAACGGGCAGGGAAGTTCCATGATCATGAAGATGAAAGTGGACCAGTTTCTGACCCAGTCGAATATTGACCACACGGTGAACAGCTGCGCGGTAGGCGAGTACAAAAGTGAACTGGGCGGCGCGGACATTATCATCGCCTCGACCCATATCGCCGGTGAAATTACCGTCTCCGGCAACAAATACGTGGTGGGCGTGCGCAACATGCTGTCGCCTGCGGATTTTGGCCCGAAACTGCTGGAAGTGATCAAAGAACATTTCCCGCAGGACGTGAAGTAAGGGCGGCCTGTGAAATTACGAGATTCTCTTGCAGACAATAATTCCATCCTGCTACAGGCAGAGGCCAGCAACTGGCAGGAAGCGGTCAAACTGGGCGTCGATTTGCTGGTGAAGGCCGACGTGGTGGAGCCGCGCTACTACCAGGCCATTCTGGATGGCGTCGCGCAGCACGGCCCGTATTTTGTTATCGCGCCGGGGCTGGCAATGCCGCACGGTCGCCCGGAAGAGGGCGTCAAACGCACCGGTTTTTCGCTGGTCACGCTGAAAACGCCGCTGGTGTTTAACCATGAAGATAACGACCCGGTCGATATTCTGATCACCATGGCGGCCGTGGATGCCAACACCCATCAGGAAGTGGGCATCATGCAGATCGTCAACCTGTTTGAAGACGAAGAAAACTTTGACCGTATTCGCGCCTGCCGTACCGCGCAGGAAGTTCTTGATTTAATTGACCGCACCAGTGCGGCTGCCGTTTAAGAGGAAATCATTATGTCATTACCGATGTTACAGGTTGCGCTGGACAACCAGACGATGGACAGCGCCTACGCCACGACCCGCCTGATTGCGGAAGAGGTGGATATTATTGAAGTCGGCACCATCCTTTGCGTTGGCGAAGGCGTGCGTGCGGTACGCGATCTGAAAGCGCTCTATCCGCATAAAATCGTGCTGGCGGACGCGAAAATTGCCGACGCCGGGAAAATCCTCTCCCGCATGTGTTTTGAAGCCAACGCCGACTGGGTGACGGTGATCTGCTGTGCGGATATCAACACCGCTAAAGGCGCGCTGGATGTCGCGAAAGAGTTTAACGGCGACGTGCAGATCGAACTGACCGGTTTCTGGACCTGGGAGCAGGCGCAGGAATGGCGCAACGCGGGCATTCAGCAGGTGGTGTATCACCGCAGCCGTGACGCGCAGGCGGCGGGCGTGGCGTGGGGTGACGCCGATATCAGCGCCATTAAACGGCTGGCTGAAATGGGCTTCAAAGTCACCGTCACCGGCGGGCTGGCGCTGGAAGATCTGCCGCTGTTTAAAGGCATTCCGATCCACGTCTTTATTGCCGGTCGCAGCATTCGCGACGCCGCCTCCCCGGTAGAAGCCGCGCGTCAGTTCAAACGCTCAATCGCCCAGCTTTGGGGCTAAGGAGCGGTTATGCTGTCGAAACAGATCCCGCTCGGCATTTACGAAAAAGCGCTCCCCGCCGGGGAGTGCTGGCTGGAACGCCTGCGGCTGGCAAAAGAACTGGGCTTTGATTTTGTCGAAATGTCCGTTGATGAAACCGACGCCCGACTGGCGCGCCTCGACTGGAGCCGCGAGCAGCGCCTGGCGCTGGTGAACGCGGTCGCTGAAACCGGCGTGCGCGTGCCGTCGATGTGTCTTTCTGCGCATCGCCGCTTCCCGCTCGGCAGCGAAGATAACGCCGTTCGCGCCCAGGGGCTGGAGATCATGCGGAAAGCCATCCGCTTTGCGCAGGATGTTGGCATCCGCGTGATCCAGCTTGCCGGGTACGACGTCTATTATCAGCAGGCCACGGACGAAACGCGCCGTCGTTTCCGCGACGGGCTGAAGGAAAGCGTGGAGATGGCCAGCCGGGCGCAGGTCACGCTGGCGATGGAAATCATGGACTATCCGTTGATGAACTCTATCAGCAAAGCGCTGGGCTACGCGCACTATCTGAATAACCCGTGGTTCCAGCTTTACCCGGACATCGGCAACCTGTCGGCGTGGGACAACGACGTCCAGATGGAGCTTCAGGCGGGCATCGGGCATATCGTGGCGGTGCATATAAAAGACACCAAACCTGGCGTGTTTAAAAACGTGCCGTTTGGCGACGGAGTGGTGGATTTCGAACGCTGCTTCGAAACGCTCAGACAGAGTGGCTATTGCGGGCCGTACCTGATTGAGATGTGGAGCGAAACGTCCGACGACCCGGCGCGGGAAGTGGCGAAAGCGCGTGACTGGGTGAAAGCGCGGATGGCCCGCGCGGGTCTGGTGGAGGCCGCCTGATGCAAAAGCTGAAACAGCAGGTTTTTGCCGCCAATATGGATTTGCCGCGCTACGGGCTGGTGACTTTCACCTGGGGCAACGTCAGCGGCATTGACCGTGAACGCGGGCTGGTGGTGATTAAGCCCAGCGGCGTGGCCTATGAAACCATGCAGGCGGACGATATGGTGGTGGTGGATCTGTGCGGTAAGGTGGTTGAAGGGCACTACCGTCCTTCCTCCGATACCGCCACGCATCTTGAACTCTACGGTCGCTACCCGTCGCTCGGCGGCGTGGTGCATACCCACTCGACTCACGCCACGGCCTGGGCGCAGGCGGGGCTGTCCATCCCGGCGCTGGGAACTACCCACGCGGATTACTTCTTCGGTGATATTCCCTGTACGCGGGCGTTACGTGAAGACGAAGTGCAGGGCGAGTACGAACTCAACACCGGCAAAGTGATTGTCGAAACGCTGGGCGACAGCGAGCCGCTGCACACGCCGGGCATTGTGGTTTATCAGCACGGCCCGTTTGCCTGGGGTAAAGACGCGCATGATGCCGTCCATAACGCCGTAGTGATGGAAGAAGTCGCACGGATGGCGTGGATGGCGCGCGGAATTAATCCGCAGCTGAAGCCCATCGACGGTTATCTGATGAACAAGCATTTTATGCGTAAGCATGGTCCAAACGCCTATTACGGGCAGAAGTAATTAAGCGCCCCGGAATTGTTAACATTCGCGGAATGTAACTGGTCCACTTCCGGGGCGTTTCCCACGCCGGATAATTATTCAGGTAATCGCCTTGTCTTTGTCCGGGGACGCTTGTATTATGACGCGTCATTTTTCAGCCGACCTTTAACACGTTCCTTGCCTCCACGGGCCTCGGCTGACCCAGACAGGAGGCTGAATAATCCGTAAGGAGCAATTCGATGCGTCATTACGAAATCGTTTTTATGGTCCATCCTGACCAGAGCGAACAGGTTCCGGGCATGATCGAGCGCTACACTGGTGCAATCACTGCAGCAGAAGGCACGATCCACCGTCTGGAAGACTGGGGCCGCCGTCAGCTGGCTTATCCGATCAACAAACTGCACAAGGCACACTACGTTCTGCTGAACGTTGAAGCGCCGCAGGAAGCGATCGATGAGCTGGAAACTAACTTCCGCTTCAACGACGCCGTTATCCGCAGCATGGTAATGCGTACTAAGCACGCTGTTACCGAAGCATCTCCGATGGTTAAAGCGAAAGACGAGCGCCGTGAGCGTCGCGATGATTTCGCAAACGAAACCGCAGATGATGCAGATGCTGGGGATTCTGAAGAGTAATTTCTGATGACCAACCGTCTGGCGTTGTCCGGCACCGTGTGCAGGATGCCCCTTCGAAAGGTCAGCCCATCAGGAATTCCTCATTGCCAGTTCGTGCTTGAGCATCGTTCTGTGCAGGAGGAAGCCGGATTTCACCGGCAGGCGTGGTGCCAAATGCCCGTTATTGTTAGCGGACACGAAAACCAGGCCATTACTCACAGTATAACGGTCGGCAGCCGCATAACCGTTCAGGGGTTCATTTCTTGCCACAAGGCAAAGAACGGCCTGAGTAAAATGGTTCTGCATGCCGAGCAGATTGAATTGATAGATTCTGGAGACTAGCCATATGGCACGTTATTTCCGTCGTCGCAAGTTCTGCCGTTTCACCGCGGAAGGCGTTCAAGAGATCGACTATAAAGACATCGCTACGCTGAAAAACTACATCACCGAAAGCGGTAAGATTGTCCCAAGCCGTATCACCGGTACCCGTGCAAAATATCAGCGTCAGCTGGCTCGCGCTATCAAACGCGCTCGCTACCTGTCTCTGCTGCCGTACACTGATCGTCATCAGTAATCGGTCACGGTCCATTAATACGACTTTGAGAGGATAAGGTAATGCAAGTTATTCTGCTTGATAAAGTAGCAAACCTGGGTAGCCTGGGTGATCAGGTTAACGTTAAAGCGGGTTATGCTCGTAACTTCCTGGTACCGCAGGGTAAAGCTGTTCCTGCTACCAAGAAAAACGTTGAATTTTTCGAAGCACGCCGTGCTGAACTGGAAGCCAAACTGGCTGACGTTCTGTCCGCTGCTGAAGCTCGCGCTGAAAAAATCAACGCACTGGAAACCGTTACTATCGCGTCTAAATCAGGCGACGAAGGTAAACTGTTCGGTTCCATCGGTACTCGCGACATCGCTGACGCTGTTACTGCAGCTGGCGTTGAAGTGGCTAAGAGCGAAGTTCGTCTGCCGAACGGCGTTCTGCGTACCACTGGCGAGCACGAAGTGAGCTTCCAGGTTCACAGCGAAGTGTTTGCTAAGCTGACTGTAAACGTAGTTGCAGAATAAGTTTTTATTCTAAGACACGCGTAAAAACGCCGACCCTGGGTCGGCGTTTTGCTTTTCTGGCGCGGGCAGGAAATTACTGCGCGCGGATAAAATTGCCGTCCGGCTGGCGGGTAAACAGCGCCTGCTGCCCGTTGCCCATATCAATCGTCAGCCCGGTCACTACGCCGCTGGCGTTCTGCCGTATCTTCACCATCTGACCTGATTGCAGGGTGCTTAGCGGCTTACCTGCGCCTTCTACTTTTGCCATCGCATAAACATCGGTCGCCGGTAAATTATGATCGCGGAATACCTGTGCCAGCGTTTTACCGGAATCGATACGGTAGGCGCGCCACTGCTGGTCGATGCCCGGCGTTGGCTGCTGCTGTTGAGGCGGCGCGGTTTGCGCCTGTGCCTGGTCGTCCGGTTGTTCCTGGACAGGTTCTGGCTCTACCGGGGCGACGGCACCGGGATCGCTGGAAGGGGCTACCAGCTGGGGTTGAGGGGCTGCTGTCGGCTGCTGACTGGAGGACGGGAGATCCAGTTGGGCATCGCGCACCACCGGCTGCGGATTGCTGTTATCGGAAGACGGAAGCAGGATACCTGTCACCACCACCAGAGCGGCGATAATAATGCCCCGACGATGCATCGGCGGAAGCGGGTCCATGAGGCGAACGTCATCCGGCGCGTGCCAGATCCTCGCCAGGGTAGTTTTTACATCAAAGCGCCCGGGCATGGCTTTCCTCCTGCTCCGCATGTTTTTGTCCTGTAGCATCAGTATAGTTGGCTAACTGCCTGATGTACGCAGCAAAGGGAAACGATGCGACACCAGAATGGGAAAACTCTTATCCGCGTATTGTTTCTGTTTCGGCGCGATTTGTCATCAACCCTGAGACAAAGTTTTACCCGATGCGACGTGGCTGCTATGCTGCCCGCTACTTAAATTGTATGAAAAGGAAAGACGATGGCCACCCCGACTTTTGACACTATCGAAGCGCAGGCAAGTTACGGTATTGGTTTACAGGTAGGACAGCAGCTGAGCGAATCCGGCCTTGAAGGACTGTTGCCGGAAGCGCTGGTTGCGGGTATCGCTGATGCGCTGGAAGGCAAGCATCCTGCCGTGCCGGTAGATGTTGTGCATCGCGCGCTGCGTGAAATTCATGAACGTGCGGATGCCGTGCGTCGCGAACGCTTCCAGGCAATGGCGGCAGACGGCGTGAAGTATCTTGAAGAGAACGGCGCGCGTGAAGGTGTGAACAGCACTGAATCCGGTCTCCAGTTCCGCGTGATTACCCAGGGCGAAGGCGCGATCCCGGCGCGTACCGACCGCGTGCGTGTGCATTACACCGGTAAACTCATCGACGGTTCCGTGTTCGACAGCTCCGTTGCCCGTGGCGAACCGGCTGAATTCCCGGTTAACGGCGTGATCCCCGGCTGGATTGAAGCGCTGACCCTGATGCCGGTTGGCTCTAAATGGGAACTGACCATCCCGCAGAATCTTGCCTACGGCGAGCGCGGCGCGGGCGCGTCCATTCCGCCATTCAGCACGCTGGTATTTGAAGTCGAGCTGCTGGAAATCCTGTAAGGATTATTCCCCTCTCTCCTGTGCGGAGGGAGGGGAAACAGTGCAAGATGCTTAAGTTTGAAAGATCGTAATACTTTATCTTGCAAATCCATTTATCAGGTGTATTTTTGTGAGCTTTCTATCATTATCACAGTGATATAACACTCACTTTAAACATAAATTTAACATTTAATTTGATTCCAGGTATTCATCCCGCCGATTCTTCCCTACTATCGATGCATCCCTGACAAGGGAAAATAAAAACACGCAATCAAAGGCCAGCAGAGCCTGAACAACACAGACAGGTACACAAGAAGATAATCACATGGTAGATCAGATAAAAGCCGCTGCTGACGAACAGGCATCCGGCGAGCAGTCTCTTCGACGTAATCTCACCAACCGACATATTCAGCTTATCGCCATCGGCGGCGCGATTGGGACCGGGCTGTTTATGGGCTCCGGGAAAACCATCAGTCTTGCCGGGCCGTCGATCATTTTTGTTTATATGATCATCGGGTTTATGCTCTTTTTCGTCATGCGCGCGATGGGCGAGCTGCTGCTGTCGAATCTGGAGTACAAATCCTTCAGCGATTTTGCGGCGGATTTGCTTGGCCCGTGGGCGGGCTATTTTACCGGCTGGACCTACTGGTTCTGCTGGGTAGTGACCGGGATGGCTGACGTGGTAGCGATCACCGCCTATGCCCAGTTCTGGTTCCCCGGACTTTCCGAGTGGGTCGCGTCGCTGGCGGTCGTCCTGCTGCTGCTGGGGCTGAATCTTGCGACGGTTAAAATGTTCGGCGAGATGGAGTTCTGGTTTGCGATGATTAAAATCGTCGCGATTGTGGCGCTGATTATCGTCGGGCTGGTCATGGTGCTGATGCATTTCCAGTCGCCGACCGGCGTCGAGGCTTCGTTTAGCCACCTGTGGGATAACGGCGGCTGGTTCCCGAAAGGCATTAGCGGCTTCTTCGCGGGCTTCCAGATTGCGGTGTTTGCTTTTGTGGGCATCGAACTGGTCGGCACCACGGCGGCGGAAACGAAAGATCCAGAGAAATCCCTGCCGCGCGCGATTAACTCGATCCCGCTGCGCATCATTATGTTCTACGTGCTGGCGCTGATTGTCATTATGTCCGTCACCCCGTGGAACTCGGTCGTGGCGAACAAAAGCCCGTTTGTCGAACTGTTTATGCTGGTGGGACTGCCTGCGGCGGCGAGCATTATTAACTTCGTGGTCCTGACCTCGGCGGCTTCCTCGGCAAACAGCGGGGTGTTCTCCACCAGCCGGATGCTTTTCGGTCTGGCGCAGGATGGCGTGGCACCGAAAAGCTTCGGCAAACTGTCCAAACGTGCGGTGCCAGCGACCGGCCTGACCTTTTCCTGCATCTGCCTGCTGGGCGGAGTGGTGCTGATTTACGTGAAGCCCGATGTGATCACCGCCTTTACGCTGGTGACGACGGTTTCGGCGATCCTGTTTATGTTCGTCTGGACCATCATCATGTGCTCATACCTGGTCTATCGCAAACAGCGTCCGCACCTGCATGCGCAGTCGATGTTTAAAATGCCGCTCGGCAAACTGATGTGCTGGGTCTGCATGGCGTTCTTTGCGTTTGTGCTGGTGCTGCTGACGCTGGAAGATGATACCCGTCAGGCGCTGCTGGTCACGCCGCTGTGGTTTGTGGTGCTCGGCGTATGCTGGCTGCTGATGGGGAAAAAGCGGCTGGCGAATTTGCGTAAGTGATCGCGGGCGTTCATGCTTCTGAACGGATAAAAAAGGCCGCTTAGCAGGCGGCCGGAGATACTATCAAAAAGGTGCCGCAGGCACCTTTTTTGTTACTCGCCCGCCAGCGCGCGCGGGAACAGAACGTTATTTTCCAGACTGATATGCTCCATCAGATCGTCAATCAGTTCATTAATGCCGTTATACATCGCTTTCCATGTCGTACAGGCTTCCGGCGGCGGCGTCACGTTTTGGGTGACGAGCTTGATCACCTCTAACAGTTCGCCCGCTTCATCATGTTCACTTTCCATCACGCTGATAGGTCCGGCGGCCTGACGGCCCATGCCCTGCTTGATCATCGGGAACAGGATCTGTTCTTCTTTCATCATATGGCTGGAGAGTTCTTCATGCAGCGCGGTAAGGTACTTCGTCAGGCCGCGCGGCACATTAGGTTTATCGGCATGAACGCGTTCTACTTTGGTTGCCTGGAGGATCAGCTCCGGCAGTTGCTCGCGATGGCGATCGTGATAGCGCACGATGATGTGATCGATGATTTCAGCCAGCGCAACGGTGCGCCAGTCTTTTTCGACCGGCTGCTCCGCCAGTTTTGCCAGTTCAGCTTCGATAGCGGCAACGTTCAGCTCCTTGCGTGAGGCAGCGCGTTCCAGCGTCTGCTTACCGCCGCAGCAGTAATCCATATCGTATTTACGAAACAGCGCGGAGGCGCGCGGAATAGAAAGCGCCAGTTCCCCTAAAGCCTGTTCACGGTAAGTCATAGCAGTGACCTCATCAGTAAAATATAAGGTGCATTTTAAATGCATCTTTGAGGATAAGGAATACCTCTTTGGGATAGTCGGCTATTTTATTTGCGTACTGAGAGGTCGGACGGTTGGCTTTTCCGGCTTTGCGCGCACCGCCATCACCACGCCGAGCACCAGCAGGACGATGCCGCTAAATGTCAGCAGCGGCGGCAGGCTCTGACGGAGCAGGAAGGTATAAAGCAGACCGGCGAGCGTTTCGAAAACAATCAGCGGACCGAGGATCACCGTCGGCAGACGCTGGCTGGCGATGTTCCAGCACAGTGCGCCAATCCAGGAACAGAGGATCGCAATCGCTACCATCAGGGTGATGAAAACCGCAGGCCGGGGGCCGAAGGGCAGGGGAAAACTGTGCGGTTGACTGCCCAGCCACAGACAGGCGGCGAGATAACCCGCCAGCGACACCGGCAGCGTGACCAGCGCCTGCGCCGTCGCCCACATCATCGGGTGCTTATCCGGGTTTTCCCGCAGCCAGCGGGCGTTGCGCAGCGCGTACCACGCCCAGCAAACCACCGCCACCAGCGCCAGCCCAATGCCGGAAGCGTAGCGCGGCCAGCTAAAAGCGGGCAGGCCATGATTTAGTTCGGCGATGTTGACGCACAGCAAACCTGCCGCAATGCACAGCAACGCCGGAGCCAGCCGCCGCCAGGGGAGTTTGCCGTCGCGCTGGCTGTAAAGCCGATTGGCAAACACCGGGATCACCACCGGCAGCGTCGCGATAATCATTGTTGACACCGGCGCGCCGGTGCGCTGGATAGCGCTCGCAAGGCAGACATAGTAGATCAGATTGCCCATCATGGTCAGCGCCAGCGCGGTCAGCCAGTCATTTTTGCTGAGTTGCTTGAGCCGGGCGCGTCCCAGCCAGGCCAGCGGTAGCGCAATCAGCCCCAGCGCCAGGTAGCGTCCCATCGACTGCAACACCGCCGGGTATTCCGGCACGATTAGCGGCCCGACGAATATCAATCCCCACATCAGCCCTGCCAGCAGGGCATACAGTACGCCGCTAATCATTCTCGTCACCTTTCCCGGATAAACGGCGAGTGTAAGCGTCAGCCCGCGCAGAATATTGTATGAGATTGCGCATTAGCGCCGGGCAACCTGCTTTTGATCGCGTACCGGAGTGATGCCGTAGCGAAAGCGTTCGGCCCCCCGCTTCAATCGCGCCAATGCCGAAGGCTTCATGGGTGTGGGGTTCAAAGGCGTAACGGGAAATATGGGCGTGATAAAGTTCAACGCCGGGGATTTGCGCCAGATGGCGAATGCGGGCGCGGTCTCTTTCATCGCTGAACTGTTCGGGAACGCCTTGCACTGGTTTTCTCCACGCGGGCCATCGCCGTATTATCGGGGATGGCCCGGTGGGATGCTACAAAAATTAACGCATTTGTAACATCAGAGAACGGCCTTCACGCTCTCCGCCAGCGATGTGGTCGGACGGCCGATCAGCGCGCTTAGCGTGTGGCTGTCGTCAAACAGGCCGCCTTTCGAGGCACCGGTATCAGAATCTGCCAGCATCTCCGCCAGGCCGTCCGGCAGGCCCACGCCTTTCAGCGCGGCGGCAAAATCGGCTTCACTGAGGTTCTGATACGCGACGTTTTTACCGCTCTGTTTGCTCAGCTCTGCGGCGAGCTGGCTTAAAGTGTACGCTTCGTCACCAGCCAGTTCGTAGACTTTCCCGGCGTGGCCCTCTTCGCTAATGACCTTCGCGGCGGCAGCGGCGTAATCGGCGCGCGTTGCGGAGGCGATTTTACCTTCGCCCGCTGCGCCGATAAACACGCCGTGCTCCAGCGCTGGCGGAGCGCTGGCAAGGTAATTTTCGGTATACCAGCCGTTACGCAGTAGCGCGTAAGAAATGCCGGATTGCGCCAGCGCGTTCTCGGTCGCAACGTGCTCAACGTGCAGCCCCAACGGTGATGTATCGGCGTGCAGCAGACTGGTATAGGCGATGAATTTCACCCCGGCAGCAGCGGCGGCGTTGATCACATTCTGATGCTGGGTGGCGCGCTGGCCCACCTCGCTTGAAGAGATCAGCAGCAGTTTTTCAACGCCCGCCAGCGCGGCGGTCAGGGCCGCTTCATCGTTATAGTCAGCCTGGCGCACGGTAACACCCTGTTCGCTTAACGCCTGCGCTTTGGCCGGGTTGCGGACAATTGCCACCAGGTCACTGGCGGTCACGGTTTTCAGGAGTTCTTTAATGACGAGCTGGCCGAGCTGACCTGTTGTACCGGTAATCGCAATCATGGTCTGTTCCTCTGTTTGTCTTGTGTTTGCTCACGCTAACACCTAAACTTACTTTTAGTAAGTACGTACAAAAAGGTAAGTATGAAAATGGCGAATTTAACCTTAAGCGAACAGTTGCGTAACGGTAATCTGTTTGCGGAACAGTGTCCGTCGCGCGATGTGCTTAAGCATGTCACCAGCCGCTGGGGGGTGCTGATCCTCGTTGCTCTGCGCGACGGCACGCATCGCTTCAGCGATCTGCGGCGCAAAATGGGCGGCGTCAGTGAAAAGATGCTGGCGCAGTCGTTACAGGCGCTGGAGATGGATGGCTTCGTGAACCGGGTGTCTTATCCGGTGGTGCCGCCACACGTGGAATATAGCCTGACGCCGCTCGGCGAGCAGGTGAGTGAAAAGGTGGCGGCGCTGGCGGACTGGATTGAACTGAATCTGCCGGAAGTGCTGGCAACGCGCGGTGAGCGTGCCGCGTAACAGCCCGGCAAGCTGCCGGGCTGCGCGACGGTTACTGCTGTAAATCCAGTTGATACACCGCGAAGCCGATGTCATCGGTGGCGACGTGATGCATCGGGTACTGCGCTTTCTCTTTGATAAACGCTGCGGCCTTATCAGACGGCGAGGTTTCAAAACGGATATCCAGCTTCACATCGCTGTGAATGGGCGCAAGACGCCAGTTATTATCCGCCGCCGGGTGGATCTCTCCGGCCCGCTTTGATTCAGCGCCAATCCACGTTGCCAGCACGGAGCGGTTTTCGTCCGGCGAGGCAAAGGCAATATGGCTGTCGCCCGTACCGGCAAACTTGCCGCCGTAAGCACGATAGTTATTGGTGGCGATCAGGAACGTCGCGCCGGGATCGATGGGCTTCCCGTTAAACGTCAAGTCTTTGATACGTTCTGCGTCGGCGTTAATCGACTGGCACTCGCCGTCATAGCGCGCGGGCTGCGTCACATCAATCTGATATTTTACGCCGTCGATCACGTCAAAATTATAGGTGCGGAAATCCTCCCAGTTAATCAGCGCCTGCGGCCGGGTACTGTGCGGATCGATTTGATTAAACTGTCCGGCAGAACATTCCAGCCACTCCTTCACCTCTTTACCCGTCGCCTTTACCACTACCAGCGTATTGGGGTACAGGTAGAGATCGGCGGCGTTGCGGAAAGTGAGCTGGCCTTTTTCCACCTCAACGAAGCTCGCCGGATCGTTTTTACGCCCGCCCGCTTTAAAAGGCGCGGCGGCAGAAAGTACCGGCAGCGACGCCAGATCCGGGTCGCCCTGAATATAGTGTTCTACATAAGCTTTTTGCGCGTTGTTCACCACCTGCACGGTCGGATCGTCCTGCACCAGTGACAGATAGCTGTACATGTTGTCGGCGGATTTACCAATCGGCTTGCTGACAAAATCGCGGGTCGCATCGTGATCGGCCTTCAGAATGCCAACCAGTTTTTCATCTTCCGCCGCGAGGGATTTTTTTGCCGCCGCATCGTAAATCGGACGCGCTTGTGCCTTGCCCTGGCTGACCTGCCACTTGCCCGTGTCGTTGCTGAGCACCAGATCGACCACGCCTAAATGATCGCCCCACATTCCCGGCATCACCGCCGGAACGCCGTTAAGGGTGCCTTTTTGCAGGTCAACGCCTTTGATACTGGCAAAATCTTTCGACGGGAAAACGGCGTGCGCGTGACCGAACATAATCGCATCCACGCCCGGCACTTCGCTGAGATAGTACACTGAGTTCTCCGCCATTGCTTTGTACGGATCGGCGGATAAACCGGAGTGAGCAATCACAACGACGATGTCCGCGCCCTGGGCGCGCATCTGCGGGATGTAGCTGCGCACGGTTTCGGTAATGTCATTGACCGTGACTTTGCCAGCAAGATTGGCTTTATCCCAGGTCATAATCTGCGGCGGCACCACGCCGATATAACCGATGCGCAGGGCGTGCGTTTTGCCATCCTGATCTTCAACCTGCGTCTCTTTGATCAGGTAAGGCGTGAACAGAGGTTTTTGCGTTTTAACATCAATCACGTTGGCGTTGACGTAGGGAAATTTCGCCCCCGCCAGCGCGTTTTTGAGATAATCGAGGCCGTAGTTAAATTCGTGATTGCCGAGGTTGCCGACGGCGTAATCCAGGGTATTCAGCGCCTTATAAACCGGGTGAATATCCCCTTTCTTCAGACCCTTTGCCGCCGCATAATCGCCGAGCGGGCTGCCCTGAATGATGTCGCCGTTATCGACCAGCACGCTGTTCTTCACTTCATGGCGGGCAGCGTTAATCAGGCTGGCGGTGCGGACCAGTCCGAATTTTTCCGTTGGCGTATCTTTGTAGTAATCAAAGTCCATCATATTACTATGCAAATCAGTGGTTTCCATAATGCGGAGATCCACCGTTGCCGCATTCACGCTCGCTGCAATCAACGTAGCCAGGAGCGTTGCACTAAACTTAATCATCAGAGGCGTCCTTTTTTCGATCTGAGGCACAAAAGAAAATGTATATACGTTTTGTTGCTTACAGAAGTGTGAATCTTGCCATGAATTGGGCTAACAAAACCGCAGTTGTTATCACAGATGGCGAATTCTTCCCTGATCGGGTATAAACAAAACAATGAGTTAACACCACTGCCATTTAGCGAGGTGGAGAATGCTACAACAACTATGTGAGCTGGCACGGAATGCGGGCGATGCGATTATGCAGGTCTATGACGGGGCACGGCCAATGGATGTGGTACGTAAAGAAGATGATTCCCCGGTCACGGCGGCGGATCTTGCCGCGCATGAGGTCATTTTGCAGGGGCTGAAAGCGCTGACGCCGGATATCCCGGTACTGTCGGAGGAAGATCCTCCGTCGTGGCAGGTGCGCCAGCACTGGCAACGTTTCTGGCTGGTCGATCCGCTCGACGGCACTAAAGAATTTATCAAACGCAACGGCGAGTTTACCGTCAATATTGCGCTGATTGAGCAGGGTAAACCGGTGATCGGCGTGGTCTATGCCCCGGTGCTGAACGTGATGTACAGCGCGGCGGAAGGAAAAGCCTGGAAAGAGGAGTGCGGGGTGCGCAACCCGATTCAGGTGCGCGACGCCCGCCCGCCGCTGGTGGTGATTAGCCGTTCTCATTCGAACGACCCGGAGTTGCAGGAATATCTCCAGCAGCTCGGCGAGCATCAGACCACGTCCATCGGCTCTTCACTGAAATTCTGTCTGGTGGCGGAAGGGCAGGCCCAACTTTATCCACGCTTTGGGCCTACCAACGCCTGGGACACCGCCGCAGGCCACGCGGTCGCCGTTGCCGCCGGGGCACACGTTCACGACTGGCAGGGCAAAACCCTGGATTACACCCCGCGTGAATCCTTCCTCAACCCCGGCTTCCGGGTATCTATTTACTAAGAAGCTGACGCAGCAGGCTAACCACCTGCTGCACTTCCTGCTGGGTCAGCGCGCCGTCTTTGGCCCACTGCACGCGACCGTCTTTATCCAGCACCACCACGGCGGACCCTTTTTCTTCCAGTTGCCAGGCCTGACGCGCAGCACCGTTGCTGTCGACAACAAACTGCGACCACGGGTAAAGCTTTTTATTGCTCTCAATGCTGCTGCGTACAAACATCGCCGAGCCGGGGATGGCATCATCGGTGTTGATGATGGTGGTGGTCTGGTACTTGTCATGCGGGAAATTCGCCGCTTTGATGGCTTCCACCAGCGTTGCGTTTTTCTCCTTGGCCGAGGTGCGACCCGCAATGTGTTGCAGGAGTCGCACTTTCCCGCTGAGCTGCGCGCTATTCCAGTTTTTGTAGCTAAACTTATCGTTACTCAGCATCAGCTCGCCGCGATCGGCGATGCCCACCGGCGGCACGCGCTGGTTTTCTTTAAAGCTATGAGCAGAAGCCAGCATCGGCAATAGCAGGCACACGGATGCCATCAGCGTTCGTAGAGTCATGGTTTTTCCTTTTTATATGCAGGTGATCCGACCACTTGGCGCGGTGATTTAAGCATAAATGCGATCAATGCCCTTTACCCGCAAGCACGATGCCAATTTGCGGTAGAGCGCACATATCCCGAAAAAAATGAATGCTTATACTGCTTTTGTTCTATGCCTAAAAAGAAAATTCTGAATAATTGTAATCAAACGGTAAATAAACTTATACACACTGTGTTACCAGGACGTTCTGGTCTATAGTCATAGGGCATTAAAATTTGCGTCTTAGAACTGTCGGTCCAAATGTGGCACCGCAAGGGCGTAATCTTCAGCAGGAGTATACAAGAATGAAAATTTTCCAACGCTACAACCCGCGTCAGGTGGCGAAGTACGTGAAGATCCTGTTCCGTGGACGGTTGTACATCAAGGACGTAGGCGCTTTTGAGTTTGATAAGGGCAAAATCCTTATCCCGAAAGTGAAGGACAAACAGCATTTTTCTGTGATGTCTGAAGTCAATCGTCAGGTGTTGCATCTGCAAACTGAGATGGCTTAATCAACGTGCTATGCAGTAAATAAAAGCAGTACATAAAAGACGGCCCCGGATGGGGCCGTTGATGTTTGTGCAGGAAGGAAATTACGCCGCGCCTTTTTCTTCCGCGTCCGGCAGCTTCGGCGTCAGCACCGTCGGTTTGCTGTCAATGCGCGTTACCAGCAGCTGATCGATACGGTAGTTATCGATATCCACCACCTCAAACTTATAGCCGGAGAATTTCACCGAGTCGGTACGTTTGGGGATTTTACGCAGCATGTACATCATAAAGCCGCCGATGGTTTCGTAGTTGCCCGACTGCGGGAAATCGTCGATGTCCAGTACGCGCATCACGTCGTCAATTGGCGTGCCGCCGTCGATGAGCCAGGAGTTTTCATCGCGGGCGACGATCTGCTCTTCCATTCCCTGACCCACCAGATCGCCCATCAGCGTGGTCATGACATCATTAAGGGTAATGATGCCAACCACCAGCGCGTACTCATTCATGATCACCGCAAAATCTTCACCCGCCGTTTTAAAACTTTCCAGCGCTTCGGAAAGGGTCAGCGTATCCGGCACAATCAGCGTATTGCGAATTTGCAGGCCGCTGCTCAGCGCCATGCTTTGATTCGCCAGCACGCGATTCAGCAGATCTTTGGAATCAACGTAGCCGATGATGTGATCGATATCGTCTTTACAAACCAGAAACTTAGAGTGCGGATGCTCCGATATTTTATTCTTCAGGCTCTGCTCATCTTCATGCAGATCGAACCAGATGATATTTTCACGTGAGGTCATAGAAGACGGAACGGTGCGCGATTCCAGTTCAAACACGTTCTCAATCAGTTCATGCTCCTGTTTACGCAGCACGCCTGCCAGCGCGCCCGCTTCCACCACCGCGTAAATATCGTCGGAAGTGATGTCGTCTTTACGCACCATCGGCAGTTTGAACAGGCGGAAAAAGTTGTTCGCCATGCCGTTAAAGAACCATACCAGCGGAGTGAAGATAAACAGGCAGAAGCGCATCGGGTTGATGATGCGCAAAGCCACGGCTTCTGGCGCAATCATACCGATGCGTTTCGGGGTCAGGTCAGCAAAGAGAATAAACATGCCGGTGACGAGGGAGAAGGAGATAATAAAGCTGAACTGTTCCGCCAGTTCCGGCGAGACAAAGTTGATCAATACGCCATAAAACGCCGGAGAAAACGCCGCATCACCGACGATACCGCCTAAAATGGCGACGGCGTTCAGACCAATTTGTACCACGGTAAAGAAAGTGCCAGGGTTCTCCTGCATTTTTAAAATGCGTTGCGCATTGATATTGCCATCATCGGCGAGAAGCTTGAGTTTTATCTTTCGTGAGGCGGCAAGTGAGATCTCAGACAGCGAGAAAAACGCACTTACGGCAATCAGGCAAAGTATTACTAAAATACTGTTTAACATATCTTATCCAGCCATAAGCCAGATCCTCGGAAGGGAAGTTTGAACGCTACGATAACCGATCCGAAGGCGCTGGATCGGCAATTTCCCGGCTAGTATAGCGTAAGGCGGGGGAAAGCTGCCAGCGGGGGTTAAAAGCCCTGACGTGGCTGTCAGGGCGAGCTTAAATTCCTGGGTTGTATAAAAGCTACCGCCAGCCAGGCGAAAGTGACGAAGAGCAGGATCGCCAGCGCCATCGTACTTTTGCGCGGCTGCACCTTCCCGCCCGCAAAAATACCTTCCCGCTGCGGCGGGGTGAACCTCTCGAAGTGGGCACCCGGCTTATTGCCGGGTGCCCTGTAATACTGAAAAATAACGTTAACGCGGAATGTTAATCCATTGTCGTAATTGCGATGAGCGGTATATAGCCTCCACAAGATGTAATGATTTAGCCGCCTGCTGAATATCGATATAATCGTTATTGTCGCCGTTCTGAACAGCCTGATAAAAGTGCGCTATTGCTTTTTGATGCCCTGCTCCCCAGTAATTTTTACCGTTATCGGTGGGCGGGTTATCGTTGGCCAGTTTTACCGGCGTATCAGCGGTAATTTGCCAGAGAATATTATCTCTTAGCTGGAGCAGCCCCTTTTCGCAGTGGATCTCCAGCAGCAGCGGGGAATCGGCGGTGTGATTATTGCTGGCCCAGAACAAACCGCGCGCGCCGTTGTACATGGCGAGGGTTGCCATTGCGCTATCTTCGTTCTCGATAGTGTCCGCCAGCGGGCCGCTGTCCACCACGCCTTTCACCCGCATGACGCCACCGGCAAACCACTGCATCAGATCCAGGGTATGGATCGCCTGATTAATCAGCAGGCTGCCGCCTTCGGTGGCAAAACGCCCGCGCCACGGGCTGTTGCTGTAGTAGTTGCCGGATCGAGACCAGGTCAGTACGGCCTTAACGCTGAGCATTTTCCCCAGCGCGTTTGACTGTAATACTTCGCGGATCGCCTGGCTGGTGGGGTTCTAGCGATTCTGATAACACACGCCCAGCCTGCACGCCGTAGCGGCAACTGCCTGCGCGATTTCAGCGACTTCGAGGCTGTTCATGCCCACCGGCTTTTCGCAAAACACCGCTTTGCCCGCCGTCAGCGCGTCGAGGATCATCGCTTTATGCTGATAGTGCGGGGTGCAGATATGCACCACGTCAATGGCATCATCGCGCAGCATTTCCCGGTAGTCATGATAAAAGTGGCAGCCGTAGGCCATCGCCAGCGTTTGTCCTTTTTCGACCTGGGTATCAACAATCGCCCGCAGGGCGGCTCCCGGCGTATGCAGGAGCGCTTCAACGTGGCAGATATGGATTGCGCCGCAGCCGATAATCGCCGCGTTCAGGGTTCGCATGGCCTTCTCCTTAGCGCACCGCATTCGCCAGCATCTGCGCTTTCACGCACAGCTCGGCGGCTTTGAAAGTGTGTGCCTGGCTCATCGCGTTTTCGCTGCGGTTGAGGCAGTCTCTGATGAGTTCGCCAAAGAAGGGGAAGCCCACTTTGCCCGCCACCGGGTAGCGAAATTCGCCGTCTTTATTGACCAGATAGACCACATCCTGTTCGCCACGGGTGATATCGACGTATTTGCGGATTTCGATATAGCCTTCGGTGCCGAGCAGAGTCAGGCGTCCGTCGCCCCAGCTGGAAAGGCCATCCGGCGTAAACCAGTCGCAGCGAAAATAGCCGGTTGCGCCGTTATCGCCCGCCAGCATGGCATCACCAAAATCTTCAAACTGCGGATATTGCGGATGGTTGACGTTACGCACCTGGCTTGCCACCACATGCGCGTCGCTATTGTCGGTATAAAACAGAAATTGTTCAATTTGATGGCTGCCGATATCGCACAAAATACCGCCAAAAAAGGCTTTCTCATAGAACCAGTCCGGGCGGCCCTGGCCTTCGCGGTGCGGCCCCACGCCGAGCGTCTGCATGACGCGTCCGATAGCGCCGTCCTGGACCAGTTGCCCGACAAAGACGGCGCTTTCAACGTGCAGGCGTTCGCTGTAGTAGACGGCGTATTTCCGCCCGGTTTCCGCCACCTTGCGCTTCGCGGCATCCAGTTGCGCCAGGGTGGTCAGTGGCGCCTTGTCGGTAAAATAATCCTTGCCCGCGTCCATCACCTTCAGGCCCAGCGCGCAGCGTTCTGACGGAATGGCTGCGCCCGCGACAAGCTGGACGTGTTGATCCTGAAGAATGGTTTCCAGAGACTCGGCGATTTGCACCGTCGGATACTGGCGCCCAAAGGCTTCTGTTTTTGCCGGGTCGGGGTCGTATACCCATTTCAGGGTTGCACCCGCTTCGATGAGTCCGTTGCACATGCCGTAGATATGGCCGTGATCGAGCGCGGCGGCGGCGATAATAAACTCTCCCGCCTGTACCACTGGCTGAGGCTTACCCTTCGGGGCATAGTTCATGCCATCATTTATGCTCATTTTTGTACTCCTGTATCCAGATCTTTGCCCAGCGGGATCGCGCCTACTTCACTGAAGTTTTCCACTGAGGCAGCTTTTTCGTAGAAGTGCGGAGCCAGCGACAGCAGTCCGCCGGTCCGGTAGTAAGGGTCGTCGGAGCGGATGGGCAGTGACACCACCTGGCGGGTAATGGACGATTTATAAATCGCAGTGATGAGTTCCAGCGAGAGCTTGCCCTGAACGCCGTCGATCAGCGGCGGAATATTGCGTTCTGTGGCGGTGAGCAGATTGTCGATTTGTCCGCTGTGCAACGTCCAGGTCAGCGCTGGCGTCGCCTGAACGACCGCATTCAGACGCGCTTCGCGTTCGGTATCACGCGCATTTTGCGGAAAGCCATTATCGGCAGAGACGCTGGCCCATACCTTCCATGGTGCAGAAATCCGCGCTTTGTCGCCCTGAATAACGATTTTCTGATCTTCACCGTGATGCACCACTGAGGCGGTAAGCTGCGTCAGCGCACCGCCGGGATAGCGGAAAATGGCGGCGGAGAGATCTTCCACCTCGGCGTTGTCATGCGCTACGTTGGTCATCATTGCCACCACTTCCGACGGAAAGCCCAGCATCCACTGGATGGCATCAATGTGATGCACCGCATGATTAAGCGTGCAGCCGCCGCCTTCTTTCTCCCACGTTCCGCGCCACCACAGATCGTAATAGCAGTGTCCGCGCCACCAGAAAGAATCGACCTGCGCATGGCAAATTTTCCCCAGCTCGCCGGAATCTACCGCTTTCTTCAGCCGCCAGAAGGCGTCGGTGAAGCGGTTTTGCGCAATGATCGACAGAATTTTGCCGCTTTTCTTCTGCGCGGCGATCATCGCATCGCACTCCTGTAACGAGGCGGCCATCGGTTTTTCGCACAGGACGTGCTTCCCGGCGTTCAGAGCGTTAATGGAGATGTCGGCGTGAACATATGGCGGCGTACAGACGTCAACAATATCGACACCTGTTTCGGCTTCCAGCATCTCCTCGTGGCTGCTGTAAACCGTCGCCGCTGTCAGGCCGTAGCGCTGCTTTTTCTTCTCGGCTTTTTCCGGGTAAATATCGACCAGCGCGACAATGTTGCAGCGGTCGGCAAACTGTAAATAGCTCTGAATATGGTTGTGGGAAATATTCCCGGTTCCCACGATGGCGATGTTGAGCATGTGCTGTCCCCTTATTTACCAGCTGCCGGAAGCGTCCAGCGTGCGGCTTTCGGTTGTTTTTTCAACGGAAGTGGCGATCTGCTGCTGTAACAGCGCGTAGTAGCGGGCTTCATCAATCGGCAGCGCGACCCAGTCGTCCAGCCACGTGGAGAGATGCATAGCGTTGGAGAGCGTCAGGCCGTTGATCCCTTCCTGACCGGGCGCAATCAGCGGCGTTCCGTGCAGAACGGCGGCGGTAAAGTTCGCGGTGATGACGTGATGATCGCTGCATTCCGGGCCGGTCGGGACCGAAACTTCCCAGCATTCCGGCTCGCCGAAACCATTCTCCCAGCGGGCGTTGAACTCGGTTTCTGATTCACGCAGTCGCCAGAAGCGTAATTTGCCCTCTTCGACGACGATCTTGCCGCGATCGCCAGCGATTTCCAGACGATTGGTCCCCGGCGCTTCGGCGGTGGTAGTAATAAATACCCCCGTTGCGCCGTTGGCGTATTCGGCGTAAGCGGTCACTTCGTTTTCGACTTCAATCTGGCGATGCTTACCAAACTGGCAGAAGGCGCGCACCCGTACCGGCATTCCGACCAGCCACTGCCAGAGGTCGAGCTGGTGCGGGTCCTGATTCAGCAGCACGCCGCCGCCTTCGCCTTTCCACGTCGCGCGCCAGCCGCCGGAATTGTAATAGCTCTGCGAGCGATACCAGTTGGTGATGATCCAGTTGGAGCGGCGGATTTCGCCCAGCTCACCGCTCACAATCAGATCTTTTACTTTCTGGTACAGCGGGTTAGGGCGCTGATTAAACATCATCCCGAAGACCACATCGCACTGCCGGGCGAACGCATTCATTTCACGGACCTGCGCGGTATAAACGCCCGCGGGTTTTTCGCACAGCGTATGGATGCCGTGACGCATCGCCAGCATTGACAGCTCCGGGTGCGCGTAATGCGGCGTGGAGACAATGACCGCGTCAATCAGGCCGCTCTCCAGCAGCGATTGCGCATCGTTGAAAATCGGCATCTCGTTGCCGACCAGCTTGCGGATGGCGTTATGCTTCGCCGGATTGTTATCGCACACTGCGGTCAGGCGAGCGTCGGGAACTGTACCTGCCAGTAAATAACGCGCGTGGACCGTGCCGATATTACCCACGCCGATAATGCCAAAACGAACGCTTTCCATGTCACACCTTATATTTGCTGAAATAAGTCATGTCGCGAAAATATGTAAGGGCATGGGGGAGGACAAACACAATTTGTGAGAATGCTCGCAGAGATACGAAGAACTTGCGCAATGTCTGATGAAAGCGCTTTAAAATCATTGGATTGTTTCTGCAAATATTTGCAGATATTGATTGGGAGCGGGGTCACATAATGGCTGGCAGGCTAAAAATGGATGAAATTGCGGTGGCTACCGGCTATTCGATCAGTACCGTCTCGCGCGTGCTAAGTGGAAAATCCTATACCAGCGAAAAAGCGCGCGAAGCCATCGTGCAATGCGCCCGAAAACTGGGCGTGCTGGATGAACTGAGTAGCGGCAGATTGTACGTTAACGGCATTGCCGTTTTCGCACCGGGCCGCACCTTTACCGCACGCGGCGACGTTTTTTATCATGAAGTGACGAAGGGCATTGCCGACGCCACTGCCGCCCACGATGTCTACCTCAGCTACTGCGGGCTGGAAGAGCAGCGCCCGGATTTAAAACTGTTTCTCGACCGGGCCAGTAATAAAAATATCAACGCCATTATTATTATCGGCACTGACGATCCGACTATTTTCAAACTGGCAGCAACCCTCAATAAACCCTGCGTGCTGATTAACTCTGTTGACCGCGAGATGCAGCTGGACTGCGTATCGCCCGATCACCGGGCGATTGGCTACAGCGCCGCGCGTTATCTGTTTGAGCGCGGCTATCGGCGCATTATCTCGTTAACCTGCCTGCGGCGCGAGACGCTGTACGCGCGGCTGGAGGGGATCAAAGAGGCTTATCGCGACTACCGCACGCCGTTCGATCCGCAGCACGATTTGCTGATCACCGAGGCGTTTTCACCGGATGAGGCGGAATCGGCGATGGATACCTGGCTGTCCGCCCATCCCCGCGAACACTGGCCGGAAGCGATTTTATGCGGCTGCGCGGAAATGGCGATTGGCGTGCAGCGCGCGCTGGACAGGCACGGGTTGCGGATGCCGGAAGATATTTCCCTGCTGGTCACTGATTTTGCCTGGCATCTGGAAAAAAGAATGCGCCATCCCGTCACCGGCATCGCCGTTCCCTGCCGCGAGCTGGGCGTCGAGGCGGTGCATCTGCTGCAAAACCGCCTTAACCGCCCGCAGGCAGCGGTGTTTAATTTGCTGCTACAGGGAAGGGTGCTGGAGTACGGTACGGTGCTGAATGCGACGAGATATGCGGCGCGGGCTGAGCAGGCGGGTTAATACGCGCGCCCGTGAACGAACGGGCGTATTATTTTGTGCCAGTAAAATCATGATCTCAGCCATTAAGATGAGCACAATAATTTATCAACATTATTCTCATTACTGACCTCATTTTTATCATTGATTAACGAAATTCGCACTGTGGAATAGATTATCGCAGGTGCCCCAGATGATATTCACTCATAAAATATCATCGCCACAGAATAATAGATGTATTTTTATTTATCCCGGATTATAACTAAAAGTGCCTGAATAGCGAATAGATGGCAGTCGATATCTTTATAACTAAAGCGAGCCAGATATCGCATTACAAGGTAAACCCTCCATTTCTTTATTACCCACATTTAGCAGGGACAGAAAATGCAATTAGATTTCACGCTTAATTTTAATAACGATACCTGGTATCCAACCTTAGATATCACCGACTTTAAAGCAAAAGCCGGTGCCGGTATTGATATCAAAGAAAAAATGGTCCTGACCTTCAGCGCGCCGGGAAAAATCACTGAAGGCGATATTACGATTTCTACTAACCCGTGGCGCGAATTAAAAACGCAGATTGAATCGACCGAAGTCTCCAACGGCGTTTTTGATATCAAACTGACCATTACCGCAGCGGATGGCGGTGCGATTGGCAACGCGATTGCCCAGATCCATATGGGCGTTAACGTCTCTTCCGACGCTGCGCCAAAATGGTCCTCGTTCAAAGACTCCTTCACCGTTGCGGCGGACGAAGAAACCAGCGTCGCGGGCGAACTGGTCGTCAACTGTGCCGCGCTTCCTGCCGGGCTGGAAAAGTCTGTGCTGGAACTGGTGCTGGTGCGCGGGGAGAAAAAAGAAATTCTGCACCCGAAAGCAGGGATGAATACGTTTTCTGTTAACGCGGGAACCTGGATCGCCACGGTCGCTGAATTACGTACTGCGGAAGGTACGGTTCGCGCAGCGGTGAAGCTGAGTGCCTCTGAGGTTATTATCAACAAAGGCCAGCGCAGCCAGTTGGATATTAGTTTTGCCCGCACTGAACGCAGCACCACTCTGGATGTAGCGGTGAATTTACCTGCGTCTCATGCGCTGTATGGTGAAGATCTGAACGTGGTATGTCTGGAAAACGGCATTGAAAAACTGCGTTTCACCATGCGTGCTGGTCAAAAACAGCGTCTGGAAAATCTGCCGATTCAGGGTAATTATTCGGTGCGCATCCATGACGTTCACCTGAATAATATTCACTATGTTTTTGCGGCGGCCAACGGCGCGCTGGATAACAAGCTCCACGATATTGTTTTTAGCGATGCGCAGATCCGCCAGAACGATGAAACCCAGGCGGGTTCCGCAAAACTGACCATTAAAGTGAATGCCGTTAAAGCGGTTGCTGCGGCGTTTGATTTACGTCTGATTGGCGCGGATGCGCGTCAGTATCTGTTTGCCGGTCTGCCGATGCAATCCGGTAGCCACGCTCCGTCCGTCACGCTGGCGCAGGGCTATTATCAGATTATTGCTGCCACGGTGATCCACGACGGCGTGGTGCATTATATTGACGTCGCTTCGCAGACGCTGCGCGTTGAAAACGGTTCGCCGCTGACGTTAACACTGACCGTCACCGAAGGCGCAAATCTGCGCGTGAAGGGATTCCCTGACTTCCTGAGCTTTGGCGGTTGCGCTGATATGTCGCCGTCTAACGTGGAAGATTTTGCGGAAGCCCGCATTTCCTCGCTGTTTAAATATTCCGGTGATGACGGTATGGGCGATGCATCCGGCTACCTCGATCCGGCAAAAGAGCCGACGACCAAAATTATTCAGATGGCGCGCGATGTAGAAGCAAAAACCGGCGATAAGGTGCTGCCGGTGATGGTTTCGTACACCTGCAACCTGTCGCTGGGCGACGTAGAGCGCATCATTGACGATCCGGTTCGTCATCAGTTCAGCTTTGCTAACTTTATTCAGGCGCTGCAAATGGCGCAGGCGATGAAAGATGACGCGCATCCGGTACCGGCTGGGTTTATTGTTAACCCGGATTATCTCGGTGAATGCCAGAAGTACGGTTTCTCCCCGGATTACCCGATCCCGGTACGTAAGCCGCTGGCAGAGGCACTGGCGCATCATGGCATCAACATTGCGGTTCCGGCAGGGATCACCGATACCCTGAAAGGCTATATCAAAGGCGTCAACTGGATGGTTCGCGCGATCGCGCCGGATGTCGTGCTGGGCTGGCAGCTTAACCTGTGGAGCGTCGGCGGTTCACAGTGGGTTTACAACGACTTTACCTACGACGACGTATTCGATCCGATTGACGGCGCGAAGAAGAAAATGACCATCACGCCTGAACTGGCCGGTAAACTCTCCGCCCAGTACGCTCTGCTGGTTGGCGTGTTTGAGGATACGGAATATACCCGTGCCGACGGCATCAAAGCTATCGCTAAGGGCGCGGATTTTATGGCCGCTGACCGCTATGAAGCAGATGATTTCACTGCCCGCGCCTACAAAAACGGCTACTGCTATACGCCGTATGAGTGGGATCGGACTTTCGATTTCTGCGCGTCGCTGAGCCGTCATTTACGTCAGCCCGTGCTGCCGTGGCAGGTTCCGGCCAGCCGTCTGGCAACGGTTTCAGAGCAGGTCGGCGAGCTGGAAGAGCAGTTCTGGGGAACGGGCGGCAGCTACCTGATGGGCCACCCGGAAATCGGTAACTCTGTGGCGGCAATTAACGCCGATCTGCTTAATATCGAATTCCTCGACGCTCACGCTGGCATGATGGGCCACAATGCGCAGGAGCTGTTCAGCCGTCACCAGTGGGATTTCACCGAGCCGAAGTACATTGATTTCCCGTCACGCGGTATTTTCCACGTGCAGGTTGGCGGCGGCGCGACCACCGGTGTGGTGAGCGCGGTAAACCGCAACAGTAGCCGCTGGATGCGTGCGAAGCTGAAAGCTTACCGCGATCAGCCGGTTAAGTTTGGTCAGTAATTCCTTCTGATAACGTTACCCGCCGGAAGGCGGGTAACTCTTCATTACTGCGGTGGCAAACACACGCCAATCCCGCCGATCCCGCAATACCCGTACGGATTCTTATGCAGATACTGCTGGTGATCGTCTTCCGCATAGTAGAACGGCGTCGCCGTTTTAATTTCGGTGGTGACGTGACGATCGTCGCCCGCTGCGCGCATTGCCGACTGGAAACGCTCCAGGCTGGCATGGGCGGCTGCATCCTGTTCCGGCGTTAACGGATAAATCGCGGAGCGATACTGGGTGCCGTGATCGTTGCCCTGACGCATTCCCTGAGCCGGATCGTGATTTTCCCAGAACACCTGAAGCAGTTGCTCGTAGCTGGTGATGGCAGGATCGTAGACCACGCGTACTGCTTCGGCATGACCGGTTTGCCCGGAGCAGACTTCCCGGTAGGTCGGGTTTGGCGTATAGCCGCCGCAGTAGCCCGCCGCAGTGCTGTAAACGCCGGGCAGCACCCAGAAGAGGCGCTCGACGCCCCAGAAGCAGCCCATCGCAAAGATCGCGATCTCCATCCCGTCCGGCACGTTGGTCATTGAGTGTTGATTGACCGCATGAAGCGTGGCGACCGGCATGGGCGTGTTGCGTCCGGGCAGCGCATCGGCCTGAGAAACCACCTCTTTTTTGTCGAATAAACTCATGATGCTGTTCTCCCGAAACAGAAATTGTCGTTAGGGTTGTAACGAAGCGTGTCTTTTAACACAATAAACACGCTGAATCAGTCTAGATTTAAACATAAGAAATATTTGGGATGTTGTCTGTTTTTCAAGCCTGATTGTGAAGGCTTTGTAACGTCAGGGAGTGACAGTTCGTTTCCAGCAGGGGTGGAGACAAGGATATTCAGGAGAAAATGTGCTACAAATCCGCCAGTTAGGCTGGGCCAGTTTACTGTTGCTCAGCGGTACCGCCAGCGCGGCAAACGTGCGTTTGCAGGTTGAAGGGCTAACAGGCCAGCTCCAGCAGAACGTGCGCGCCCAGCTTTCGACTATTGAGAGCGACGAGGTGACGCCGGACCAGCGATTCCGCGCGCGCGTGGATGATGCGATCCGGGAAGGACTTAAAGCGCTGGGCTACTACGAGCCGACCATTGATTTTGAACTGCGCCCGCCTCCGGCAAAAGGGCGTCAGGTGCTGCTTGCCCGCGTTTCGCCCGGCGAGCCGGTGCGCATCGGCGGCACGAATGTGATCCTGCGCGGAGGTGCGCGTACCGACCACGACTATCTCGATCTTCTTCACAAACGCCCGGCAATCGGCACGGTGCTGAATCACGGCGACTATGAGCACTTCAAAAAAGGGCTGACCAGCGTATCGCTGCGTAAGGGCTACTTCGACAGCGAATTCAAAAAAAGCCAACTTGGCGTGGCGCTCGACCGCCATCAGGCTTTCTGGGATATCGATTATGACAGCGGCGAACGTTACCGCTTCGGCAAAGTGACCTTTGAGAATTCGCAGATCCGCGATGAGTATTTGCAAAATCTGGTGCCGTTTAAAGAAGGCGATTATTACCAGTCGAAGGATCTGGCGGAACTGAACCGCAGGCTTTCCGCCACCGGCTGGTTTAATTCGGTCATCGTGGCCCCGGAATTCGACAAAGCGCGTAAAACCAAAGTGCTGCCGCTGCACGGCGTAGTTTCTCCGCGCGTTGAAAACACCATTGAAACCGGCGTCGGTTACTCCACCGACGTTGGGCCGCGCGTGAAAGCGACGTGGAAAAAGCCGTGGATGAACTCTTACGGCCACAGTCTGACCACCAGCGCCAGCATTTCCGCGCCGGAACAGGTGCTGGATTTCAGTTATAAAGTGCCGCTGCTGAAAAATCCGCTGGAGCAGTATTATCTGGTGCAGGGCGGCGTCAAGCGTACCGATCTGAACGATACCGAAGCCGACTCCACCACCCTGGCGCTGTCACGCTACTGGGATTTGTCGAGTGGCTGGCAGCGCGCCATTAACCTGCGCTGGAGCCTCGACCACTTTACCCAGGGCAGTGAAACCCATACCACCATGCTGCTCTATCCAGGCGTAATGATCAGCCGTACCCGCTCGCGCGGCGGCCTGATGCCGACGTGGGGCGATTCCCAGCGCTATTCCATTGATTATTCCAACACCGCCTGGGGTTCAGATGTCGATTTCTCCGTTTTCCAGGCGCAGAACGTCTGGATCCGCTCGCTGTATGATAAGCACCGCTTCGTGATGCGCGGCAATCTCGGCTGGATCGAGACCGGCGATTTCGACCGCGTGCCGCCGGATCTGCGTTTCTTCGCCGGGGGCGATCGCAGTATTCGCGGCTATAAATATAAATCGATTTCACCGGAAGACAGCGATGGCAAGCTGAAAGGGGCGTCAAAGCTGGCGACCGGATCGCTGGAATATCAGTACAACGTGACCGGAAAATGGTGGGGCGCGGTGTTTGTGGATAGCGGTGAAGCGGTGAGCGACATCCGCAAGAGCGATTTCAAAACCGGCTCCGGCGTCGGCGTGCGCTGGCAGTCACCGGTGGGGCCAATTAAGCTCGACTTTGCCGTGCCGGTAGGCGACAAAGATAAACACGATCTACAGTTTTACATCGGTCTGGGGCCAGAATTATGAGTTTATGGAAGAAGATCAGCCTCGGCGTACTGATTTTTGTCATTCTGCTGCTGGGAACAGTCGCGTTCCTGGTGGGCAGCAAAACCGGCCTGCATCTGGTATTCAACGCGGCGAATCGCTGGGTGCCGGGGCTGGAAATTGGGCAGGTCACGGGCGGCTGGCGCGATCTGACGCTAAAAAACGTTCGCTACGACCAGCCCGGCGTGGCGGTCAATGCCGGGCAGGTGCATCTTTCCGTTAAGCTGGCTTGCCTGAAGCAAAGCAGTCTGTGCGTAAATGACATCGCGCTTTCTGATATTAACGTGACGGTGGACACCAAAAAAATGCCGCCCGCCGCGCAGAAGGAAGAAGAGGATAGCGGGCCGCTGGATCTCTCCACGCCGTATCCCATCACCTTAAGCCGCATTGCGCTCAATAACGTCAATATTAAAATCGATGACACCACCGTCTCGGTGATGCATTTTTCTTCCGGCCTGAACTGGCAGGATAAAAACCTCACCGTGACGCCGACGTCGCTTCAGGGGCTGCTGATTGCCCTGCCGAAAGTGGCGGAGGTGGCACAGGAAGAGGTGGTCGAGCCGAAAATCGATAACCCGCGCCCGGACGAAAAACCGCTCGGCGCGACGCTGAAGGATCTGTTCTCGAAGCCGGTGCTGCCGGAAATGACCGACGTTCATCTGCCGCTAAACCTGAATATCGAGGAGTTTCGCGGCGAGCAACTGCGCGTTACCGGCGATACCGATATCACCGTGCGCAATATGCTGCTTAAGGTCAGCAGCATCGACGGGAATACGAAACTGGACGCGCTGGATATTGATGCCAACCAGGGCACGCTTAACGCCACCGGCAGCGCCAGGCTGGCGGATAACTGGCCGGTCGATATTACGCTGAACAGCACCCTGAACGTCGATCCGCTGAAGGGCGAAAAAGTGAAGCTCAAAGTGGGCGGCGCGCTGCGTGAACAGCTGGAGATCGGCGTTAATCTCTCCGGCCCGGTTGATATGGTCCTGCGTGGACAAACCCGACTGGCGGAGGCCGGGCTGCCGCTGAATCTGGACATTACCAGCCAGCAACTTTACTGGCCGTTTACCGGCGAGAAGCAGTATCAGGCCGACGATGTGAAGCTCAAACTGACCGGTAAAATGACCGATTACATCCTTTCATTCCGTACTGCGGTGAAAGGGCAGGCGATCCCACCGGCAACCATTACGCTGGATGCGAAAGGCAACGAGCAGCAGATTAACCTCGACAAACTGACGGTGGCGGCGCTCCAGGGCTCTACCGAACTGAAAGCGCTGCTTGACTGGCAGCAGGCGATTAGCTGGCGCGGCGAGCTGGCGCTGAAGGGAATTAACACCGCCAAAGAGTTCCCGGACTGGCCGTCGAAGCTGAACGGGCTGATCAAAACGCGCGGCAGTCTGTACGGCGGAAGCTGGCAGGTGGACGTGCCGGAGATGAAAATCACCGGTAACGTTAAGCAGAATAAGGTTGAAGTGGACGGTTCGCTGAAGGGCAACAGCTATTTACAGTGGACCATTCCTGGCCTGCATCTGGCGCTGGGTCGCAATAACGCCGATGTGAAGGGCGAGCTGGGCGTCAAAGATCTCAACCTTGACGCCACCATCGACGCGCCGGGGCTGGATAACGCGCTACCGGGGCTGGGCGGGACAGCGAAAGGGCTGCTGAAAGTACGCGGAACGGTGGACGCGCCGCAGCTACTGGCGGATATTACCGCGCGCGGCCTGCGCTGGCAGGCGCTTTCGATAGCGCAGGCGCGCATTGAAGGTGACATTAAATCCACCGATCAGATTGCCGGAACGCTGAACGTGCGCGTTGAGCGTATCGCGCAGGGCGATATTAATGTCCGCCTGCTGACGCTGGATGCGAAGGGCAGCGAGAAGCAGCACCAGCTTCAGCTACGGATGCAGGGCGAACCGGTTTCCGGGCAGCTCGATCTGGCGGGCAGTTTTGACCGTCAGGCGCAGCGCTGGAAAGGCACGCTCAGTAATACCCGCTTCCAGACGCCGGTCGGGCCGTGGGCGCAAAACCGTGCGGTGGCGCTGGATTTCCGTAATCAGGAACAAAAAATCAGCATCGGGCCACACTGCTGGACTAACCCGAATGCAGAACTGTGCGTGCCGCAAACTATCGATGCGGGTGCGGAAGGACGCGCGGTGGTCAATATGAACCGCTTCGACCTGGCGATGCTGAAACCCTTTATGCCAGAAGCCACCCAGGCCAGCGGCGTGTTCAGCGGCAACGCTGACGTCAGTTGGGACACCACTAAAGAAGGTCTGCCGCAGGGCAAAGTCAGTCTCTCAGGCCGTAACGTTAAGGTCACGCAAATCGTCAACGATGCGCCGCTACCGGTGGCGTTTGACACCCTTAATCTCAACGCCGAGCTGCGTAACAATCGCGCGCAGCTTGACTGGCTGATGCGTCTGACCAATAACGGCCAGTTTGATGGGCAGGTGCAGATTAGCGATCCGCAGGGGCAGCGTAACCTCGGCGGCAACGTCAACATTCGCAACTTCTCGCTGGCGATGATCAACGCGATCTTCTCGCGCGGGGAGAAAGCGACGGGCACGCTCAACGCCGGTCTGCGTCTGGCAGGCAATGCGCAAAGCCCGCAGATTTTTGGTCAGATGCAGCTCACCGGCGCGGAAATCGACGGCAACTTTATGCCGTTTGATATGCAGCCGAGCCAGTTGGCGATGAACTTTAACGGCATGAGTTCGACGTTGCAGGGCGTGGTGCGCACCGGACAGGGTGACATTGCGCTGAACGGCGATGCGGACTGGAGCCAGATCGACAACTGGCGCGCCCGCGTGGCGGCGAAAGGCAGCCGCGTGCGGATCACCGTGCCGCCGATGGTGCGACTGGACGTGTCGCCGGATATTGTCTTCACCGCCACGCCGCAGCTGTTCACGTTAGACGGCAGCGCGGACGTGCCGTGGGCGCGTATTGTGGTTCACGAGCTGCCGGAAAGCGCCGTCGGCGTCTCCAGCGATGAAGTCATGCTGAAAAACGATTTGCAGCCGGAAGAGCCGAAAACCGCGTCGATCCCGATCAACAGTAATCTGGTGGTTCACGTCGGCAACAACGTGCGCATTGATGCGTTTGGCCTGAAGGCCCGTTTGACCGGCGATCTGAAAGTGGCCCAGGATAAACAGGGGCTGGGGCTTAACGGACAAATTAATATTCCTGAAGGGCGCTTCCACGCTTACGGCCAGGATTTGATTGTGCGTAAAGGTGAGCTGCTGTTCTCCGGCCCGCCGGATCAGCCGTTACTGAATATTGAGGCGATCCGTAACCCGGAATCGACGGAGAACGACGTGATCGCAGGCGTGCGCGTCACCGGCACGGCGGACGAGCCGAAGGCCGAAGTGTTCTCTGACCCGGCGATGTCGCAGCAGGAAGCGCTCTCCTATCTGCTGCGCGGTCAGGGTCTGGACAGCGAGCAGAGCGATAGTGACGCCATGACGTCAATGTTAGTGGGTCTGGGGGTTGCACAAAGTGGGCAGGTTGTGGGTAAAATCGGCGAGACGTTTGGCGTAAGCAATCTGGCGCTGGATACCCAGGGTGTCGGGGATTCGTCGCAGGTCGTCGTGAGTGGTTACGTCCTGCCAGGGCTACAGGTGAAATACGGTGTCGGTATTTTTGACTCGCTGGCAACTCTCACGTTACGCTATCGTCTGATGCCTAAGCTATATCTTGAAGCGGTGTCTGGCATAGATCAGGCGCTCGATTTGCTCTATCAGTTTGAGTTTTAGCAATGCGAATATTTGTCTACGGCAGTTTACGAAGCAAGCAGGGCAACAGCCACTGGATGACCAACGCCCAGTGGCTGGGCGATTACAGCATCGATAATTACCGACTCTACAGTCTGGGCCACTATCCAGGCGCGGTGCCCGGTGAAGGCACGGTACTCGGGGAAGTTTATCGTATTGATGCCGCAACGCTTGCCGAGCTGGATGCGCTACGCACAAAGGGCGGTGAATACGCACGCCAGTTAATCCAGACTCCCTACGGGAGTGCATGGATGTATGTTTATCAGCGTCCGGTCGATGATTTAACCCGCATTGACAGCGGCGACTGGTTAGATCGAGAACAAAACTAAAGCGTACGCCACCTTCGGGTGGCGTCGTTTTATCCCTCTTTGCTGTCTGCACACTCCACATTTTTTAACCAGACTTCAACCTGTTGCTCAAAATTCGGTATGATTGAGCCATGCTGGGGTGAAGGAACCTTTTATGAAACAAATCCGTTTACTGGCGCAATACTACGTCAACCTGATGATGAAGCTGGGGCTGATGCGCTTTTCGCTGCTGCTGGCGCTGGCGCTGATTGCACTGGCTTTCGCCGTGCAAATGGCGGTGACGATGGTGCTGCGCGGACACGTCGAAGAGATTGATATTATTCGCTCGATCTTTTTCGGGATCTTAATCACCCCGTGGGCGGTTTACTTTTTATCGGTGGTGGTCGAACAACTGGAAGAGTCGCGCCAGCGTCTTTCCCGGATGGTGGAAAAGCTGGAAGAGATGCGCGCGCGCGATCTCAAACTCAATATCCAGATGAAGGACAATATTGTTCAGCTCAACCAGGAAATCGCCGACCGTGAGAAGGCAGAGGCCGAACGCCAGGCCACCGTCGAACAGCTTAAGGTTGAGATGAAGGAGCGTGAAGAGACGCAGATCCAGCTTGAGCAGCAGTCAATTTTCCTGCGATCGTTTCTTGATGCCTCACCGGACCTGGTTTTTTATCGTAATGAAGATAAAGAGTTTTCCGGCTGTAACCGGGCGATGGAGCTGCTCACCGGGAAGAGCGAAAAGCAGCTGATTAATCTCCGACCGCAGGACGTTTACCCGGCTGACACCGCGGAAAAAGTGATCGAAACCGACGAAAAAGTGTTTCGGCATAACGTCTCGCTCACCTATGAGCAGTGGCTGCTTTACCCTGACGGGCGCAAGGCCTGCTTTGAAATCCGCAAGGTGCCCTATTATGACCGGGTGGGCAAACGCCACGGGCTGATGGGCTTTGGTCGCGATATTACCGAGCGTAAGCGCTATCAGGATGCGCTGGAGCGCGCCAGCCGTGACAAGACCACCTTTATCTCAACTATCAGCCACGAGCTGCGCACGCCGCTTAACGGCATCGTAGGGTTAAGCCGTATCCTTCTGGACACCGACCTGACCGACGAGCAGGAAAAATACCTGAAAACCATCCACGTTTCGGCGGTGACGCTGGGTAATATCTTTAACGATATTATCGACATGGACAAAATGGAACGCCGGAATGTGCAGCTCGACAACCAGCCGATAGACTTCACCGGCTTCCTCGCCGATCTGGAGAACCTTTCCGGCTTGCAGGCGCACCAGAAAGGGCTGCGCTTTGTGATGGAATCCACGTTGCCGCTGCCGCATAAGGTCATTACCGACGGCACGCGCCTGCGGCAAATCCTGTGGAACCTGATCAGCAACGCGGTCAAATTTACCACCCAGGGGCAGGTGACGGTGCGGGTGCGTTACGACGCCGACGCGATGCTACATTTTGAAGTGGAAGATACCGGCATCGGCATTCCGCCGGAAGAGCTGGATAAGATTTTCATCATGTATCACCAGGTGAAAGACAGTAGCGGCGGTAAACCTGCCACCGGGACCGGCATTGGCCTTGCGGTTTCGCAGCGGCTGGCGACCAGAATGGGCGGCGACATCACCGTGAGCAGCCAGATGGGCAAAGGCTCGCTGTTCACCGCGACGGTGCACGCGCCTGCGGTGGCGGAAGAGGTGGAGGACGCGTTTGCTGACGACGATATGCCGCTACCGGCGCTGCACGTTCTGCTGGTCGAAGATATCGAACTGAACGTGATTGTGGCGCGCTCGGTGCTGGAAAAACTGGGGAACAGCGTCGATGTGGCGATGACGGGAACCGAAGCGCTGGAGATGTTCCAGCCGGGCGAATACGATCTGGTCCTGCTGGACATCCAGTTGCCGGATATGACCGGGCTGGATATCTCCCGCCAGTTGACCCAGCGCTATCAGCGCGATGAGCTGCCGCCGCTGGTGGCGCTGACCGCCAACGTGCTGAAAAACAAACAGGAATATCTTGATGCCGGAATGGATGACGTGCTCAGCAAACCGCTGGCAGTTCCGGCATTAACTGCCATGATTAAGAAGTTCTGGGATACCACCGATCAAGAGGAAAAAATCGTGACCCCGACGGATAACGGCAAAGCGCAAAACGTTTTAGATATCGCCATGCTTGAACAGTACCTTGAGCTGGTGGGACCAAAATTAATCACCGACGGCCTCGCGGTGTTCGAAAAGATGATGCCAGGCTATCTGAACGTACTGGAATCAAATTTCACTGCCCGCGATCAGAAAGGCATCGCTGAAGAAGGGCATAAAATTAAAGGTGCGGCTGGCTCTATCGGTCTGGTGCATCTGCAACAACTGGGGCAGCAAATACAGTCTTCCGATCTCCCGGCGTGGTGGGATAACGTAGGTGAATGGATCGAGGAGATGAAACTTGAGTGGCAGAACGATGCGGCGGTGTTGAAAGCCTGGGTTGCGGAACGTGCAAAAAAATGACCCCGGCCTGGCCGGGGTGCGCTAATACTGCGCCAACACCAGGGAAATCGTGGCTGCGCCTGTTTTATTAGCGTTCTAAACCCCAGGCACAGCTGACAACTTGGGTCGCACGTCCATTAAGATAGCAAATATTAAATTATTTGTTACATGAATCAGTAAAATATGTGAAGCACAGCGGCTAAATCATCCTTTCTGATTAGAAAGACGCGGTTGTGAAAAGGAATAGCACGATGAAAAAAGTAGGCGTTGTCCTTAGCGGATGCGGAGTTAATGACGGGTCAGAGATCCATGAAGCGGTGATCGCGCTGCTGGCGATCGCCCGTAATGGCGCACAGGCGGTCTGCTTTGCGCCAGATAAAAGCCAGTCGGACGTGATCAATCACCTTAACGGTGAAGCCCAGCCGGAAACGCGTAACGTCCTGATCGAGGCGGCGCGCATCGCCAGAGGGGAGATTCAGCCGCTGGCAATGGCGCAGGCGGCGGAACTGGATGCGCTCATCGTTCCTGGCGGTTTTGGCGCGGCGAAAAACCTGAGCACTTTTGCCCGCCAGGGCGTTGAGTGCGAAGTTGATAGCGATCTTAAAGCGCTGGCGCTGGCAATGCATGAACGGGGCAAGCCGCTGGGCTTCATCTGCATTGCTCCGGCGATGCTGCCGAAAATTTTCAACTTCCCGCTGCGCATGACCATCGGCACCGACATTGATACCGCTGAACTGCTGGAAGAGATGGGCGCGGAACACGTTCCCTGTCCGGTGGATGACATTGTGATCGATGAAGATCACAAAGTAGTGACCACGCCCGCGTATATGCTGGCGCAGAATATTGCCGAGGCGGCAGCCGGTATTGAGAAGCTGGTCACGCGTGTGCTGGTTCTCGCCGAATGAGGAAAGGGCGCGTTTCGCCGGGCGTTTTCCTGCGGCGCGTGCTGGTACGCACGCTGCTGGCATTCACGCTTTTCTGGGGTGGAGGCATCGCGCTCTTCAGCATTGCGCCAGTGCCGTTTTCCAGCGTGATGATGGAGCGGCAGATCGGGGCCTGGCTACGCGGCGATTTTGGTTACGTCGCGCATTCTGACTGGGTGGATATGGATGAAATCTCCCCTTTCATGGGGCTGGCGGTCATTGCGGCGGAAGACCAGAAATTCCCGGAGCACTGGGGCTTTGATGTGGCGGCTATCGAGAAAGCGCTGGCGCATAATGAACGCCATGAATCGCGCATTCGCGGCGCTTCCACTCTCTCCCAGCAGACGGCAAAAAACCTGTTTTTGTGGGATGGTCGTAGCTGGCTGCGCAAAGGGCTGGAAGCCGGGCTGACGGTCGGCATCGAGACGGTGTGGAGTAAAAAACGGATCCTGACGGTATACCTTAACGTCGCTGAATTCGGCGAAGGTGTATTTGGCGTGGAAGCCGCCGCCCGCCGCTACTTCCATAAGCCCGCCAGCAAGCTGACGTCATCGGAAGCCGCGCTGCTGGCGGCGGTACTGCCTAATCCGATTCGCTTTAAAGCCGATGCGCCTTCAGGCTACGTGCGCAACCGTCAGGCGTGGATCGCGCGGCAGATGCGGCAACTGGGCGGCGAGTCCTATATGACCCGCCACGCGCTGCATTAAACCCGGTGTGAGGTGGTGAGCATCACCGATTTCTGACGGAGGTCGTCGTTATCCAGCGCAATCGCCAGTGCGGGCTGCGCCATAAAACGCGTCCACAGCCGGGCCTGTTTGCGGTGGCAGAACCAGGCGGACCAGGTTGCCAGCGGGAGAAAAGTGCTTTCGCCAATATTGTCACACACTACCGCGACGACTTCTGACTCGCTCAGCCGACGGCACAAAATGTTCTGCGGCTTCAGGGTCATGGTGACGATATGGTTATCGTGCAGATACTTTTTCAGCGTTTTCAGCATCTGGCGCAGCAGGGTGATATCGCTGTCATAGCAGCACTGACTGGCGAATTCCCGCAGCGTCACGGACGGTTTGCCGTCAAAGTCGGTGATAATATCGTAAACGTAACCGGTGCCAAGATCGGTCTCTACGGTGCCGTAATATTGCGGAATACCGCTCCAGTCTCGCAGATAGCGTGAGAGATGCGCATAGTAGCGCAGCTCGCGCTTGATCTCTTTATTACCGCTACGATCGGCATTGTAGATAATTTTAATGCAGCGTTGAGCATTTTCCGGGTGCGCATAACACTGGCGATGGCGTCCGGTTCCCAGAGGTGTTTGATCTGATAAGCGAATCATAGAAGACGTCCTGAAAATATGTGCTCTGTTGAAAGCAGTATGGACGGCAGACTTAAATGGAACTTCAACAAGATTGTTAAGGTTTTCTTAAGCATTACTTTGGCTGCAAAAAGAGCACGGAATGTACAAATTGCCTTTACTGCGAAGGGTAATACCCGCAGCAAGGGTCAACACCTGCGGGCATTCATATTTCAACTAAGAATGCAAAAGGGTCCCATATTCGAGCTACAGGCGCAGGTACTTGCCGCTTTAGGCGGTGTGGTAAGAGAGGTCAGTAACAGTGACGACTAATAAAAAAGGAGAGCGGGTTTATAATAAAAAATACGGAAGTGGATTATTTAAATAATGAATATTTAATGAAAGTATGTTGATTTAATTAATATAAACCCCCGTCCCTGGCGGGACAGGCAGTTAATCTTCATCAAAGCCGGAATTAAACAGGGCGATGACCGCCGCCAGCGCTTCGACTTCCTGCGGGCCGCTGGCTTCGATTTCTATCTGTCGGCCTTTGGCGGAATCCAGCATCAGCAGCGCAATCACGCTGTTCGCCTCGGCTTCGGTGCCTTCATCGTTGCGCAGCAGCACTTCGGCATCGAAGCCCTGCATCAGCTCAAACAGCTTCATGGCCGGGCGGGCGTGCATTCCCAGCTTGTTGGTGACTTCAACAGTCTGCTTTACGGTCATGATTTGCGTTTTTCCAGCGTCCGGTGACGGGACTGTACGTTTTTACCGCGCGAGCGGAAGTAGTCCGCCAGCTGCTCGGCAATATACACGGAACGGTGCTTACCGCCGGTACAGCCAATCGCCACGGTTAAATAGCTGCGATTGTTGGTTTCGAGCATCGGCAGCCACAGTTCCAGGTAGCTACGGGTCTGGTAAATAAAGTTATGTACTTCGGTATGGCGGTCAAGAAACGCGGCGACCGGTTTGTCGAGGCCGGTCATTGGACGCAGTTTCGGGTCCCAGTGCGGGTTTGGCAGAAAACGCACGTCAAAAACGTAGTCCGCGTCGATGGGGATGCCATGCTTAAAGCCGAAGGACTCAAACACCATCGTCAGTTCGCGTTCGCGCTTGCCCAGTAGCCGCGTGCGCAGCATTTCCGCCAGTTCGTGAACCGACATCTCGGAGGTATCGACGATAAGATCGGCACGCGAGCGCAGCGGCTCCAGCAGATCGCTCTCCTGATCGATGGCGCTTTCCAGCGAAAGATTCTTACTGGAAAGAGGATGCAGGCGGCGCGTGTCGCTGTAGCGACGGATCAGCGTGTTGCGGTCTGCGTCAAGGAACAGCAGCTGCGGCGAAAAGGCATCCGGCAGGTTTTGCATTGCCTGTTCAAAAATCTCGGGTGATTCCGGCATATTACGCACGTCTATGCTGACGGCGGCGGAAGTCTGACGATCGACCAGACTTTTCGCCAGTTCCGGCAAAAGCACCACGGGCAGGTTATCTACACAGTAGAAGCCCATATCTTCCAGCGCGCGCAGGGCTACGGATTTCCCCGAGCCGGAGCGACCGCTGACGATCATCAGTACCATGTACCGTTTCTCCTCAGTACAGCAAAGGGTAAAGTATTATCCCTGCTAAACATCATCACTGTGTTCGTTTTCGGTGATGATTTGATACAGCTCTTCATCACTTTGTGCCGCTCGCAGGCGACGACAAATGGTTTTATCCGCCAGGCGTTTTGCCACCAGCGAAAGAGTATGCAGATGCGTTTTGGTCTGGTCAGCCGGAACCAGCAGGGCGAAGAGTAGATCCACCGGCTGGTTGTCGATAGCGTCAAAGGCAATCGGCGTTTCCAGTTGTACAAAGACGCCAACCGCGCGCAGGGTGTCCTCTTCCAGCTTGCCGTGAGGAATGGCGATGCCGTTACCGATACCGGTACTCCCCATTTTTTCACGGGTGAGGATCGCTTCGAATACGACCTGCGGCGGCAGACTCAGCTGCTTTGCTGCCAGCTCACTGATAATTTCCAGCGCGCGTTTCTTGCTCTGGCAGTGAACGTTACTGCGGGTACATTCCTGGTTAAGGACAGTGCTCAGTTGTAGGGCTGCATCATTGTTCATCATAGTTTCACCTAAGCCTCGCCTGACGCGGTATACGTCAGGCGAACGCCCGGACAATCAGTGTTGTTTCAGTTTATCTTTATGTTTGGTTAGCTGTCGCGCCAGTTTATCAATTAAACCGTCGATAGCCGCGTACATATCCTGCCCTTCCGCGCTGGCATGAATTTCACCCCCGTTAACGTGCAGGGTGGCATCCGAAATATGCGTCACTTTTTCCACTTTTAACACAACGTAGACCTGATTGATGCGGTCAAAATACTGCTCCAGCTTAGCAAATTTTGTGCTGACAAAATCGCGGAGTGCATCAGTAATCTCGACATTGTGCCCAGTGATGTTTAGCTGCATAGTGTCTTCCTTATCGGTTGTGTCACACCAGTTGTTTGCGCTGGTTAGACGGCGGAATGGATAAAGACTCTCGATACTTCGCAACGGTGCGGCGTGCCACCATGATCCCCTGATCGGACAGCAATGTGGTTAATTTGCTGTCGCTCAGCGGTTTCGCGGGGTTCTCCGCAGCGATTAACTTCTTCACCAGCGCCCGAATCGCCGTGGAGGAGGCTTCGCCGCCGCCCTCGGTATTTACGTGGCTGGAGAAGAAATACTTCAGTTCAAAAATGCCGCGCGGACTGTGCAGATATTTCTGGGTCGTCACGCGGGAAATCGTGGATTCGTGCATTTCGACGGCCTGGGCGATATCCGCCAGCACCATCGGTTTCATAAACTCTTCGCCCTGCTCAAAGAACGCCTGCTGTTGCTCAACGATACAGCGACTGACGCGCAGCAGGGTGTCGTTGCGGCTCTCAAGGCTCTTAATCAGCCACTTCGCTTCCTGCAAGTTGCTGCGGATATACTGGTTATCCGCTTCATTGCGGGTGCTACCGCCCATGGCGGCGTAGTGCTGATTGATTTGCAGACGGGGAATACTGTCAGAGTTGAGTTCGACCACCCAGCGATCGCTGATTTTTCGCACCAGCACGTCCGGGATGACGTACTCCGGCTCGCCGGTCTGGATTGACTGACCGGGACGCGGGTCCAGCGACTGGATCAGGTTTACCGCTTCTTTCAGCACATCTTCTTTCAGACGCGTGACGCGCATCAGGGTGCGGAAATCGTGATTGGCGAGCAGGTCGAGATGATCGCTGACGATAAGCCGTGCTTCGGTGAGCCACGGCGTGTCTTTGGCGTATTGCGAAAGCTGGATCAGCAGGCAGTCGCGCAGATCTTTCGCCGCCACGCCCACCGGATCAAAACGCTGGATGCGCTTGAGCACCGCCTCAATTTCATCCAGCCCGATTTCGTCGTCGCCTGTGCTTTCAAGAATATCGTCAACGGAGACGGTCAGATAACCGGTGTCATCCACGGCATCAACAATGGAAGTGGCGATAGCGCGGTCGGTGTCAGAGAACGGCGTCAGACCCACCTGCCACATCAGGTAATCCTGTAGCGACTGGGTGGTTTCGCCCTGGTACACCGGCAGCTCGTCGTCCTGATAATCGACGCCGTTACCGGAAGGGGTGCCCGCCGTGTAGATCTCGTCCCAACTGGCATCAAGCGGCAACTCCTCTGGCATATCTTTCTGCTCAAGGGCGTCAGCGGTATCCAGCGACTCGCTATCCGGGGTCTCTTTGGCGTCAATTTCATCGTGAAGATCGGTTTGCTCAAGCAGTGGATTACTTTCCAGTGCCTGTTGAAGTTCTTGCTGAAGTTCCAGCGTCGACAGTTGCAGCAGACGGATCGCCTGTTGCAGCTGCGGCGTCATGGCAAGCTGTTGACTAAACCTTAATTGCAAACCTTGCTTCATATTCAGAGCGATTTTCTCCCGAGTTTACGTCGCTGACTTCTTACACTTCATCATTTACGCAGCCTCTGTGCTGGCTGCGCCGGGATGCATCATGAATACACCCTATCAGAGTCTGAAGTCTTCCCCAAGATACACGCGCTTAACCTGTTCGTCTTTAAGGATTTCGTCTGGCGTACCGTGGGCGATCAGGTGTCCCTGGCTCACGATATAGGCTCGCTCACACACTGCCAGCGTTTCACGCACGTTGTGATCGGTGATCAGAACGCCGAGGCCGCTGTCTCGCAGGTGCTCAATAATACGTTTGATGTCGATAACGGAAATGGGGTCAACGCCCGCAAAGGGTTCATCCAGCAGGATAAATTTCGGATTAGCAGCCAGCGCACGGGCAATTTCCACGCGGCGACGTTCACCGCCGGAGAGGGCCTGGCCGAGGCTGTCGCGCAAATGATCGATATGGAACTCTTCCATCAGCTCTTTCGCGCGATCTTCGCGCTGTTCTGACGTGAGATCGTCACGAATTTGCAGGACCGCCATCAGGTTGTCGTATACGCTAAGACGGCGGAAAATGGAGGCTTCCTGCGGCAGATAACCGATACCCCGACGCGCCCGCGCGTGCAGCGGCAGCAGGCTAATATCATCGTCATCAATGATAATGTTGCCCGCATCGCGCGAGACAATGCCGACGACCATATAAAACGTGGTGGTCTTACCCGCACCGTTTGGACCCAGCAGACCAACGATCTCACCGGACTTTACGGTCAGACTGACGTCTTCCACCACCCGGCGGCCTTTATAAGCCTTCGCGAGGTTCTTTGCAGTTAATGTTGCCATAATGAATTAGTTACTCTTTTTCTGCGCCGGAGCCTGGTTGTTACTCTTATCCTGCAATTGCGATGGCACCAGAACGGTGGTTACCCGTTTGCCTTTTTCGCTGAACGCCTGCATTTTCTGCTCTTTCACCAGATAGGTGATTTTGTCTCCCTGAATATTGCTGTCGACCTGTTCAAGGAAAGCGTTGCCGGTCAGGGTCACAAAGTCATTTTGCAGCTCGTAATGCATTTGCGAGGCATGGCCTTTCACCGGTTTGCCGTTGTCCTGCATCTGGTAGAAGGTGGCCGGTTTACCGTAGCCGTCGATCACCTCTTTGCCTTTCTCACCGCCAGGACGGGTGACGACCACTTTGTCAGCGTTAATTTTGATCGTGCCCTGCGTGACAACGACGTTACCGGTGAAGGTGACGATATTGCCCTGCATATCCAGCGACTGCTGATCGGACTCAATATGAATGGGCTGATCGGTGTCGCCCGTTAACGCCAGCGCGGGAAGGCTGGCCGCCAGAAGCGTACTGGCCAGTACAAGCTTAAGGCTGAGTTTGTTTGTTTTGAATTTCATATGAGGTTCTAACCTTTTCAATCAGCTCGGCGTTTTTGTTGCGTAAGTTTCCGCGCATTTTCAGGCCGCTGGAATTAAATGTCGTACCGTATAACGTCACCAGATCGTCAGAGGTGACATCCTGGGTGATCAAATTCACTATGGCATTATCCGTCGTAATTTTGCGTAGTTGAGCGTCCGGGGTCAGCGCGTTCACTTCAACGTGGCCGTAAAGATACAGCATACGGTCATTAGTCAGCTTCGCTTTATCCGCTTTAATCGACCAGGTTTCGACTTTCGTCGTGTCATACGTGGTCAGCAGCGGTTGCGTGAACCATGTCGTCGCCTGGTCAGAATAATATTCAACGTGCTGTGCAATCAGGTGGTAGTTGAGCGCGCCTTCCGGGCTATATACCACGGTGTCCGTATGCTCACTCCTGTAGGTTGGGTCACTGGTTGACACCACGTTTTCCCCGGTGTCATCTTTGCTCACCAGATTCACGCCGATCAAAATCAGCGCGACCAGCGACAGCAAAATAATAACCCAACGTCTGGTTTTACTCATATCGATTGCCCTTTGGCTTCATCAAGCTTGCCCTGCGCCAATAGTAGCAAATCGCAGACCTCGCGTACCGCTCCGCGTCCGCCGTTAATGCGCGTGACGTAATCCGCGCGTGGGATCAGTAGCGGGTGGGCATCCGCCACGGCAACGCTAAGCCCCACTTCGGCCATCACCGGCCAGTCGATCAGATCGTCACCGACATAGGCTACCTGTTCCGGCGACAGGGCGAGTTTCTCCCGCAGATCGCGCCAGGCCAGCAGTTTATCTGACTGGCCCTGATACAGATGCGTAATGCCGAGAGTGGCGCAGCGATCTTCTACCAGTTTAGCTTTTCGCCCGGTAATAATGGCAACGTCGATACCGGACGTCAGCGCACAGCGGATGCCGTAGCCGTCGCGAACGTTAAACGCCTTGAGCTCTTCGCCATTATTGCCCATATAGATGAGCCCGTCGGAAAGTACGCCATCGACGTCAAGGATCAGCAGGCGGATTTTTTTCGCCTGTTCCAGCATCTGCTCACTCACTGGCCCGTAGCAGGTTGCCACAGTGGCTCCAGCATTACTCATTCTTTTATCCTTTCTTACACTACGCCTGCGCGCAGCAGATCATGCATATGTATCACACCCTGCAACTGGTCGCCATCGGCAACCATGACGCAGGTAATATGGCGGGACTGCATCAGATTTAATGCGTCCACCGCCAGCGTGCCGGGGCGGATGCGGATGCCGCCGGGAGTCATCACGTCGGCAATATTCAGGCTGCGTAAATCTGCGCCCATATCGAAAATGCGGCGCAGGTCGCCGTCGGTAAAGATGCCTTCGATTTTCAGGTCATCGTTACAAACGACCGTCATACCCAGATTTTTACGCGTGATTTCCAGCAGGGCGTCGCGCAGCGAGGCGGATTTTGCCACGCGGGGAATTTCACTGCCGGTGTGCATAATATCGTTCACCCGCAGCAGCAGCTTGCGGCCCAGCGCGCCGCCGGGGTGGGAGAGGGCAAAATCTTCAGCGGTAAAACCGCGCGCCTTCAGCAGCGCAACGGCCAGCGCATCGCCCATCACCAGCGCAGCGGTGGTACTGCTGGTCGGCGCAAGCCCCAGCGGACAGGCTTCGCGTGGCACTTTAACACAAAGATGGATATCTGCGGCGCGGCCCATGCTGCTTTCCGGGCGGCTGGTCATGCAGATTAACGGCACCCGCAGACGCTTCAGAACCGGGATCAGCGCCAGAATTTCGTTGGATTCCCCGGAATTTGACAGCGCGATGACAACGTCCTGCCGCGTGACCATTCCTAAGTCGCCGTGTGCCGCTTCGCCAGGATGAACGAAAAAGGAAGACGTACCGGTGCTGGCGAACGTCGCCGCCATTTTTCTGCCGATATGACCGGATTTACCCATTCCCATCACCACGACTTTGCCGGTGCAGTGAAATATTTTTTCGCAGGCGTGGCTGAAGTCTTCATTAATGAAGCGATCCAGTTCGATCAGACCCTCACGCTCAATGGCGAGAACCTCTTTACCTGCCTGCTGATAATCAAAACCCGGCTGCAACTCTGATTGCGACATAGTACGTATCCGATTTAATCCATAAAAAGCGGCGGTGGCCCGCACGGCAACCCAGCCGTACACTAAAACCGCCCGTTAACAGCGCTCCAGCGCGAGTGTTTGCCTGCTTCTGATCCGCTCAGACGGGGGATTTTAACAATGAAAAGCAGATTACAGCCAGTACCCGCATAAAAATGCTGCCTGCTCCATGTCCGAAAACGTACTTACAACAGTAGCGGTAATTGGCGACGCCGGATATCAGAATACGCGGCAAATAGATGAAGATACGTTGCCTGGTGCTTCCGTTTATGCCGCCCTGGCGTAAACCGATGTTGAACAGACCCAACGCTAAAAGCCTCTAAAGTTCTTTCTTCAGGTATACTCAACGGCTTGCAGCGTAAACCTGAATCGCGCTTAACAAACGCAGCGGCAAAAAGATTCTGCCGCCGGGCGCGGTAAAAGTAAAACAAATGCCAGCGTTGACTTACTTAGCCAGGTAAGTTTCTGTAAATATGCTGGGATTGTAGCTTTAGTCAGCTTCAAACTTTCTGACAGAGGTCTAATGGAAGGAATAATCGATGAGCCAGAGCATGGCGAATTTAGTCGAAATTAAAGGCGTTAGCTTTTCGCGCAGTAACCGCGTGATTTTCGACAATATCTCGCTGTCGGTGCCCCGCGGGAAGATCACTGCGATCATGGGGCCGTCAGGGATTGGTAAAACGACGCTGTTACGCCTCATCGGCGGGCAGATCCCCCCCGATACCGGCGAGATCCTCTTTGACGGCGAAAACGTGCCGGAGATGTCCCGTACGCGTTTGTACACCGTGCGTAAACGCATGAGTATGCTGTTTCAGTCCGGCGCGTTATTTACTGACATGAATGTATTCGATAATGTCGCGTACCCGCTGCGTGAGCATACGCATCTGCCTGCGGCACTGCTGAAAAGTACGGTAATGATGAAGCTGGAAGCGGTAGGGCTACGCGGAGCGGCAAAACTGATGCCGTCCGAGCTTTCTGGCGGTATGGCGCGCCGCGCTGCGCTGGCGCGGGCCATCGCGCTGGAACCGGATCTCATCATGTTTGACGAACCCTTTGTTGGCCAGGACCCGATCACCATGGGCGTGCTGGTCAAATTGATTTCTGAACTTAACAGCGCGCTGGGCATTACCTGTATCGTCGTCTCGCATGACGTGCCGGAAGTGCTGAGCATCGCTGACGATGCCTGGATCGTGGCAGACAGAAAAATTGTCGCCCACGGTAGTCCCCAGGCGCTACAGGATAACGCCGACCCCAGAGTGCGACAATTTCTGGACGGTATCGCAGACGGCCCGGTGCCGTTCCGCTATCCCGCTGGCGACTATCACCACGATTTACTCGGCACAGGGAGTTAAGCTGCTCATGTTGTTAAATACACTGGCTGCGCTCGGAAATCGCGGTTTCAGGACGATCACCACGTTCGGACGTGCCGGGTTGATGCTATTCAATGCGCTGGTGGGCAAGCCAGAATTTCGCAAGCACGCGCCGTTGCTGGTGCGCCAGCTTTATAACGTTGGCGTGCTGTCGATGGTCATTATTCTGGTTTCCGGCGTCTTTATCGGTATGGTGCTGGGGCTTCAGGGCTATCTGGTGCTGACTACCTACGGAGCGGAAAGCAGCCTCGGCATGCTGGTGGCGCTGTCGCTGCTGCGCGAGCTGGGGCCGGTGGTTGCCGCGCTGCTGTTTGCCGGACGTGCCGGTTCGGCGCTGACGGCGGAAATCGGCCTGATGCGCGCCACTGAACAGCTCTCCAGCCTTGAGATGATGGCGGTTGATCCGCTGCGCCGGGTGATTTCACCGCGCTTCTGGGCCGGGGTGATCTCGCTGCCGCTGCTGACGATTATTTTTGTCGCGGTGGGCGTGTGGGGCGGCGCGCTGGTCGGCGTGAACTGGAAAGGCATTGATTCCGGCTTCTTCTGGTCGGCGATGCAGGGAGCCGTCGACTGGCGTCTCGATCTGGTTAACTGTCTGATTAAAAGCGTAGTATTTGCCATTACGGTTACATGGATTGCGTTATTCAACGGTTACGACGCAATTCCGACTTCCGCCGGGATCAGCCGGGCGACAACGCGTACCGTTGTTCACGCTTCGCTGGCCGTTCTTGGTCTGGATTTTGTACTGACTGCACTGATGTTTGGGAATTGATTCATGCAAACGAGAAAAAGTGAAATCTGGGTAGGTATTTTTTTGCTGGTAGCACTGCTGGCCGGATTGTTTATCTGCCTGAAAGCGGCAAACGTGACGTCGCTGCGCACCGAGCCAACTTATCGCATCTATGCAACCTTCGATAACATCGGTGGTCTGAAATCCAGCTCCCCGGTGCGTATTGGCGGCGTGGTGATTGGGCGCGTGGCGGACATTGCTCTCGACCCGAAAACCTACCTGCCGCGCGTCGCGCTGGATATCGAAGAGCGCTATAACGCGATCCCGGACACCAGTTCGCTGGCGATCCGTACTTCCGGCCTGCTGGGGGAACAGTATCTGGCGCTGAACGTCGGTTTTGACGACCCGGAGCTGGGAACGTCTATGCTTAAAGAAGGCAGTACCATCCAGGATACAAAGTCTGCCATGGTGCTGGAAGATTTGATTGGTCAGTTCCTTTATAACAGCAAAGGCGGTGACAATCAGAATTCAACCGATGCGCAGACGCCTGCTGGCGAGCATACTGATGCCGCTGCGCCCGCAGGCCAGACGAATTAATTTCAGGAGAATCAACGCATGTTTAAACGTTTACTCATGGTTGCAATGCTGGTTATCGCACCGCTTACGGCAGCAACCGCCGCCGATCAGTCCAATCCTTATAAACTGATGGGTGAGGCGGCGCAGAAAACTTTCGACCGTCTGAAAAATGAACAGCCAAAAATTCGCGCTAACCCGAACTATCTGCGTGAAATCGTCGATCAGGAACTGCTGCCTTACGTGCAGGTAAAATACGCGGGCGCGCTGGTACTTGGACGCTATTACAAAGAGGCCACTCCGGCGCAGCGTGAAGCGTATTTCGCTGCGTTCCGTGAGTATCTGAAGCAGGCTTATGGCCAGGCGCTGGCCATGTATCACGGTCAGACCTACCAGATTGCGCCAGAGCAATCGCTCGGCGATAAAACCATCGTGCCGATCCGCGTTACCATCGTCGATCCGAACGGTCGTCCGCCGGTACGTCTGGACTTCCAGTGGCGTAAAAACACCCAGAGCGGCAACTGGCAGGCCTATGACATGATTGCCGAAGGGGTGAGCATGATCACCACTAAACAGAATGAATGGAGCGACCTGCTGCGCACTAAAGGCATTGACGGCCTGACCGCACAGTTGCAATCAATCTCTAAACAGCCGATTACGCTGGATCAGGGTAAAAAATGACCCCGCAGCTAAACTGGACGCGCGACGGCAAAATGCTGTCGCTGCACGGTGAACTGGATCAGGACGTGTTGACCGCATTGTGGGAAGCACGTCAGGAAGCGACGCAGGGAGTGTCAGTGATTGAACTGTCGGGCATTACCCGCGTTGATACCGCCGGACTGGCATTGCTGATCCACCTGACCGCATTAATCCGCGAGCAGGGCAGGTCGGTATGCTTTAGCGGCATGAGTGAAAACTTACTCACCCTGACTCAGTTATACAATCTGCCGGATGAATTGATCCCGCGCGCGTGTTAATTATTTCAGTGAGTTACTACCCGTAGCCCCGTCGATCTTTACGATGGGGCTTTTTGCTTATTTAAGACAGCGCCACTTTCCTCTAAGATGTTGGGCTGTTTTACTACCAGATGATATCAGAGCCCATGGAAAATCATGAAATTCAGACCGTGCTGATGAACGCACTCTCTCTTACGGAAGTCCACGTCTCCGGCGATGGCAGCCATTTTCAGGTTATCGCCGTGGGCGAGCTGTTCGACGGCATGAGCCGCGTTAAAAAGCAGCAAACAATCTATGCCCCTCTGATGGAATATATTGCGGATAACCGCATCCATGCCCTGTCGATCAAAGCGTATACGCCGCAAGAGTGGGAACGCGATCGCAAATTAAACGGTTTTTGAGCGGCTGATGATCCATCAGCAGCGCGGATGAATTCTTAACAGAGAACAGAACAATGGATAAATTTCGGGTTCAGGGGCCTACGCGGCTTCAGGGCGAAGTCACCATTTCAGGTGCAAAAAATGCGGCATTGCCAATTCTTTTCGCGGCGCTGCTGGCGGAAGATCCGGTTGAGATCCAGAACGTCCCTAAGCTGAAGGACGTCGATACCTCGATGAAGCTGCTCAGCCAGTTAGGGGCAAAAGTCGAGCGTAATGGTTCGGTGCATATCGACGCCAGCGGCGTGAATATTTTTTGCGCACCTTACGATCTGGTGAAAACCATGCGTGCCTCTATCTGGGCACTGGGGCCGCTGGTGGCTCGTTTTGGTCAGGGCCAGGTTTCGCTGCCGGGCGGGTGTACCATCGGTGCGCGTCCGGTAGATTTACATATCACCGGTCTGGAGCAACTCGGTGCGCAGATCAAGCTGGAAGAAGGATACGTAAAAGCCTCCGTTGACGGCCGTCTGAAAGGCGCGCACATCGTGATGGACAAAGTGAGCGTTGGCGCGACGGTGACCATCATGTCCGCCGCGACGCTGGCGGAAGGGACCACGGTCATTGAAAACGCCGCACGCGAGCCGGAAATTGTCGATACTGCCAACTTCCTCAATACGCTGGGCGCGAAGATCACCGGTCAGGGAACTGACCGTATCACCATCGAAGGCGTGGCGCGTCTCGGTGGCGGCGTGTACCGCGTTCTGCCGGATCGTATTGAAACCGGCACCTTCCTGGTCGCGGCGGCGATTTCCGGCGGCAAAATCGTCTGTCATGGCGCGCAGCCTGCAACGCTTGATGCCGTGCTGGCGAAATTGCGTGAAGCCGGTGCGGATATTGAAACCGGCGAAGACTGGATCAGCCTGGATATGCACGGTCAACGTCCGAAAGCCGTCACCGTGCGCACCGCGCCGCATCCTGGCTTCCCGACCGATATGCAGGCGCAGTTTACGCTGCTAAACCTGGTGGCTGAAGGCACGGGCGTAATCATCGAAACCGTCTTCGAAAACCGCTTTATGCACATCCCGGAACTGATCCGCATGGGCGCGCGCGCGGAAATCGAAAGTAACACCGCGATTTGTCACGGCGTGGCGCAGCTTTCCGGTGCGCAGGTAATGGCGACCGACCTGCGGGCTTCCGCAAGTCTGGTACTGGCTGGCTGCATTGCTGAAGGTACGACGGTTGTCGATCGTATTTATCATATCGATCGCGGCTATGAGTGCATTGAAGACAAACTGCGGGCGTTAGGTGCAAATATTGAACGGGTGAAGGGCGAGTAATCGTCGGCTTCCTGCGCAGCCCCTGTGGGGCTGCGGCAAGGATTATTTTTCTTTTCGCTGGCGTAGCAGGCGGGTTCTGTCAATGAACTCGTGCGTGATGGGATCGTGATAGCGAGAAGGCCAGATGATCCAAGGCTCGGTGCCCAGCGCGCGTGCAATAATCACTTCACCTTTCGGCCACGGGCGGGTCAGCGTATTTGCCAGCGTAGAAGAGCAGAGTCCATTCGCACGCGATACTGCAGCCATTGATGTTCCTTTCTTATGTAGCCCGGCGATGATATCTGCCGTATGCCAGTCAATGAACTTTTCCATAATTTCTCCCTGTAAATGACGTCTGAACAGACACGCGTTCAGCGACATTGCTACTATAGCTTCAGGTAAACGGGTGTTCTAATAAGTTCTGGTAAATGGCGTGAAATTCAGAATATATTTAGATAACAAGAAGAAATTGGGTTTTTTGGATATCTTATTGGAACTTTCCCGCGCTTTTGCGCGGGAAGAATTAGTGGTCGCGCTGCACGGCAATATGCGCCAGAGCGATAAGAGCTTCACGCCACGGATTATCAGGAAGAATGCGCAGCGCCGCGATGGCTTTGTCCGCTTCTTCTTCCGCGCGCTGGCGTGTCCATTCCAGCGAACCGCAGGCGGCCATGGTTGCCAGCACCGGCTCCAGCAGATGACGACCATTACCCTGTTCAATCGCGGAGCGGATCATGGCTGATTGCTCGGCGTTGCCGTGCTGCATAGCGTGCAGCAGCGGAAGCGTCGGTTTACCTTCGTTCAGGTCATCACCCACGTTTTTCCCCAGCGTTTCGCCATCGGCGCTGTAATCAAGCAGATCGTCGATCAGCTGGAAAGCGGTGCCGAGATAGCGGCCGTAGTCCTGTAACGCCTGTTCTTCTTCCGGGGTACAGCCTGCGAGGATGCCGGAACATTGCGATGCCGCTTCAAACAGACGCGCCGTTTTGCTGTAAATAACGCGCATGTAGTTTTCTTCGGTAATGTCCGGGTCATTGACGTTCATCAGTTGCAGGACTTCGCCTTCCGCGATGACGTTGACCGCTTCAGACATAATATCCAGCACCTTCAGCGAGCCGAGGCGGGTCATCATCTGGAACGCGCGGGTATAGATAAAATCGCCGACCAGCACGCTGGCCGCATTGCCAAACGCGGCGTTCGCCGTTGCTTTCCCGCGACGCATATCCGATTCATCCACCACGTCGTCATGAAGCAGGGTGGCGGTGTGGATAAACTCGATAAGTGCGGCAATGACGATGTGACCTTTTCCTTCGTAGCCGACGGCGCGAGCAGCCAGCACGGCAATCATCGGACGGATGCGTTTGCCACCGCCGCTGACGATGTAGTATCCCAACTGGTTGATTAACTGCACGTCCGAGTTGAGTTGCTCAAGGATGGTTGCATTGACACCCGCCATATCCTGCGCGGTTAACTCATTGATTTTTTCTAAATTCATCGCAAAAGCCGGGCTTAATGTCCTGTTTACCACATGTCAAAATGGGATAACACTGGTTTGATGATGGAATAGTAGTGTGGATTGTACTGGAAAAATGCGCCAGATAAACGTTGTAGTGATTGTTGTGTTTTTTTTCTGCATGGATTGACGATCGCACTTGTCAAAGGCTCGCGTTTTGCGTAATATTCGCGCCCTATTGTGAATATTTATAGCGCACTCTGTATCACACAAAGATGTGCGCGGAAGCGGAGTTTTTTATGTACGCGGTTTTCCAAAGTGGTGGTAAACAACACCGAGTAAGCGAAGGTCAGACCGTTCGCCTGGAAAAGCTGGACATCGCAACTGGCGAAGCTGTTGAGTTCGCTGAAGTTCTGATGATCGCAAACGGTGAAGATGTCAAAATCGGCGTTCCTTTCGTTGATGGCGGCGTAATCAAAGCTGAAGTTGTTGCTCACGGTCGTGGCGAGAAAGTTAAAATCGTTAAGTTTCGTCGTCGTAAACACTATCGTAAGCAGCAGGGCCATCGTCAGTGGTTCACTGATGTAAAAATTACTGGCATCAGCGCCTAAGACCTGAGGAGAGATTTAAATGGCACATAAAAAGGCTGGCGGCTCCACTCGTAACGGTCGCGATTCAGAAGCTAAACGTCTGGGTGTAAAACGCTTTGGCGGCGAAGCAGTTCTGGCAGGTAGCATCATCGTTCGTCAACGTGGTACTAAATTCCACGCTGGCTCTAACGTTGGCTGCGGTCGTGACCACACTCTGTTCGCTTTGACTGACGGTAAAGTTAAGTTCGAAGTTAAAGGCCCGAAAAACCGTAAGTTCATCAGCATCGTTGCTGAATAAGTTTTTCGCGTCCCGGTAACGGATGAAAGCCCCGCACACGTTGCGGGGCTTTTTACATTCGAGCGCCGTAAAAAATGACGAGTTGGCAGGGAATACGACATGAAGCAACAAGCAGGCATTGGTATTCTTTTGGCGCTCACCACCGCGATGTGCTGGGGTGCTTTGCCAATCGCAATGAAGCAGGTGCTGGAAGTTATGGAACCGCCTACGGTGGTGTTCTATCGCTTTCTGATGGCGTCAATCGGGCTGGGGGTGATTCTGGCCTGTAAAGGTAAGCTCCCGTCGCTACAACTGTTTCGTAAGCCGAAGTGGCTGGTGCTTCTGCTGATTGCTACCGGCGGTCTGGTCGGTAACTTCATTCTGTTCAGCTCGTCTTTACAATATTTAAGCCCGACTGCATCGCAGGTGATAGGCCAGCTTTCTCCGGTGGGAATGATGGTCGCCAGCGTTCTGATCCTGAAAGAGAAAATGCGCGGGACGCAGATCTTTGGCGCGATCATGCTGCTCTGCGGGCTGGTCATGTTTTTCAATACCAGCCTGATTGAGATTTTCACCCGCCTGACCGACTACACCTGGGGCGTCATCTTCGGTGTGGGAGCTGCCTCAGTATGGGTGAGCTACGGCGTGGCGCAGAAAGTGTTATTACGGCGTCTGGCCTCGCCGCAGATTCTGGTTTTGTTGTACACTTTATGTACGATAATCCTGCTGCCGCTGGCACAGCCAATGGTCATCACGCAGCTAAGCCAGTGGCAACTGCTGTGTCTGATTTTTTGTGGCCTGAATACGCTGGTAGGCTATGGCGCACTGGCAGAGGCGATGGCGCGCTGGCAGGCGGCGCAGGTGAGCGCGTTGATTACCCTGACGCCATTATTTACCCTGCTGTTTTCAGATTTATTATCACTGGCCTGGCCCGATTTCTTCGCCAGACCGATGTTAAACCTTTTAGGTTATCTCGGTGCGTTTGTCGTGGTTGCGGGCGCGATGTATTCCGCCATTGGTCATCGTCTCTGGGGGCGGTGGCGTAAGCATGATTATCCCGCTCAGGCGAATGATTTACGGAGAGTAAAATGAAGTTTGTTGATGAAGCATCAATCCTGGTTGTTGCAGGTGACGGCGGCAATGGTTGCGTAAGCTTCCGCCGCGAAAAATATATTCCTAAGGGTGGCCCGGACGGCGGTGACGGCGGTGACGGCGGTGACGTCTGGCTGGAAGCGGACGAAAACCTGAACACCCTGATCGACTACCGTTTTGAAAAATCTTTCCGCGCTGAACGCGGGCAGAACGGTCAGAGCCGTGACTGCACCGGGAAACGTGGGCAGGATGTCTCGATCAAAGTTCCGGTTGGTACGCGCGTTATCGACCAGGGAACTGGCGAAACGATGGGCGATATGACCAAACACGGACAGCGCCTGATGGTCGCGAAAGGCGGCTGGCACGGTCTGGGAAATACCCGTTTCAAATCCTCAGTCAACCGTACGCCGCGTCAGAAAACGATGGGTACGCCGGGCGATAAGCGCGATCTGCAACTGGAACTGTTGCTGCTGGCCGACGTCGGTATGCTGGGTATGCCAAACGCCGGGAAATCGACGTTCATCCGTGCGGTCTCCGCAGCGAAGCCGAAAGTAGCGGATTATCCCTTTACCACGCTGGTGCCAAGTCTCGGCGTAGTGCGTATGGACACAGAGAAAAGCTTTGTGGTCGCTGATATCCCAGGGCTGATTGAAGGCGCGGCGGAAGGTGCCGGGCTGGGCATCCGCTTCCTGAAGCACCTTGAGCGCTGCCGCGTTCTTCTGCATCTTATCGATATCGATCCCATCGACGGTTCCGATCCGGTGGAAAACGCCCGTATCATCATCGGCGAACTGGAAAAATACAGCGAAAGCCTGGCCTCTAAACCGCGCTGGCTGGTATTTAACAAGATCGATCTGCTGGATAAAACAGAAGCCGAAGAGAAAGCGAAAGCCATCGCTGGAGCGCTGGGCTGGGAAGATAAATATTATCTTATTTCCGCCGCCAGCCAGATGGGGGTGAAAGATCTCTGCTGGGATGTGATGACCTTTATCATCGAAAATCCGATTGCCCAGGCGCAGGAAGATAAACAGCCGGAAAAAGTCGAGTTCATGTGGGACGACTACCACCGCCAGCAGCTTGAAGAAGCCGCCGTTGAAGAAGACGAAGAGTGGGATGACGACTGGGACGAAGACGACGAAGAAGGCGTTGAGTTTATTTATAAGCGTTGATATTAAGGGCCGATATTTATCGGCCCTTTTTTCTGAGCCAATAAAAAAGTGGAATGCGACCTGCGAAAATAATAGTGACGTTTATCTCATCCAGATAAAGGCATTTATGGTCACTGAATAGACACCACCTCCTGCCCGGCAATGTATGCGGTACTCTGCGTACTGACTAAAACAGACGCAGGGCAGGGTCCCTCCCGCCGCTGGACTCAGTTATTCTGATAGATATCCTTGTATAACCGGCTTTCAAAGCGTACCAGCGGAATACGGCGGTTACGCTGATCGGTCGGTTCAACCGCATATCCTGAAAGATATTGCACGAACGCCATCCGCTGTCCGCTGGCGGTAGTGATAAAGCCCGCCAGGTTATATACGCCCTGGAGGGAACCGGTCTTAGCTGACACTTTGCCATCTACGCCCGCCTGGTGCAGCCCGGCGCGGTATTGTAGCGAGCCATCGTAGCCTGCCAGCGGCAGCATCGAGATATAATTAAGTTCATTGTCGTGCTGGGCAATATATTGCAGCACCTGAATCATGGTGGCGGGAGCAATCAGATTATGGCGAGACAGACCGGAGCCGTCGGCAATAATCGTATTCCCGATATCCACGCCGACCTGCTGGCGAAGGATCTGCCTTACTGCATCGGAACCCGCACGCCAGGTCCCCGGAACGTTAAAACGCGAATGACCGATCATCCTGAAGACGGTATCGGCAATCATGTTGTCCGATTTTTTCAGCATAATCTTAAGCAGATCGTGCAGGGGCGCGGACTGTTTACTGGCAATAATCGTTCCCGCTTCATTTTGCAGCGTCTGGCGCAGTAACGTCCCGGAGTAAGTGATGCCAGCCTGTTTTAGCTCATCTTTCAGGATGGCCCCGGCATAGCTTGCGCCATCCTGAATGGCGAACGCCAGCGGCAGCGGTTCGGCGCGCTGCGGCAGGCAGCCGGTCAGCGTAAAGCGGTTAAGCTCGCCTGGCACCACATCAAGTTCGCAATACTGAGCGTCGGCGGAACCGCGTGCCAGCGTGCGGACCTGACTGAACATCGTCACCGGATAGAATGAGGCCACGCGAATAAACGCTAGATCGCCCGCTTTCTGCCCGCTGTAGAGTGAAACGGAAAAACAGTTTCGATCCACAATCGCGGCGGCAGGTGGGGCGCTGAAGCACTGGGTCATGTCGTTCCAGGGCCAGCCCGGGGCTTTATCGTGGCTGGCAAAAATCGACGTATCGATCAGGACGTTGCCATCGATTTGCTTCACCCCGGCGTTTTTCAGAGCGGCGACCATATTACGCAGATCCTGACGCTTCAGGGTGGGATCTGCGCCGAAACGGGCAATAAGATCGCCTTTCAATATGCCGTTATCCACGCTGCCTTTACTCTCAAGCGTGGTCGTAAAACGAAAATCTGGCCCAAGCTGAAGCAGGGCCGCGAGCGCAGTGATGACTTTCTGAGTACTGGCTGGCAGCGCCATCTGTTGACCGTGGTAGTCGATCTCAGGCGTCGGCGCTCCCACCTTTTGCACCATGAGAGCAAGGTTTGCGCCCGCCGGGAGCTGATTTACATACTCTTCAACATTTGCTGCATGTGCGCAAAACGCTAAACTGGTAGTCAATCCGATGATAAATCTGGAAAATCGCATAATCTCGCGCTAACAACCTGGAAACAAGCCGTCATACTACGGCGCAACGCCCTGTAAAGTAAACGATGACCCGTACTGAACTTCAGGGTAAAATAGTTATCAAATTGAAAAATTGCTGCTGACCTGGGACTTCGCTTCCGGGTCAGTTTTCTTTTGCTTCTGTCCTGCCACAGCGTGGACAGGCAAACGGAGGCGGCGGGTTGCAGCCTCCTGAAGGAACGTTAAAGAGGTATAACATGCAAGCTATTCCGATGACCTTACGCGGTGCAGAAAAACTGCGCGAAGAACTGGATTTCCTGAAATCCGTGCGTCGCCCTGAAATCATTGCTTCCATTGCAGAAGCGCGCGAACACGGCGACCTGAAAGAAAATGCCGAATATCACGCAGCGCGTGAACAGCAGGGTTTCTGCGAGGGCCGCATTAAAGATATCGAAGCCAAGCTGTCGAATGCGCAGGTTATTGATATCAGTAAAATGCCGAACAATGGCCGGGTGATTTTTGGCTCTACTGTGACCGTCCTCAACCTCGATAGCGATGAAGAACAAACGTACCGCATCGTAGGTGACGACGAAGCTGATTTTAAACAGAATCTGATTTCAGTGAATTCACCCATCGCCCGTGGCCTGGTGGGTAAAGAGCAGGATGATGTTGTCGTGATCCGCACGCCGGGCGGCGAAGTAGAATACGAAATCATCAAGGTAGAATATCTTTAAGCGTCTGCGCTGACGTATTGTAAAGATAAGAAAAAGGCCGCATAGCGGCCTTTTATCAACGCTAAGAGCGTGGCATTTTGCTCTTCTGCCCGTTAAATGCCCCTGTTTTGCACAGAAACCGTGCGCAAATCAGGATATTATTAACGAGGCAGCGAGATTTTACGCTCTGCTGTTGGGCGATAGAGTACCAGCGTTTTACCGATGACCTGTACATTGCAGGCACGGGTTTCACGCACGATAGCGTCCACGATCAGGGTTTTGGTTTCACGATCTTCCGTGGCAATTTTCACCTTGATGAGTTCATGGTGCTCTAACGCTTGTTCAATCTCGGCCAGCACCCCTTCGGTCAAACCATTATTGCCAAGCATAACGACTGGCTTGAGCGGATGTGCCAGACCTTTCAGGTGCTGTTTTTGTTTCGTACTAAGATTCATCGTATATTTTTACTTACGTTGGGATTGAAAACGGTTCATTCTACCGCCATCTCCCTTATATCGCCAAATTGCAGCGTAGAAATTTACGTCGCAGGCTACGATGAGCTACCCTCGTGGGAATGTTAAATGACAGGTAAAAAGCGTTCTGCCAGTTCAAGTCGCTGGCTTCAGGAACACTTTAGCGATAAATATGTTCAAGAGGCACAGAAAAAAGGGTTACGTTCCCGTGCCTGGTTTAAACTTGATGAAATACAGCAAAGTGACAAACTTTTTAAGCCGGGGATGACGGTTGTCGACCTCGGTGCGGCACCAGGAGGCTGGTCACAGTATGTGGTCACGCAAATTGGTAACAAGGGCCGCATCATCGCGTGCGATCTTTTACCTATGGATCCTATCGTTGGTGTGGACTTCCTTCAGGGCGATTTTCGTGATGAACTCGTGGTGAAGGCGTTACTGGAACGAGTCGGTGACAGTAAGGTCCAGGTTGTCATGTCAGATATGGCACCAAACATGAGCGGAACGCCTGCGGTGGATATTCCCCGCTCCATGTATTTGGTGGAACTGGCGCTGGAGATGTGTCGTGACGTCTTAGCACCGGGCGGCGGTTTTGTAGTGAAGGTGTTTCAGGGCGAAGGTTTCGATGAGTATCTAAGGGAAATTCGCTCTCTGTTTACGAAGGTTAAAGTTCGTAAGCCGGACTCTTCGCGGGCACGTTCACGCGAAGTGTACATTGTAGCGACCGGGCGAAAAGCATAACTGGTAGATTTCAGGCGAAAGTTTGAAAGACGCTGGATATAGAGTATCCTGACGCTGTTTTTAACACAGTTGTAATAAGAGGTTAATCCCTTGAGTGACATGGCGAAAAACCTAATTCTCTGGCTGGTCATTGCCGTCGTGCTGATGTCAGTATTCCAGAGCTTTGGGCCCAGCGAGTCTAACGGACATAAGGTGGAATATTCTACCTTCCTGCAAGAGGTCAACCAGGACCAGGTTCGCGAAGCTCGTATAAACGGACGTGAAATCAACGTTACCAAGAAAGATAGTAACCGTTATACGACCTACATTCCGGTTAACGATCCTAAACTGCTTGATAACCTGCTGACCAAGAACGTGAAAGTTGTTGGCGAACCGCCGGAAGAGCCGAGCCTGCTGGCTTCAATCTTCATCTCCTGGTTCCCGATGCTTCTGCTGATCGGCGTCTGGATCTTCTTCATGCGTCAAATGCAGGGCGGCGGTGGCAAAGGTGCTATGTCGTTCGGTAAGAGCAAGGCGCGTATGCTGACGGAAGACCAGATTAAAACCACTTTTGCCGACGTCGCGGGCTGTGACGAAGCAAAAGAAGAGGTTGCAGAACTGGTTGAATACCTGCGTGAACCGAGCCGCTTCCAGAAGCTGGGCGGTAAAATTCCGAAAGGCGTGCTGATGGTCGGCCCTCCGGGGACCGGTAAAACCCTGCTGGCGAAAGCGATTGCAGGTGAAGCGAAAGTACCGTTCTTCACGATTTCTGGTTCTGACTTCGTAGAAATGTTCGTTGGTGTCGGTGCATCCCGTGTGCGTGACATGTTCGAACAGGCTAAGAAAGCAGCACCGTGCATTATCTTTATTGACGAAATCGATGCTGTAGGTCGCCAGCGTGGCGCGGGTCTCGGCGGGGGTCACGATGAACGTGAACAGACGCTGAACCAGATGCTGGTAGAAATGGACGGCTTCGAAGGTAACGAAGGTATCATCGTCATTGCGGCGACTAACCGCCCGGACGTTCTCGACCCTGCGCTGCTGCGTCCGGGCCGTTTTGACCGTCAGGTTGTGGTTGGTCTGCCAGACGTGCGTGGTCGTGAACAGATCCTTAAAGTTCACATGCGTCGCGTGCCGCTGGCGCCGGATGTCGACGCCGCAATCATTGCGCGCGGTACGCCGGGCTTTTCCGGTGCAGACCTGGCTAACCTGGTCAACGAAGCTGCGCTGTTTGCCGCTCGCGGAAACAAACGCGTCGTGTCGATGGTCGAATTCGAGAAAGCGAAAGACAAAATCATGATGGGTGCGGAACGCCGCTCCATGGTGATGACAGAAGCGCAGAAAGAATCTACCGCGTATCACGAAGCAGGCCATGCGATTATCGGTCGCCTGGTACCGGAACACGATCCGGTACACAAAGTAACGATTATCCCGCGCGGTCGTGCGCTGGGTGTGACTTTCTTCCTGCCTGAAGGCGACGCAATCAGCGCCAGCCGTCAGAAGCTGGAAAGCCAGATCAGCACCCTGTACGGCGGTCGTCTGGCCGAAGAGATTATCTACGGCGTTGAACATGTGTCTACCGGCGCGTCGAACGACATTAAAGTCGCGACTAACCTGGCGCGTAACATGGTCACCCAGTGGGGCTTCTCGGAAAAACTCGGTCCGTTGCTGTACGCGGAAGAAGAAGGTGAAGTGTTCCTCGGCCGTAGCGTCGCGAAAGCGAAGCATATGTCTGATGAAACGGCGCGTATTATCGACCAGGAAGTTAAATCCCTGATTGAGCGTAACTACAATCGCGCACGCCATCTTCTGGACGACAACATGGACATCCTGCACGCGATGAAAGATGCGCTCATGAAATATGAGACCATTGACGCACCGCAGATTGACGACCTGATGGCACGCCGCGATGTGCGTCCGCCAGCAGGTTGGGAAGATGCAGGAACGTCCGGCAATTCCGATAACAACGGTACGCCACGCGCGCCGCGTCCGGTGGATGAACCCCGTACGCCAAACCCTGGCAACACCATGTAAACGCAGGCTGGCGACAAATAAGTCCGCTGCTGTAGTATCTAAAGCCCTGGAGCAGTGCTCCGGGGCTTTTCTTTATCCGGCTAGCAAAAAAATAACAGGGGTTTTCATGAAACTCGTTGCCCAGGGCTCCGCGCTCGATCTGGCTTATCCGCATGTGATGGGCATTCTTAACGTCACGCCCGACTCCTTCTCCGACGGCGGCGCGCATAATTCACTGACAGATGCGGTTAAACACGCCAATCTGATGATTAACGCAGGGGCGAGCATTATTGACATCGGCGGCGAATCAACGCGGCCCGGCGCGGCGGACGTCAGCGTGGAAGAAGAACTGGCGCGGGTGATCCCGGTAGTGGAAGCCATCGCCCAGCGCTTTGAGGTATGGATCTCCGTCGATACCTCCAAACCGGAAGTGATCCGCGAAGCGGCGAGAGTGGGCGCTCACATCATTAATGATATCCGCTCCCTGAACGAGCCGGGTGCGCTGGAAGCTGCAGCACAAACCGGTTTGCCGGTCTGCCTGATGCATATGCAGGGGCAGCCGAAAACGATGCAGGAAGCGCCGCACTACGATGACGTTTTTGCCGATGTTAACCGCTTCTTCATTGACCAAATCGCACGCTGTGAAGCTGCCGGGATCGCAAAAGAGAAATTGTTGCTCGACCCGGGATTCGGTTTCGGTAAAAATCTCTCGCATAATTACACGCTTCTTGCACGTTTATCAGAGTTGCACCATTTTGGCCTGCCGCTGCTGGTAGGCATGTCGCGCAAATCGATGGTCGGTCAACTGCTTAACGCCGGGCCTTCCGAGCGGCTGAGCGGCAGTCTCGCCTGCGCGGTGATTGCAGCGATGCAGGGAGCACAGATCATTCGTGTACATGATGTAAAAGAAACCGTAGACGCAATGCGTGTGGTGGAAGCGACATTATCAGCTAAGGAAAACAGACGTTATGAGTGACCGTAAATATTTTGGTACCGATGGCATCCGTGGCCGCGTCGGCGACGCGCCGATCACGCCGGATTTTGTGCTTAAGCTGGGTTGGGCGGCAGGGAAGGTGCTGGCGCGTCACGGTTCGCGTAAAATCATTATCGGCAAAGATACGCGTATTTCTGGCTACATGCTGGAATCCGCGCTTGAGGCTGGTCTTGCCGCCGCCGGGCTTTCCGCTTCGTTCACCGGTCCCATGCCAACGCCTGCCGTGGCTTATCTGACCCGCACTTTCCGCGCGGAAGCGGGTATTGTTATTTCCGCTTCACATAACCCGTATTACGATAACGGCATTAAATTTTTCTCCATCGACGGCACCAAACTGCCGGATGAAGTCGAAGAAGCCATTGAAGCCGAGATGGAAAAAGAGATCACCTGCGTAGATTCGGCTGAACTGGGTAAAGCCAGTCGCATCGTTGATGCCGCAGGCCGCTATATCGAATTTTGCAAAGGCACTTTTCCGAACGAACTGAGCCTTAGCGAACTGAAAATCGTGGTTGACTGCGCTAACGGTGCGACCTATCACATCGCGCCAAACGTGTTCCGTGAACTGGGCGCGAAAGTTATCACCATGGGCTGCGAGCCGGACGGTGTAAACATCAACGAGAAAGTCGGGGCTACCGACGTCCGGGCGTTGCAGGCGCGGGTGCTGGCTGAAAAAGCTCAGCTCGGCATTGCTTTTGACGGCGATGGCGACCGGGTGATCATGGTCGATCACGAAGGAACGCGTGTCGATGGCGATCAGATTATGTATATCATCGCCCGCGAAGCGCTGCGTCAGGGGCAGTTGCGCGGTGGCGCGGTCGGCACGCTGATGAGCAATATGGGACTGGAGCTGGCGCTGAAACAGCTCGGCATTCCCTTTACCCGTGCCAAAGTCGGCGACCGCTACGTGCTGGAAAAAATGCAGGAGAAGGGCTGGCGCATCGGGGCAGAAAACTCCGGCCACGTGATTCTGCTGGATAAAACCACTACCGGTGACGGTATCGTGGCGGGGCTACAGGTTGTCGCCGCGATGGTGCGCAACCATATGAGCCTGCACGACCTGTGTAGCGGCATGAAAATGTTCCCGCAGATCCTCGTCAACGTGCGCTTTGCTGCCGGTGCCAGCGATCCGCTGGAACATGATACGGTGAAAGCGGCGCTGGCCGACGTTGAAGCGGCGCTGGGTAAACGTGGGCGCGTGCTGCTGCGCAAATCCGGCACCGAACCCCTGATTCGGGTAATGGTGGAAGGGGAAGACGAAGCTCAGGTCACGGCGTTCGCGCATAAAATAGCGGATGCGGTAAAAGCGGTTTAATCCTTCGTGAAAGCGTCCTTTCAGCAAGGGCGCTTTTTTGTATCTGCTGTTTATCCTCCAGTATGAAAAGGCTGGAATATTGCGAAGAAATTTAGCGGGTACAGGCATTCAACGGTGACAGCAGAAGAGAACAAAAAACAGGCGTTAAACACCTGTAATAACCGGGATTTGCGCACGGCTTGTGCCGATTTGCTGTTTTTTTCCGCATTCGATACAATGCGTTGAAATTGCTCTTGCGAAGGGCGATCTCTTTGGTTAGTATTCACACCCGCTTCAGTGGGAAAGCATAAATGCTCCCACGATATTGGTCGAAGCAATTGGTATGCGGCAACTCCGCAAGGAACAGGTTAATTATGTACGAAGCTCTTTTAGTAGTTTTCCTTATTGTGGCAATCGGCCTTGTTGGTCTGGTTATGCTGCAGCAGGGTAAAGGCGCTGATATGGGAGCCTCCTTTGGTGCAGGCGCTTCTGGTACGCTGTTTGGTTCAGGTGGTTCTGGTAACTTCATGACCCGCATGACGGCCGTGCTGGCAACACTGTTCTTCATCATTAGCCTGGTGCTCGGTAATATCAACAGTAACAAGGCCAATAAAGGAAGCGAGTGGGAAAATCTGAGTGCACCGGCGAAAACCGAAACTCAGCCAGCTGCTCCGGCTCAGCCGACCAGCGATATCCCGCACTAATAGTAGTATCTGTGCTGAGGTGGTGGAATTGGTAGACACGCTACCTTGAGGTGGTAGTGCCCTAACGGGCTTGTGGGTTCGAGTCCCATCCTCAGTACCAATATTCCGAAAAAAGACGCTAACAGCGTCTTTTTTTTCGTCTGTCGTTTGTCACTCATCCTCTTCATGCGCACAGGGCTGATTTGTCCCGCTCAACGTGTTGATCTCCCTTTTCCATCATTGCTGGTTGTGCCTTATAAAAGGCAGGTGAGATGGGGGCGCGAGCAAAATACGCATGAGTGCCCGATTCACAGTAGAGGCTGGTAGCAGAACTGGATTATCAGAGATGTGCTGCTGATGCAGAAAGGGCGTCAATATCGGAAGAAAATCACCAGCCCATCAGGGGCTGGTGTAAGTAAACAGTTACTTCGCCTTATTTTCCAGATTCTCTACCTGCGGTACGCCAGTCGTGGCGGAGGAGGAGAGCAGGCCGGTTTTGGCATAGCCAAACAGTTTCTCACGGGTATCTGTAATATCCAGATTACGCATGGTGAGCTGACCGATACGATCGTCAGGCGAGAATACGGAGTCGCCTTTTTCCATCGTCAGACGCTCTGGTTTGTAGGTCAGGTTATCGGAAACCGTATTCAGGATTGAATAGTCATTACCGCGACGCAGTTCCAGCGTAACTTCACCGGTGATCTGGCTGGCGACCCAGCGTTGCAGGGCATCACGTAGCATCAGCGCCTGAGAGTCAAACCAGCGGCCCTGATACAGCAGGCGGCCCAGTTGACGGCCATGCGCATGGTATTGCTCAATGGTGTCTTCGTTATGAATGCCGGTCAGCAGACGCTCATAAGCAATATGCAGCAGCGCCATACCTGGGGCTTCATAAATACCACGGCTTTTAGCTTCAATGATGCGGTTTTCGATCTGATCGCTCATGCCCAGCCCGTGACGACCACCGATGCGGTTGGCTTCCAGCATCATCTCTACGTCATCGCTGAAAGTTTTGCCGTTCAGCGCCACCGGATGCCCCTGCTCAAAACGCACGGTCACTTCTTCTGCCGGGATTTTGACGTTTTCGTCCCAGAACTTTACGCCCATGATCGGGTTAACGATTTTTACGCTGGAGTTCAGGAATTCCAGATCCTTCGCTTCATGCGTGGCACCGAGCATGTTGGAGTCGGTGGAATAGGCTTTCTCGACGGACATTTTGTAGTCGAAACCACAAGCAATCATGAACTCGGACATCTCATGACGGCCGCCCAGTTCATCAATAAAGTCGGTATCCAGCCACGGCTTGTAAATCTGCAATTCAGCGTTGGTTAGCAGGCCGTAACGATAGAAACGTTCGATATCGTTGCCTTTATAGGTGCTGCCATCGCCCCAGATATTGACGCCGTCTTCTTTCATGGCGGCAACCAGCATGGTGCCGGTAACCGCGCGGCCCAGCGGCGTAGTGTTGAAGTAGGTCAGGCCGCCAGTGGTATTATGGAACGCGCCGCACTGAATCGCTGCAATGCCTTCCGCAACCAGTTGTTTACGGCAGTCGATCAGACGAGCGTTTTCTGCGCCATACTCCATCGCCCGACGTGGGATCTCATCATAGTCCTCTTCATCCGGCTGACCCAGGTTGGCGGTATAGGCATAAGGAACTGCCCCTTTTTGTCGCATCCACAGCAGCGCCGCGCTGGTGTCCAGACCGCCGGAGAAAGCGATACCAATACGTTGACCTGCCGGAAGATGCTTGAGAATCGTCGTCATAAAATAAACCCTGCCTGGTAGACTATGGAGAAATCATCTCTGGTTGTTAGTGCATGTTTATGCAATTTAAGTGAGTTTTCATTTAAACATCTTTTTTAGGAGATCGAAAGTGGTTAGTGATGTTTTCAACAACAAATCCTTCATCTCTCGCTATCCTCTATGCACAGAGGCTGCGTTTTTATGCTGCCTGTACCGGGCAGGAAATGCCCGGGCATCGTCCTTGACACAGCGCGCTATTTTTCCCTATAATACAAGCCGGTTTTACGTCCCGTCTTCGGTACCAAATCCCAGCATTATTTGCATTTTCTACTCAATACGCGTAGAATTTGCCACGTTTCAGGCGCGGGGTGGAGCAGCCTGGTAGCTCGTCGGGCTCATAACCCGAAGGTCGTCGGTTCAAATCCGGCCCCCGCAACCACTTTCCCTTAGAGTTCTTTTTCAAATAGTCGTGAAGACGTTGGCCTTCGGCGCTGAATTTGAAAAAAATTCTTTCGGAAGGTTCTCCAGGCCGCAGTTGCGGCTATAGGGTTCAGTTATCTAAAGCCCCGATTTATCGGGGTTTTTTGTTATCTGACTACAGAATAACTGGGCTTTACGCCCTTTTTTTATGTCTTGGGGGTGGGCTTGTCCACATTAGAGCAAAAATTAACAGAGATGATTACAGCACCGGTTGAAGCGTTGGGCTTCGAACTGGTCGGCATCGAATTTATTCGCGGTCGTACATCGACACTGCGCATCTATATTGATAGTGAAGATGGCATCAATGTTGATGATTGTGCTGATGTGAGCCATCAGGTGAGCGCCGTTATGGACGTCGAAGATCCTATTACCGTCGCCTATAACCTGGAGGTTTCCTCGCCGGGTCTTGATCGTCCAATGTTTACTGCTGAACACTATACGCGTTTCCTGGGTGAAGAGGTGGCGCTGGTCCTGCGAATGGCGGTACAAAACCGTCGTAAATGGCAGGGCATTATCAAAGCGGTAGACGGTGAGATGATCACGGTTACGGTTGAAGGCAAAGATGAAGTGTTCGCGCTGAGTAACATCCAGAAGGCGAACCTGGTTCCCCACTTTTAACAGTCTGGATTGAGGTGAAAGGCCCCGATGAATAAAGAAATTTTGGCTGTTGTTGAAGCTGTTTCCAACGAAAAAGCGCTGCCGCGCGAGAAGATTTTCGAAGCGCTGGAAAGCGCACTGGCAACGGCGACAAAGAAAAAATACGAACAAGAGATCGACGTTCGCGTAGAAATCGATCGCAAAAGCGGCGACTTCGACACCTTCCGTCGTTGGGTTATCGTTGAAGAAGTGACCCAGCCGACCAAAGAAATCACTCTTGAAGCGGCCCGTTTTGAAGATGAAAGCCTGAACGTGGGTGAATACGTTGAAGATCAGATCGAATCTGTGACCTTTGACCGTATCACCACGCAGACCGCCAAGCAGGTTATCGTGCAAAAAGTACGTGAAGCTGAGCGCGCAATGGTCGTCGATCAGTTCCGCGAGCACGAAGGCGAAATCATCACCGGCGTCGTGAAGAAAGTAAACCGCGATAACATCTCTTTAGATCTCGGCAACAATGCAGAAGCCGTTATTCTGCGCGAAGACATGCTGCCGCGTGAAAACTTCCGTCCAGGCGACCGTATTCGTGGCGTTCTGTACGCTGTGCGCCCGGAAGCTCGTGGTGCTCAGCTTTTCGTGACCCGTTCTAAGCCAGAAATGCTGGTTGAACTGTTCCGCATTGAAGTGCCAGAAATCGGCGAAGAAGTTATCGAAATCAAAGCGGCTGCACGCGATCCGGGCTCCCGAGCCAAAATCGCGGTGAAGACCAACGACAAGCGTATCGATCCGGTCGGTGCTTGCGTCGGTATGCGCGGTGCGCGCGTGCAGGCGGTGTCGACTGAGCTGGGCGGTGAACGCATTGATATCGTGCTGTGGGATGATAATCCGGCACAGTTTGTCATTAATGCGATGGCTCCGGCAGACGTCGCGTCCATCGTGGTTGATGAAGACAAACACACGATGGATATTGCTGTTGAAGCTGGCAACCTGGCACAGGCGATTGGCCGTAATGGTCAGAACGTGCGTCTGGCCTCGCAGCTGAGCGGCTGGGAACTCAACGTGATGACCGTTGACGACCTGCAGGCGAAGCATCAGGCGGAAGCGCATGCCGCTATCGACACCTTCACCAAATATCTCGATATCGATGAAGATTTCGCGACGGTACTGGTAGAAGAAGGCTTTGCCACGCTGGAAGAACTGGCCTATGTGCCGATGAAAGAACTGCTGGAAATCGATGGTCTTGATGAAGACACCGTTGAAGCACTGCGCGAGCGTGCTAAAAACGCACTGACCACTCTGGCACTGGCCCATGAAGAGAGCCTCGGTGATAACAAACCGGCTGACGATCTGCTGAATCTGGAAGGATTAGATCGCGAAATGGCGTTCAAATTGGCTGCCCGTGGTGTTTGTACGCTGGAAGATCTCGCCGACCAGGGCATTGATGATCTGGCTGATATCGAAGGTTTGTCCGACGAAAAAGCCGGTGAGCTGATTATGGCTGCCCGTAATATTTGCTGGTTCGGTGACGAAGCGTAATAAACTGTAGCAGGAAGGAACAGCATGACAGATGTAACCGTAAAAACGCTGGCCGCAGAGATTCAGACCTCCGTGGATCGCCTGGTACAGCAATTTGCTGATGCAGGTATCCGTAAGTCTGCTGATGATTCTGTGTCCGCGCAAGAGAAACAAACCTTACTGGCCCACCTGAACCGTGAACACGGCGCAGGCCCGGATAAGTTGACTTTACAGCGTAAAACGCGCAGTACTTTAAACATTCCTGGTACCGGTGGAAAAAGCAAATCGGTACAAATCGAAGTCCGCAAGAAGCGCACCTTTGTGAAACGTGACCCGCAAGAGGCAGAACGTCTCGCGGCGGAAGAGCAGGCGCAGCGTGAAGCGGAAGAGCAAGCCCGTCGTGAGGCTGAAGAAGCAGCCAAACGCGAGGCGCAATTAAAAGCCGAACGTGAGGCCGCAGAACAAGCTAAGCGTGAAGCCGCTGATAAAGCGAAACGTGAAGCTGCGGAAAAAGACAAAGTGAGCAATCAACAAGACGATATGACTAAAACCGCCCAGGCTGAGAAAGCCCGCCGTGAGAATGAAGCTGCCGAGCTGAAGCGTAAAGCGGAAGAAGAAGCCCGCCGTAAGCTGGAAGAAGAAGCTCGTCGCGTCGCTGAAGAAGCCCGCCGTATGGCTGAAGAAAATGAGAAGAACGGTGTTCCTGTTGCTGATGTTGTTGAAGACAGCAGCGACTACCATGTCACCACTTCTCAACATGCTCGCCAGGCTGAAGACGATAACGACCGTGAAGTAGAAGGCGGACGTGGTCGTACGCGTACCGCGAAAGCGCCGCGCCCGAAAAAAGGCAACAAGCACTCCGAATCGAAAGCCGATCGTGAAGAAGCCCGCGCGGCTATTCGCGGTGGTAAAGGTGGCAAAAACCGTAAAGGTTCATCTTTACAGCAGGGCTTCCAGAAGCCTGCACAGGCTGTTAACCGTGACGTCGTGATCGGCGAAACCATTACCGTTGGCGATCTGGCTAACAAGATGGCGGTCAAAGGCTCTCAGGTCATCAAAGCGATGATGAAACTGGGCGCAATGGCCACCATCAACCAGGTCATCGACCAGGAAACCGCACAGCTGGTGGCTGAAGAAATGGGCCACAAAGTGATCCTGCGTCGTGAAAACGAACTGGAAGAAGCGGTAATGAGCGACCGTGACACTGGCGCTGCTGCTGAACCGCGCGCACCGGTTGTGACTATCATGGGTCACGTTGACCACGGTAAAACCTCGCTGCTTGACTACATTCGTTCTACGAAAGTGGCATCCGGCGAAGCAGGTGGCATTACCCAGCACATTGGTGCATACCACGTTGAAACTGACAACGGTATGATTACCTTCCTGGATACCCCGGGCCACGCCGCGTTTACCTCCATGCGTGCTCGTGGTGCGCAGGCGACCGACATCGTTGTGCTGGTTGTTGCAGCGGACGACGGCGTGATGCCGCAGACCATCGAAGCTATCCAGCACGCGAAAGCGGCGCAGGTCCCGCTGGTGGTTGCAGTGAACAAAATCGATAAGCCAGAAGCTGACCTCGATCGCGTTAAAAACGAACTCTCCCAGTACGGCGTTATGCCGGAAGAGTGGGGCGGCGAAGCGCAGTTCATCCCGGTTTCTGCGAAAGCGGGTACGGGTATTGACGACCTGCTGAACGCCATCCTGTTGCAGGCTGAAGTTCTCGAACTGAAAGCAATCCGCAACGGTATGGCGAGCGGCGCGGTTATCGAATCCTTCCTTGATAAAGGTCGTGGCCCGGTTGCCACCGTCCTGGTTCGTGAAGGTACGCTGAATAAAGGCGATATCGTGCTGTGCGGCTTCGAATACGGTCGTGTTCGTGCGATGCGTAACGAACTGGGTCAGGAAGTGCTGGAAGCGGGTCCGTCCATTCCGGTGGAAATCCTCGGTCTGTCCGGCGTTCCGGCTGCGGGTGATGAAGTGACCGTTGTCCGTGACGAGAAGAAAGCGCGTGAAGTTGCGCTGTACCGTCAGGGCAAATTCCGCGAAGTTAAACTGGCTCGCCAGCAGAAATCTAAACTCGAGAACATGTTTGCCAACATGACCGAAGGCGAAGTTCACGAAGTGAACATCGTGCTGAAGGCGGACGTTCAGGGTTCTGTGGAAGCGATCTCCGACTCTTTACTGAAACTGTCTACCGACGAAGTGAAAGTGAAGATCATCGGTTCTGGCGTAGGTGGTATCACCGAAACCGACGCGACCCTGGCTGCTGCGTCCAACGCGATCCTGGTAGGCTTCAACGTGCGTGCGGATGCCTCTGCCCGTAAAGTGATTGAATCCGAAAGCCTGGATCTGCGCTACTACTCGGTCATCTATAACCTGATCGACGAAGTGAAAGCGGCGATGAGCGGTATGCTGTCCCCTGAACTGAAACAGCAGATCATCGGTCTGGCAGAAGTTCGTGACGTGTTCAAATCACCGAAATTCGGCGCAATTGCTGGCTGTATGGTTACCGAAGGTACGATCAAACGTCACAACCCAATCCGCGTACTGCGCGACAACGTGGTTATCTATGAAGGCGAGCTGGAATCCCTGCGCCGCTTTAAAGATGACGTCAACGAAGTCCGTAACGGCATGGAATGTGGTATCGGCGTGAAGAACTACAACGACGTTCGCGTTGGCGATATGATCGAAGTGTTCGAGATCATTGAGATCCAACGTACCATCGCTTAATCCTTGCAGAGGATTGTGCAGGCCGGGGAAGCGAAGCGCCACCCGGCAACTATTTCAAAAGGGGCTTTTGGCCCCTTTTTTGTCTTTATTCTGGAGAATTTATTATGGCGAAAGAATTTGGTCGCCCGCAGCGTGTTTCCCAGGAGCTGCAAAAAGAGATTGCTATCATTCTGCAACGTGAAATCAAAGATCCACGTCTGGGCATGATGACCACCGTTTCTGGCGTTGAAGTGTCCCGCGACCTCGCGTATGCAAAAGTTTTTGTCACTTTCCTCAACGATCAGGACGAAGCCTCTGTGAAGGCGGGTATCAGAGCGTTACAGGATGCCTCCGGTTTTATTCGCTCGCTGCTGGGTAAAGCCATGCGTCTGCGTATCGTGCCGGAACTGACCTTCTTCTACGATAACTCGCTGGTCGAAGGGATGCGGATGTCGAACCTGGTCACCAGCGTGGTAAAACATGACGATGAGCGTCGTGTGAACCCGGATGACAGCAAGGAGGACTAATGAGTCGTCCTCGTCGTCGTGGCCGTGATATCCACGGCGTGCTGCTGCTGGACAAACCGCAGGGAATGTCCAGCAACGATGTGCTGCAAAAAGTAAAGCGCATCTATAATGCAAACCGCGCCGGTCATACGGGCGCGCTGGATCCGCTGGCGACCGGTATGCTGCCGATTTGCCTGGGGGAAGCTACCAAGTTTTCCCAGTACTTGCTGGACTCTGACAAGCGTTATCGGGTTATTGCCCGTCTCGGTCAGCGTACCGACACCTCCGATGCCGACGGGCAAATCGTGCAGGAGCGTCCGGTCACCTTTAGCGCTGACCAACTGGCGAGCGCGCTGGAAACCTTCCGTGGCGACATCCAGCAGATCCCGTCGATGTACTCCGCGCTTAAGTATCAGGGGCGTAAACTGTACGAATACGCGCGTGAAGGCATTGAGGTGCCGCGCGAAGCTCGCCCGATCACCGTTTACGAGCTACTCTTCATCCGCCATGAAGGGAACGAGCTTGAACTGGAAGTGCATTGCTCAAAAGGCACCTACATCCGCACAATCATCGACGATCTCGGTGAAAAGTTAGGCTGTGGTGCGCACGTTACTTTCCTGCGCCGTCTGGCGGTCAGCAAGTATCCGGTTGAGCGAATGGTGACGCTGGAGCATTTGCATGAGCTGGTCGCAGAGGCCGAAGCGCAGGAGATCCCGGCGGCACAATTGCTCGACCCGCTGCTGATGCCGATGGACAGTCCTGCTTCGGACTTTCCACAGGTGAATATTTCTGCCGTCGTGGCGGGATATTTTAAGCAGGGGCAGCCTGTTCGCGCTTCTGCCGCACCGCTAAGCGGGCTGGTGCGGGTCACGGAAGGTGATGATGCCAGCTTTATCGGTATGGGCGAAATTGACGACGAAGGGCGCGTAGCGCCTCGCCGTCTGGTGGTTGAATATCCGGCATGATGCCGCTCCGTCTTGCGATAACAGGGCGCTGCGAGTAGAATATCGCCGCTTAATGCCCGGTAAATTGTTTAACAAGTTAGCGGGCATTAACTATGGGGTCGCTGAATTAGAGATTGGCACCCTTTCATTCTTTTAATTTTGGAGTTCTATAATGTCTCTAAGCGTTGAAGCTAAAGCTAAAATCGTTTCTGAGTTTGGTCGTGGTACTAACGACAGCGGTTCTACCGAAGTTCAGGTTGCACTGCTGACCGCACAGATTAACCACCTGCAGGGTCACTTTGCAGAGCACAAAAAAGATCACCACAGCCGTCGTGGTCTGCTGCGCATGGTTTCTCAGCGTCGTAAACTGCTCGACTACCTGAAACGTAAAGATGTTGCACGCTATACCGCGCTGATCGAGCGTCTGGGCCTGCGTCGCTAATTCTTGCGAGTTTCAGAAAAGGGGCCTTACGGCCCCTTTTTTCAACCAGACCGCAGCAATTCGCTGGAAACTAATGTATTGTTGCTATGAATGATCTTCCGTCGCAGAGGTTCGCGCGGCTAATGAGAGGCTTCACCCGTAAGAGCGGGTTAGGGTTGTCATTAGTCGCGAGGATGCGCTGAAGATCGGGTGTTAACGGCGGCACAGCGTTGTGTCGTCAAAAATTGGAAAGGATATTATTTTGCTTAATCCGATCGTTCGTAAATTCCAGTACGGTCAGCATACCGTTACGCTGGAAACTGGCATGATGGCGCGTCAGGCGACGGCTGCCGTTATGGTTAGCATGGATGACACTGCGGTATTTGTTACCGTTGTTGGTCAGAAAAAAGCGAAGCCAGGCCAGGATTTCTTCCCGCTGACTGTAAACTATCAGGAGCGTACCTACGCTGCTGGTCGTATCCCGGGCAGCTTCTTCCGTCGTGAAGGCCGTCCAAGCGAAGGCGAAACGCTGATCGCGCGTCTGATTGACCGCCCGGTTCGCCCGCTATTCCCGGAAGGCTTCGTTAACGAAGTTCAGGTTATCGCGACCGTAGTTTCCGTAAACCCGCAGGTTAACCCTGACATCGTCGCGATGATCGGTGCTTCCGCTGCGCTGTCCCTGTCCGGTATCCCGTTCAATGGCCCAATCGGTGCGGCACGCGTAGGTTACATTAATGACCAGTACGTGCTGAACCCGACCCAGGACGAGCTGAAAACCAGCAAACTGGATCTGGTTGTTGCCGGTACTGAAGCCGCTGTTCTGATGGTTGAATCCGAAGCCGAACTGCTGAGCGAAGACGTGATGCTGGGTGCGGTAGTATTCGGCCACGAGCAGCAGCAGATTGTTATCCAGAATATCAACGACCTGGTAAAAGAAGCGGGCAAACCGCGCTGGGACTGGCAGCCGGAAGTCGTCAACGACGCGCTGAATGCACGCGTTGCCGCGCTGGCAGAATCCCGTCTGAGCGATGCTTACCGTATCACCGACAAGCAAGAACGTTATGCGCAGGTTGATGCAATCAAATCTGACGCTATTGCCGCGCTGGTTGCTGAAGATGAATCCCTGGACGCTAACGAACTGGGTGAAATCCTGCACGCTATCGAGAAAAACGTTGTTCGTAGCCGCGTACTGGCAGGCGAGCCGCGTATTGACGGTCGCGAAAAAGACATGATCCGTGGTCTGGACGTGCGCACCGGCGTGCTGCCGCGTACTCACGGTTCCGCGCTGTTCACCCGTGGTGAAACGCAGGCGCTGGTCACCGCCACTCTGGGTACCGCGCGTGATGCACAGACCCTGGACGAACTGATGGGTGAGCGTACCGACACCTTCCTGTTCCACTACAACTTCCCTCCGTACTCTGTCGGGGAAACCGGCATGGTAGGTTCGCCGAAGCGTCGTGAAATTGGTCACGGTCGTCTGGCGAAACGCGGCGTGCTGGCTGTAATGCCGGAAGCTGATAAATTCCCGTACACCGTGCGTGTGGTTTCTGAAATCACGGAGTCTAACGGCTCTTCGTCAATGGCTTCCGTGTGTGGCGCTTCTCTGGCGCTGATGGACGCAGGCGTACCGATCAAAGCCGCCGTTGCAGGTATCGCAATGGGTCTGGTGAAAGAAGGCGACAACTTTGTTGTGCTGTCTGACATTCTGGGCGACGAAGATCACCTTGGCGACATGGACTTCAAAGTGGCGGGTTCCCGCGACGGTATCTCTGCGTTGCAGATGGATATCAAAATTGAAGGTATCACCAAAGAGATCATGCAGGTTGCGCTGAATCAGGCGAAAGGTGCACGTCTGCACATCCTGGGCGTGATGGAACAGGCGATTAACGCGCCGCGCGGCGATATCTCTGAATTCGCACCGCGTATCCACACCATCAAGATCAACCCGGACAAGATCAAAGACGTTATCGGTAAAGGCGGTTCTGTGATCCGTGCGCTAACTGAAGAAACCGGCACCACCATCGAAATCGAAGATGACGGTACCGTGAAAATCGCAGCGACCGACGGCGACAAAGCGAAACACGCGATTCGTCGTATCGAAGAGATCACGGCAGAAATCGAAGTGGGTCGTATCTACAATGGTAAAGTGACCCGTATCGTTGACTTTGGCGCGTTTGTTGCCATCGGCGGCGGTAAAGAAGGTCTGGTTCACATCTCGCAGATCGCTGATAAGCGCGTTGAGAAAGTGACCGACTATCTGCAAATGAATCAGGAAGTACCGGTGAAAGTTCTGGAAGTTGATCGCCAGGGCCGTATCCGTCTGAGCATCAAAGAAGCGACCGAGCAGTCTGCACCTGCAAGCGCGCCGGAAGCTCCGGCTGCTGAACAGGGCGAGTAAGGTTGCCATTGCCCTCTGCTTCGGCAGAGGGCGTATTCACTGGCTGGACGCCTTGTTTGCAACCGGGGAACAGGACGTTCATCCTTTTGTTGTCTTCGGGAGTGGGAAATGAAGCCTTTTTTGCGCTGGTGTTTCGTGGCAACAGCTCTTACGCTTGCAGGATGCAACAGCTCCAGCTGGCGTAAAAGTGAAGTCCTCGCAGTACCATTGCAACCGACTTTACAGCAGGAAGTGATTCTGGCACGTATGGAACAAATTCTTGCCAGTCGGGCTTTATCCGATGACGAACGCGCGCAGCTTTTATATGAGCGCGGAGTGTTGTATGATAGTCTCGGTCTGAGGGCCTTAGCGCGAAATGATTTTTCACAAGCGCTGGCAATAAGACCTGATATGCCTGAAGTATTCAATTACTTAGGCATATATTTAACGCAGGCAGGCAGTTATGATGCCGCCTATGAAGCGTTTGATTCTGTACTTGAGCTTGATCCAACTTACAATTACGCGTACTTGAATCGTGGTATCGCCCTGTATTACGGCGGTCGCGACAAGTTAGCGCAAGATGATCTGCTGGCGTTTTATCAAGACGATCCCAACGATCCTTTCCGCAGCCTGTGGCTTTACTTTGTCGAGCAGAAGCTTGATGAGAAGCGGGCCAAAGAAGCGTTACACCAACGCTTCGAGAAGTCGGACAGAGAACAATGGGGATGGAACATTGTCGAGTTCTACCTGGGCAACATTAACGAAGCAACGTTAATGGAACGCCTGAAGGCGGACGCAACGGATAACACCTCGCTCGCTGAGCATCTCAGTGAAACCAACTTCTATTTAGGTAAGTACTACCTAAGTCTGGGGGACAGGGACAGCGCTACGGCACTGTTCAAACTGGCGGTTGCTAACAACGTACATAACTTCGTTGAGCACCGATACGCATTGTTGGAATTATCGCTCCTGGGCCAGGAACAAGACAACCTGGCAGAATCGGACCAGCAATAGCTGACGAACACACATCAGCCCGTAATTTTTTACTAGCCATCATCTTAGCGGGTGAGGGCGTTGTTGTTCGTTAATACACCTACTTTGAGCCGGTTCACACTTTTCAATGAAAACTGCTGAAAATTTTCATGATGAGTTATGTAGACTGGCCGCCATTAATATCGAGGCACTTGTACTACATGGCTGAATTCGAAACCACTTTTGCAGATCTGGGGCTTAAGGCTCCTATCCTTGAAGCCCTTAACGATCTGGGTTACGAAAAACCATCTCCAATCCAGGCAGAGTGTATTCCTCACCTGCTGGGCGGTCGTGATGTTCTGGGTATGGCCCAGACGGGTAGCGGCAAAACCGCAGCGTTCTCTTTACCGCTGCTGCAAAACCTTGATCCTGACCTGAAAGCACCGCAAATTCTGGTGCTGGCACCGACCCGCGAACTGGCGGTTCAGGTTGCTGAAGCAATGACGGATTTCTCTAAACACATGCACGGCGTGAACGTGGTAGCCCTTTACGGTGGCCAGCGTTATGACGTGCAGCTCCGCGCTCTGCGCCAGGGGCCACAGATCGTTGTCGGTACGCCGGGACGTCTGCTGGATCACCTGAAACGCGGTACGCTGAACCTGTCCAACCTGAGTGGTCTGGTACTGGATGAAGCTGACGAAATGCTGCGCATGGGTTTCATCGAAGACGTTGAAACTATCATGGCGCAGATCCCGGCTGAACATCAGACCGCGCTGTTCTCCGCAACTATGCCCGAAGCGATTCGTCGCATTACCCGCCGCTTTATGAAAGAGCCGCAGGAAGTGCGCATTCAGTCCAGCGTCACTACTCGCCCGGACATCAGCCAGAGCTACTGGACTGTCTGGGGTATGCGTAAAAATGAAGCGCTGGTGCGTTTCCTGGAAGCAGAAGATTTTGATGCGGCGATCATCTTCGTTCGCACCAAAAATGCGACCCTGGAAGTGGCTGAAGCGCTGGAGCGTAGCGGCTATAACAGCGCTGCGCTGAACGGTGACATGAACCAGGCCCTGCGTGAGCAGACTCTGGAGCGCCTGAAAGACGGTCGTCTGGACATTCTGATCGCGACCGACGTTGCGGCCCGTGGCCTGGACGTTGAGCGTATCAGCCTGGTCGTTAACTACGACATCCCGATGGACTCCGAGTCTTACGTTCACCGTATCGGCCGTACTGGTCGTGCCGGTCGTGCTGGCCGCGCGCTGCTGTTCGTTGAAAACCGCGAACGTCGTCTGCTGCGCAACATCGAACGCACCATGAAGCTGACCATCCCGGAAGTCGAACTGCCGAACGCCGATCTGCTGGGTAAACGCCGTCTGGAAAAATTTGCTGCCAAAGTTCAGCAGCAGCTTGAAAGCAGCGATCTGGATCAGTACCGTGCGCTGCTGGCGAAAATCCAGCCGACCGCTGAAGGCGAAGAGCTGGATCTTGAAACGCTGGCTGCTGCGCTGCTGAAAATGGCGCAGGGCGAACGTACTCTGATCGTTCCGCCGGATGCTCCGATGCGTCCTAAGCGCGAATTCCGTGACCGTGATGATCGCGCTCCGCGTGGCGATCGTAACGATCGTGGCCCGCGCCCAGAACGTAGTGGCGAAGATCGTCCGCGTCGTGAACGTCGTGACGCTGGCGATATGCAGCTTTACCGCATTGAAGTGGGTCGTGATGACGGCGTTGAAGTGCGTCATATCGTTGGCGCGATTGCTAACGAAGGCGACATCAGCAGCCGTTACATCGGCAACATTAAGCTGTTTGCTTCCCACTCCACTATCGAGCTGCCGAAAGGTATGCCGGGCGACGTATTACAGCACTTTACGCGCACCCGCATCCTGAACAAGCCGATGAACATGCAGCTGCTCGGCGATGCGCAACCGCATACCGGTGGTGAGCGTCGTGGCGGTGGTCGCTTTAGCGGCGAACGTCGTGAAGGCGGTCGCGGTGAAGGTCGTAGCTTCGGTGGCGAGCGTCGTGAAGGTGCGGCCCGTCCTGAAGGTCGTCGTTTTAGCGGCGAGCGTCGTGAAGGTCAGGCGCGCGCTCCGCGTCGTGATGATTCTGCACCGCGCCGTGACGAGTCTTCCAGCCGTCGTCGTTTCGGTGGCGATGCATAATCAACGCTGATTATGTAAAGTAATCTGTACAGCCCCGGTCTGAACAATCGGGGCTTTTTTTATTCCATTTGTACTCATGTACTGGTACAGTGCAACACACTTCACCAGGAGTAGTAATTTTTAACGGAGAAAAAACCAGATGGCTACGCTTATTACCACACAATCGACACCTTCGCTGTTCAGCGGCGTGGTGATCATCGGCGGCACAATTATTGGCGCGGGAATGTTCTCTCTGCCGGTAGTCATGTCCGGCGCGTGGTTCTTCTGGTCGCTGGCGGCGCTGGTCTTTACCTGGTTTTGTATGCTGCATTCCGGGCTGATGATCCTTGAGGCCAACCTTAACTATCGCATCGGCGCGAGCTTCGATACCCTGACCAAAGACCTGCTCGGCAAAGGCTGGAATCTGGTCAACGGCGTGTCCATCGCCTTTGTACTTTATATTCTGACCTACGCTTATATCTCCGCCAGCGGTTCGATTTTGCATCACACCTTTGCGGAGATGTCGCTGAATGTTCCGGCACGGGCGGCCGGTTTTGCTTTCGCGCTGCTGGTGGCGTTTGTGGTGTGGCTCTCCACTCGCGCGGTCAGCCGCATGACGGCGATTGTGCTGGGCGCGAAGGTCATTACGTTCTTCCTGACTTTCGGCAGCCTGCTGGGGCATGTTGAACCCGCCACGCTGTTTAACGTTGCCGAAAGCCATGCTTCCTACAGCCCGTATCTGCTGATGACGCTGCCGTTCTGCCTGGCCTCGTTTGGTTATCATGGCAACGTGCCGAGTCTGATGAAGTATTACGGTAAAGATCCGCGCACGATTGCGAAGTGCCTGATTTACGGCACGCTGCTGGCGCTGGCGCTTTATATCATCTGGCTGCTGGGGACGATGGGCAACATCCCGCGCCCGCAGTTTATTGATATCGCCGCAAAGGGCGGCAATATTGATGTGCTGGTCGGGGCATTAAGCGGCGTGCTGAACAGCCGCAGTCTGGATCTGCTGCTGGTTATTTTCTCCAACTTCGCGGTGGCCAGCTCCTTCCTCGGCGTCACGCTGGGACTGTTTGATTACCTGGCAGATCTGTTTGGCTTTGATGACTCTGCATCCGGACGGTTTAAAACCGCGCTGCTGACCTTTACCCCGCCCGTTATTGGCGGCCTGCTGTGGCCGAACGGTTTTCTCTATGCCATTGGCTATGCGGGTCTGGCGGCAACCATCTGGGCAGCAATTGTTCCTGCATTGCTGGCGAACGCCTCGCGTAAACGCTTCGGCAGCCCAACATTCCGCGTCTGGGGCGGCAAGCCAATGATTGTGTTAATTCTGGTCTTTGGCATTGGCAACGCGCTGGTACATATTTTATCGAGCTTTAATCTACTGCCGGTATACCAGTAAGCCGAAAATCTTTGCCAGACAGGCTCTGGCGGTCGCTTTATCATCGCCGACCGCCAGCAACTGCAGGAAAAAACCGCCGACCTCCCACCGTGGAGGTCGAAAACCGGCGCTATAAAATCAGCTAAACAGCTCTTCTTTGACCTCCATCGCCAGGTCGAACGAATGCAGTCGCGCCTGATGATCGAAAATCTGTCCGTTAACCATAATTTCATCCGCCTCGGTTTCTCGCAGGATAGATTGCAGGCCGTGGCGGACTTTTGCTTTATCGCCCACCAGCGACATGCTCAGCGCCTGCTGCACACCGTACTGCTCGGACGGCGACCAGAAGCTGTCCATGTTCTCAATCGGCGGCGGAAGCTGGCCCGTCTCGCCCCGGCGCAGCTTCACAAACGCCTGCTGCATGGAGGTAAACAGAAACTCCGCGTCGCGGTTACTGTCGGCGGTGACGATATTAATGCATACCATCGCGTACGGTTTTTCCAGCCGCGCAGAAGGCTTAAAGTGGGTGCGATAAAGATGCAACGCCTGGAACAGCATATCCGGCGCGAAGTGCGATGCGAAAGCGAACGGCAGGCCAAGCTGGGCGGCGAGCTGCGCACTGTAGAGGCTGGAGCCCAGCAGCCAGACCGGGATCTTTTCGCCGTAGCCCGGAACCGGGCGGACGTGCGGATTCGGATCGCGGGCGTCAAACCATTCCACCAGCTCATTCACATCGCGCGGGAAATTATCAATATCGCCACTCATATGGCGGCGCAGCGCAATCATTGTGCGCTGATCGCTGCCCGGCGCGCGGCCCAGCCCCAAATCAATACGTCCCGGATACAGCGTATTTAGCGTGCCGAACTGTTCAGCAATCACCAGCGGAGAATGGTTAGGCAGCATCACACCGCCAGATCCCAGATGCAGGGTGGTGGTGTTGGCGGCGAGATAGCCAATCAGCACTGACGTGGCGGCGCTGGCAATCCCGGTCATATTATGGTGCTCTGCCAGCCAGTAGCGATGATAGCCGCGCTTTTCAGCCAACTGCGCCAGCGCCAGCGAATGAGAGAAGGCTTCTCCGGCAGAGGAGCCTTGCGGGATCGGTGCCAGATCCAGCACCGAAAAAGGAATATGTTTATCAGTCATAGCGGCTCACTTTGTTACCCGTTAATCTTTTAATACTGCATTAAGATTTAATTATAGTTGTTAACAAAGTGAGCTTTTTTACGCCAGTTCCAGTCCCGCCAGCCGTTTCCAGTAGCCGTTACAGTCGCTGTGGGCGGTAAGCGGCAGCGGCGCGGCCCCGGTTTCATTGGCGCGGAAGGCGTCCAGCATGGCAAACGTCTCTGTGCCCAGCGGCGACAGACGCACCATATCTACCAGCCCCTGCATTGAGGTCAGCTCATTGCCGAGGTTATAAACATAGCCGCTCATGGTCTGAATGCCGTTAAGCACAAACACCTGCTGATTTTCCTGCGACAGCACGCTGCGCCCGTTAGGGTACTTGATGCAACAGGTTTCGCACTCGTCCTTCGGGCGATCCTCCGAGCGCGCGGTAAAGCAGCGTGCAGAGTACGCCAGCGGCAGATGACCGTAGCTGAGCACCTCCACTTCAAACTGCTGACGAATGCCCAGCTCGTCGCACTGACCAAGCAGATTGATCAGCCAGTCGCGGGACAGTTCCACCGGCATACACCAGCGCACCATCCCCTGTTTTAACAGCAGGCGCAGCGTTACCGCGTTGTAGCAATTAAGCGCGTGCCCGGCAACAAACGGCAGTTTGCGCTCTGCGCACAGATTGACCACGCCGAGATCGCTGGCTTCCAGTAAAAAATCGCCGTTATCGACATAGCGCTTCAGTTCGTTCAGCTCTGATGAGGCCTGGACCAGCGCGAGGGTGGAAAGCACCACCTGTTTGCCGCTGCCCGCCAGCGCTTTAGCCATATCCAGCCAGTCGCCCACTTTGGTGGCCCGGCGCTTGCTGCACACCGCTTCGCCCAGATAGACCGTATCCGCGCTGCTGGTGGCGGCCTGCTGGTAGAACTCTTCCAGCGTCTCTTTTGACCAGTAATACAGCACCGGTCCCAGTGAATATTTCATGTGATTTCCTACTGCCATTTACGGTGGTACGCGCCAAGCGTGGTCTGGGTGCCTTCGGACATTGCGCCGAGCGTGTCCATCCATGCGCGTTGCGGGACAAAATCCTGCGGCGAAGCCATGCAGCGGTCGATAGCCTGCCGCCAGACTTTCGCCACCTGGCTGACGTAAGCCGGGCTACGCTGGCGTCCCTCAATTTTTACCGAGGCGATATTGGCCGCCAGCAGTTCCGGCAGCAGTTCCAGCGTATTAAGGCTGGTCGGCTCCTCCAGCGCGTGATAGCGCTCGCCATCCACCAGATAGCGCCCCTTGCACAGCGTCGGGTAGCCCGCGTTTTCACCGTCCTGATAGCGATCAATCAGCACTTCATTCAGGCGTGATTCCAGGCCCTGCGGCGTTTGCTGCCAGCGTACAAAGCGGGCAGGGGAGCAGGCACCTACCGTATTAGGTGATTCCCCGGTTAAGTAAGACGAGAGATAGCAGCGGCCTTCCGCCATGATGCACAGGCTGCCAAAGGCAAACACCTCCAGCGGAACCGGCGTGACGCGGGCAAGCTGTTTGACCTGATGAATGGACAGCACGCGTGGCAGCACCACCCGGGCTACGTCAAAATGACGGTGATAGAAACGGATCGCCTCTTCATTAGTGGCTGACGCCTGGACTGAGACATGGCGCTCAATATGTGGATAACGTTCTGCGGCATACTCAAGCATGGCGAGATCGGCGAGGATTAGCGCATCGGCACCCAGCTGTGCAGCCATATCCACCGCCCGCTGCCAGCGGGCATAACCATCCGGGTGGGCAAAAGTATTAATGGCGATGTGCAGCTTACGGCGATGCTGATGCACAAAGCTGACGGCTTCCTGTAATTTTTTCTCGGTAAAGTTAAGACCGGCAAAATGACGGGCGTTGGTGTCATCTTTTAGCCCGATATATACAGCGTCAGCGCCGTTCTCAATAGCCGCTTTAAGCGCCGGGAGATTGCCAGCGGGACAGAGAAGCTCCATAAAATTTCCTGAACGTTGCGCCCCAATGGAGCGCAAATTGTTAACGAACTGGGAGTTTAATTAACCTGACCGCGACAATTTTTGATTTGAGGCAGTTAATCGCGTATTGATGACTCCAATAATAACGTCTGCATAACGTAATTGTTGATTTACGCCACCATGTCGTTTATCTGATATGGCAGAATGGTTGAATCATTGAAATGAGGGAGTAAAGCTCGTGTTGGATAAACTGCGTTCACGCCTGGTTCACCTTGGCCCGTCTCTGATGAGTGTGCCCGTGAAGCTGACGCCCTTTGCCCTGAAGCGTCAGGTTCTGGAGCAGGTCCTTAGCTGGCAATTCCGCCAGGCGCTGGCAGACGGGGAGCTGGAGTTCCTCGACGGTCGCTGGCTGAGCATTGAGGTGCGCGATATCGGCCTCAGATGGTACACCTCCGTTGCGAATGAGCGTCTGATCGTCAGTGATTCGGCGCAGGCGGACGTCAGCTTCAGCGCGGATGCCAGCGATCTCCTGATGATCGTTGCGCGCCGCCAGGATCCCGATACGCTGTTTTTCCAGCGTCGGCTGGTGATTGAAGGCGACACCGAGCTTGGGCTATACGTAAAAAACCTGATGGATGCCATTGAGCTGGAGCAGATGCCAAAAGCGTTGCGGATCGTGCTGCTGCAACTGGCAGACTTTGTTGAGGCGGGGCTTAAAACGCCGCCGGAAAACACAAACAGAGTAGTAGGTGAGCCATGCTGATTCGCGTTGAAATTCCAATCGATGCGCCAGGGATTGACGCCCTGCTGCGCCGTTCCTTTAACCGCGATGCCGAAGCCAGTCTGATTCACGATCTGCGTGAAGACGGCTTGCTAACGCTGGGACTGGTGGCGACCGATGACGAAGGACAGATCGTCGGTTACGTGGCCTTCAGCCCGGTAGATGTTGAAGGCGAAGATTTGCAGTGGGTCGGGCTGGCACCGCTGGCGGTGGATGAAGCCTGGCGGGGCCAGGGACTGGCACGTCAACTGGTGTACGAAGGGCTGGATTCGCTCAATGAATTTGGCTACGCCGCCGTGGTGGCGCTGGGCGATCCGGCGTTCTACAGCCGTCTGGGATTTGAAACCTGCGCCCGTTACGACCTGCGCTGCCGCTGGCCGGGATGCGAAGCCGCGTTTCAGGTTCATCGTCTGGCGGACAACGCCCTCGACAACGTTCATGGGCTGGTGGAGTATCACGAGCACTTTAATCGCTTTTAAGCAGGCTGGTTAACAGGATCTCTCCGGCAACGAGGCGCTCTTTCTGGCGCTTCGTCAGCTGTTTTACCCGATATTCAAGGCGCAACGCCTGCGAGCGCTCGCCTGCGGCAGCAAAAAAGGCCAGCGTCAGCTCACCTTTGCCGCGCAGCGCTTTCGCCCCTTTTCCCGTCTGATGCTGTACAAAACGCCGCTCAACATCGGTAGTAATCCCGGTGTAAAGCGCGTTATTTTCCATTCGGATAAGATAGAGATACCAGCACACGGTTCGCAGTCTGTATGTTAAGGTGAGCGCACCATAACATAAGGGAGAGGTCGGATGGAAACGCTTGCCGTCATCAGCCGCTGGCTGGCAAAGCAGCATGTCATCACCTGGTGCGTCGCCCGTAATGATGAACTGTGGTGCGCGAACGCCTTCTATATTTACGATCCGCAAAACGTCGTGTTTTATCTGCTGACTGAAGATACCACCCGCCATGCGCAAATGTCAGGGGCGCGCGCGCAGGTTGCCGGAACGGTTAACGGTCAGCCGAAAACCGTGGCCTTGATTCGGGGCGTGCAGTTTAAAGGAGAGATCCGCAGGCTTGAAGGGGAGGAAAGCGAGGTCATGCGCGCACGCTATAACCATCGCTTTCCGGTTGCCAGAGCGATGTCTGCGCCTGTCTGGGAGATCCGCCCTGACGAGCTGAAGTTCACCGATAACACTTTAGGTTTCGGCAAAAAACATCACTGGCAGCGTGCGTCAGGCTCCGAGCAGGCGTAGCGCTTCGCGGTTAAAGGCGGGCAGATCGTCCGGCGTCCGGCTGGTGACCAGTTGGTCGTTGTCCACCACCACTTCCTGATCGAAGAATTCCGCTCCGGCGTTTTTCACGTCGATGACGATAGGCTTCACCGCCGTCAGTTTACGGCCGCGCACCACTTCGGCGCTGATCAACAGCTGTGGCCCATGGCAGATGGCGAATACCGGCTTGCCGCTGTTAACGAAATCGCGGGTAAAGGTGACAAAGCGCTCATCGCCGCGCAGTGAATCGGGTGAATGTCCGCCAGGCAACAACAGCGCATCAAACTCTGCCGGGCTGACCTCATCAATGCTTTTATCAATCTTGACGTTAGCTTCGCCCTGCTTGCCCTTCACCGTTTTACCGGCTTCTTTTTCAATCGTAATCACCTCATGCCCGGCTTTTTTGTAAGCCTCTGCCGGAGAGGTGAATTCTGAATCTTCGAACTCGTCGGTGATCAGGACCGCTATTTTCTTGCCCATGTTTCCTCCGTTGTGCTGGCAATTGGTAAATACTTACCGTAGACGTTTAAGTGTGGTGCAGACCCGCGAGAATGCAACACGGACAAATCTGCATAACGAGGGGAGAAGATCATGAGTCAGGTTTTAATCACCGGCGCGACCGGGCTGGTGGGCGATCGGTTATTGCGGATGTTAATTCAGGAACCGCGCATTACGGGTATTGCTGCGCCAACGCGACGTCCGCTCAACGATATCTCCGGGGTGTTTAATCCGGTTGATCCGCAGCTCACCGATGCGCTGGCGCAGGTGACCGGGCCGCTGGATATCGTTTTTTGCTGTCTCGGCACCACCCGTCGGGAAGCGGGTACAAAAGAGGCTTTCATTCATGCAGATTATACGCTGGTGATAGATACCGCGCTCACCGGGCAGCGGCTGGGTGCCACGCACATGCTGGTGGTCAGCGCGATGGGGGCCAGCACCGCCTCGCCCTTTTTCTATAACCGGGTAAAGGGCAAGATGGAAGAGGCGCTGATCGCCCAGCGGTGGCCGCGCCTGACGATCGCCCGTCCGTCAATGCTACTGGGCGATCGCGAGAAGCACCGGATAAATGAATCGCTGCTCGCGCCAATCTTCAGGCTGCTGCCGGGCAACCTGAAATCGATCGAAGCGAAAGACGTTGCGCGGGCTTTACTGCGCGAAGCGCTGGCAGAAAACGCGGAGCCGGTGACGATTTTGTCATCTGTGCAATTACGGGAAATTGCTGCGCGTGAAACTGATTAATAATTTCCATAAATAACTTACCCGGCGTACTATTCCCCGGTTTATTAAAAACCATAATACTTCCGGGGAATGCTATGACTGGTCAGTCTTCATCTCAATTGGCACCGTCACGTCAGTGGTGGAAGCCCGCGCTTTTCTTTCTCGTCGTTATTGTTGGCCTGTGGTATGTGAAATGGCAGCCCTATTACGGGAAAGCCTTTACCGCCGCCGAAACCCACAGCATCGGTAAATCTATTCTGGCGCAGGCGGATGCCAGCCCGCTTCGGGCGGCGTGGGATTACGCGCTGGTCTATTTTTTGGCGGTGTGGAAAGCCGCCGTGCTGGGGGTGATCCTCGGATCGCTGGTGCAAGTGCTGATCCCGCGTAACTGGCTGATGCGCACCCTCGGTCAGCCGCGTTTTCAGGGCACTTTGCTGGGGACGCTGTTCTCTTTGCCGGGCATGATGTGTTCCTGCTGCGCAGCGCCGGTTACTGCCGGTTTGCGTCGTCAGCAGGTGTCAATGGGTGGCGCGCTGGCGTTCTGGATGGGCAATCCGCTGCTGAATCCCGCCACGCTGGTGTTTATGGGCTTTGTGCTCGGCTGGCAGTTTGCGCTGATCCGCCTGGTTGCGGGTCTGGCGATGGTGCTGATTATCGCCTCGCTGGTGCAACGGCTGGTAAAAGATACCGTACAGACCGCCACGGTTGAGATTGAATCTGCCACGGTGCAGGGCAGTTTCTTCACCCGCTGGGGCCGCGCGTTGTGGACGCTGTTCTGGAATACAATCCCGGTTTATATTCTGGCGGTGCTGGTTTTGGGCGCAGCGCGCGTCTGGCTGTTCCCGCATACCGAAGGCGTGGTCGATAATACGCTGTTCTGGGTAGTGGCGATGGCGGTTGCCGGATGCCTGTTTGTGATCCCGACCGCCGCTGAAATTCCCATCGTGCAGACCATGATGCTGGCGGGAATGGGCACGGCTCCGGCGCTGGCATTGCTGATGACGCTGCCGGCGGTGAGTCTGCCGTCGCTGGTGATGCTGCGTAAAGCGTTCCCGGCAAAAGCTCTGTGGCTGACCGGCGGGCTGGTGGCGCTGGGCGGGGCGATAGTTGGCGGGCTGGCGTTACTGTGAGAAATGCCCGGCAGACGCTGCCGGGCAATATTGCATTACTTGATAAAGGTAAACGCGGTGGTGACGTGTTTCACGCCGCTCACCCGGCTGGCCATATCCGCCGCCGCTTTGGCTTCCCGGTCGGTCACCAGACCCATCAGGAACACCTCGCCGTTTTCGGTCGTCACCTTCACGTTAGAGGATTTCACCTGATCGCTGCCCAACAGCTGTGAACGGACTTTGGTGGTGATCCAGGTATCGTTTGATGCCGTGCCGAGGCCGATAGGCGCGCCCTGACGGATTTCATTAAACACTTCCGTTGCGCCATCAACGCCGACGGCAATCTGTTTCGCACGTGATGACAGTTCGCTGTTCGGCGACTGACCCACCAGCAGCACTTTACCCTGATACGCGGTGACGTTGATGCGCGTTTCTTTCTTAATTTGCTGATCTTTTGCCAGCGCGCTGTTCACGCGGAGTTCCAGCGTTCCATCATCCACCTGAGTGCCCACGGTGCGGGGATCGGTTGCCGCTTTTGTACCAACGGCGGCGGTGCCGACAACCGCCGCAGCAACGCAACCCTGCAAAAGCAGCGCGGAAATAAGGACTGCGAGGGGCGAAAATGCCTTCATGTGTACTCCTTAATCGTCCTGGTGAGGAAATAGCGTATTATCAATCAGATCGCACAGACAGTTGACCGTTAACATATGCATTTCGTGAATACGTGCGCTGCGGTGAGACGGAATGCGAATTTCCACATCCTGCGGTCCCAGCAGCCCGGCTAACTCGCCGCCGTCGTAGCCGGTCAGGGCGACAATGGTCATATCGCGCGTCACGGCAGCTTCAACCGCCTTCACAATGTCACGGCTATTGCCGCGCGTTGAAATAGCCAGCAACACATCTCCGGCATGACCGAGCGCCCGGACCTGCTTGGCGTAGATTTCATCGTGCAAACGATCGTTAGCAATCGCGGTTAAGACCACGTTATCGGTATTAAGTGCCATCGCCGGTAAACCCGGACGCTCCGTTTCGAAGCGGTTAATCATGCTGGCAGCAAAATGCTGTGCGTTGGCGGCCGAGGTGCCGTTGCCACAGCAGAGAATTTTGTTGCCGTTAAGCAGCGACTGAACCAGCGTCATGGCGGCACGAGAGATAGCGTCAGGCAGCGCTTCCGCCGCCGCAATTTGAGTCTGAATGCTTTCAGTGAAGCAAACTTTAATTCGTTCGAGCACGTTATCCCTTAAATATCAGGTTTATTCGCCAAAGGCGTTTTTAAGCCATTCGATGTCACTGCCGTCGCAGGCTATCACATCAAACCGGCAATCCACAGTATCAAAACTCCCATTCTGGCGCGCGAGCCACCAGCGGGCGGTCTGTAATAATTTATGTTGCTTGCTCCGGCTCACGCTGGCCGCCGCGCCGCCGTAAAAGGTGTTGCGGCGGTAACGAACTTCAACGAAGACCGTTACCGGACCGTCACGCATGATCAGGTCGATCTCGCCGCCGCGCATTCGCACATTGGCGGCGACAAAGCGGAGTCCCTGACTTTCCAGCCAGCGACGCGCTTTTTGTTCCCACGCGTCGCCGGTCTTTTTGCGGGTTAGTTCGCCGCCACGATCTGTCCCTGCTGGTATTTGAGCCATGATAACTTCCTGTTAATCACACAATCGCTGCTGGCGGTCAGATCGCCGGTATTGCCGCTAAGTTCAAAGCCCTGCACCTGACGCATCTGCGAGAAGTGGTTAGCCAGCGACCAGGCATCCGCACCCATCGCGTACAGACGCGCCAGCGAGTAGTCGTTATGCACCGCTGCCAGCGCCTGCTGCATCAGCGCCGGGTTACTGCCCGCCAGCATCGGGATTTCGCTAAATTGCAGTCCTTCCATTTCAAGGCGGAAATCCGGGCCTGCCGTACCCTGCGCGCTGCGGGAGCTGGCGTAAAGCGTGGTTCCACTCTGGCTGCCGTTACGCATGGCAATCATTGGCTTGATGAAGGCGATCTCTTCCGGGGTGGCGAGAATATAGGCCGCATCCACGCGCCCGCCGGAGATTTCCGCGTCGGTTGGCGGAGCCGGGATGGTCAGGCCACCCACCGTTACGGCCTGCGGCTGACTGTTGGTCACCGGTGTGCCGGTTAACGCGATACCAGAGCCGCCGTTGATCCCCATACGCAATTCAGAAGCGGAACCAAACTTCTGCTCCAGTACCGTGCCACCGCCCTGTTTCTGCCACTCATCGGCAAACGCTGCGGTAACGCGATCGCCAAGGGCGCTACGCGGCACCAGCAACAGCGGAGACTGCTTGCCCTGCTGATGGATATGGCGCGCGGCGTCGCGAGCTTCATCTTCCGGGGAGAGCGCAAAGTAGCAGATATTAGGGCGATTCTGCACGGCTTCCGGCTGGTTAAGCGCCAGCACGTTCAGCGGTGTATTGCTGCTCATCAGCTCTTCAACGTTATTTTTCAGCAGCGGGCCAACCACGATGCTGGTCCCGTCCTGCTGAACCTGGGCGAGGATCTGGCTAAGCGGCTGCGAAGTGGTATCGTAGATTTTCAGCTCTGCCGAAGGGCTGGCAGGCGCGGCGGCAGTTTGCGGCGCGGCAGTCACCGCGTCACTCTGCGGAGCCGACACGCTGGCATCGTTACCCTGCGCCTGAACCGGCGCGGTCGTTTCGTTAGCTGGCGTCACGGCATCATTGCCCGGTGTCTGTACCTGCGCAGCCGCTTCGTTGCCCGGTGCTTGTACGGGCGTTGCGGCTTCGTTACCCGGAGCCTGCACCGGTTGCTGCTGGGCGGTGGTGAGGTCGTTCACTTCCGCCTGGGACGGGCTGACCACGTTGCTCTCGGTAGATACGGAAGCGGCCTGCGCCATTTGCGCGGGCACGGCGCTACCGCTAACCACCGCCGTGCCGTTTTTCGCCGCTTCAAACCCTTGCTGAATGGTGCGACCATAAACGGCAGCCTGACCGTTTAGCGGCAGCAGCAGGGCAATTTTATTGGTAGAGGCCGGGGTAAATTTCTGCACGTTAACCAGCTGGGACGGCAACATTTTCGCCCCGGGATTTTGCGGATAGCGCTTCTGCCAGTCGGCGATACCGGCTTTCATCATGTCTGGATCGCTACGGTTATCAAACCAGATGCGCTGGAGATCGAGCCAGCCTTGCAGAACGTTTTCATCGGCGTTAATCACCAGCGTCTGCGCCTGTTCCGGCGTCATTGACGACAGCGCCTGCCAGGTTGCATCGATATTCGCCTGCTTTTCTTGCGCCGCCAGCAGCGGCTCCTGGGCGATCAGCGCGCGCAGTAACGCCAGTGAAGGTTTACCCTGCTGGGCGGCGATCTGTGCCTGCCAGAATCGGGCCTGCTGATTTTTATCGAAATCACCCGAGCTGAGCTTGCCGAGCAGCGCCTGCGCTCCCGGATAATCTTGCTGCGCCAGCTTGATTTCAACCGCCAGCAGCGACTGCTCGCGCCGCTGCGCATCGCTCATTTCTTGCGGTAGCTGGTTGAACAGCTCCATCGCCTGCTGGCTTTTACCTTCTTTCAGCAGGGCACGAATGGCGAGTAATTGCCAGTTGGTCTTGCTATCATCTGAGCTTTGCTGCATCTGCTGCAGGTAATAGCCGGAATCAGCCTGCGCTGTCCCCTCAAGGTGGGCCGTGCTCTGATTCGGCGTTTGTGTGCCACAACCAGCGAAGAACAGGGCCGCCAGAACGACCGGCAGGCCGCGAGCGGCTTTCGAACGAAGAAACGTTGACGGTACCATACTGTATCCAGTGATATTTTTATTCGATGCTCAATATTAAATCGGCAATACGGACTAAACAATGAAACAACACCAATCGGCGGATAATTCTCACGGTCAGCTGTACATTGTACCGACTCCCATCGGCAATTTGGCTGATATTACGCAACGTGCGCTCGCCGTATTGCAGGATGTCGATCTTATTGCCGCAGAGGATACGCGTCATACTGGTCTGCTGCTCCAGCATTTTGCCATCAACGCCCGCCTGTTTGCTTTGCACGACCACAACGAACAGCAAAAGGCGGAAACGCTGGTGGCAAAGCTGAAGGAAGGGCAGAACATCGCGCTGGTCTCCGATGCCGGAACGCCGCTGATTAACGATCCCGGTTACCATCTGGTCCGCATCTGTCGCGAAGCGGGCATCCGCGTGGTGCCGCTTCCCGGACCCTGTGCGGCGATTGCGGCGCTCAGCGCGGCGGGTCTGCCGTCGGATCGCTTCTGCTACGAGGGGTTTCTGCCTGCCAAATCCAAAGGGCGTCGCGATGCGTTAAAAGCTATTGAAGCCGAGCCGCGCACGTTGATTTTCTATGAATCTACTCACCGCCTGCTGGAAAGCCTGGAGGATATGGTCGCTGTCTGGGGCGAATCGCGCTACGTGGTGCTGGCACGTGAACTGACAAAGACCTGGGAGTCGATCTACGGCGCGCCGGTGGGTGAGCTGCTGGCGTGGGTGAAAGAAGATGAAAACCGACGCAAAGGTGAAATGGTGCTGATTGTTGAAGGGCACAAAGCGCAGGAAGACGATTTACCCGCCGACGCGCTGCGTACGCTGGCGCTGTTACAGACAGAACTGCCGCTGAAAAAAGCAGCGGCGCTGGCGGCGGAGATCCACGGCGTGAAGAAGAACGCGCTGTATAAGTATGCGCTGGGACAGCAATAACGACTTAAAGTTAAAACGCCTTTCCTGAATGGAAAGGCGTTGTCGGATCAGTGTACTTCAATAGTGATTGTTGCCGTGCCACGGAATTTACCCGGCTCCAGCACCCCACCGACCAGATTGACAGGATAGGCATTCATACGCGTACTGCCCCTTCCAGAATTATTGATATTTATCGTTCCGTTAATGAACGGAATATTATTTTGCCCGGCAGTATCGTCGACTATGCGTATGCCAACATCCGGTACATTGTCTGAACTGCGGCGGCGGCCTATCAGCACATACTGGCTGGCAACATCCATGCCTTCTATTACCATATCCATATTGTTTTTTATTAATGATGTATCGCCACAATCATAAATAATATCGAACTCGACGGGTCTGTAACCTTCCGGCATCTGATCTTTAGTGGTAAACCGGCTGGCATTAACCGCTCCGAGATTAACCTGGATAACGTCTCCCTGATTAATTTTACAATCCTGCGGTACGGTGATGCGCCCCTGAACGTGTAACTCGGCAATGGGTTCTAACACATTCCTGCCAGGTACGGTAGAGGAGTCACTCCATCCTGCCTCGACAGAAGCGATATGGGTGTCGGGAATGATCAATTCTCCCAGAAAGGGTTTAGTTACATACAGCGTAATTGTGGTATTTGCACCAACCGTACTCGGTGCGGCTCGCTGATCTTGCGGATCGATACTACACACGCTGCCTTTTTCATCGCGAGTGCTATAAGCGACCCCCTCTTCTTTCATCACCCTGATATTCAATGGGGTAACGGCTGTATGACCAGGAATATCATTAACTTCGGTTTTAATATCAAGGTGATCGTTCAGTCGATAATATCCTGACAGTTGACCGATATTCGGTAACCCGCTGGTGACAAAATAGTAAAGGTTAACTCTCTTACCCGCGTCACAGCTACAATCGATTTGATAAGGATTTCCGCTAAGCAGGGATGGAAATTGTTGAGTGTTTCCTGTGACATTATATTCTTTGGTCCAGTCACTGGTTAAGTCCATGTTAAAAAGTCCCGAAGCAGTGCACCCCCCGGTTATAGCAGACGCGGGGGCGGCGATAAGCAGGGAAAATATCAGCCCTGTGCCTGCAATAGACGTTCTGTATTTCATTTTCGTATTCCTTCACGACATTGTGCCGATCCGCTAAGAACTGAGGACTGACGTTGATCGCTTTCCGGCAGGCTAAAGGTGAACTGGCACTGCTGATTTAAGCCACTTCCCCAGCGCACAAGCCAGGTTTGCGGCTGGTCATTTACGCCAGTGATATAAAGCATACCGCCCTCATCAACAATACTTTGCTGACGTTGCGTGTCATTGCTGGCCATTGCGCCAAACGGTAACGGTTTGCCCTGAATATCCGTCAGTTTTACCAGCACCCGATAGCCCGTACGGGCGTTAAATCGGGCGGTTACCGCCGCGCCCTGATTGGGCACGACTATCTGGGTAGTTTCCGTTACGTCGACATCATCCGGCATCAACGTGGTATCCAGCATGATGCGGTTTTCCTGATAAGCAGTCAGATAAGGGATCACCGCATAGCCAAAGGCATCCGTCGCGATACCCGGGTAATTTTTAACCCGCACGCCCGACGCGCCGTTCGCATCGACCAGCGCGAACGCGTTGCCCAACGGTTGTGACAAGGTGATGCCATCAGGATGAGCGACGATGCCGCCGGAAACGCCATAGCTCATCTGGCGATTCCCGGAACTGTAATCGTAGCCAGTGTTAAAGGTGCCATAGGCGGAGCGATAGCTGCCGTAAACGCTACTGCCGGTCCGGTTGTTATCTGCACTCTCGCGCTGCCTCAGGCTATAGCTCAGACGACGGTCATCCAGCATTGAGCCGTTAATCCCCACTTCATGCTGGGTAGATTCATTTTTCTCACTGGTCACCCGCCAGCTCGCATTGGCATGAGTGAGCCAGCGATCCAGCGGTACGCTGAGGCTTAGCGATACCGAGCGATCGCTGTCGCGGTCGGTATAAGCGGTAAACTGTCCGCTCAGGTTATACGTCACCCCCCACACATTACCGTTCAGGCCGACAGACAGGTTTCTGTCTTTTTGTCTCCTGTCCCAATATTCCTGCTGTGAACCGGAGGCATAAATACTGGCGATCTCAAACAGATTCTGACTCAGACTCAGCTGTATTTCGCTACGAAGGCGATCGTCGCTGCTGATGTCATTTCGGTTAGCGTCAGCAAAACTGAAATAGCCTTTGCTGCTATAGCGGTAATAGCTTAGCGACAGGCTGGTGCCAGTTTCTGCGACATCTTTTATATACTGGGTACGCCAAGCATAGCCTTTATCTTTGTCGCCGTTATCAAACCGGGTGTCAGCCTGGCTGATGTCCGTGGATATCGCCCCCAGGATGCCGAGGGTAGTGCCTGCCCCCAGCGCCACGGCGCGATAATCCTCTGACAGCGTAAGGCCACCGTACAGAGTGACAGCGTTGTTCAGGCCATAGCTCACTGTACTTTCAACAAACTCCGGCTCTTTGCTGTCCTGCGAGTTATCAGCCCGGAAACGTCCTGCTATGGCGCTATATTTGATATAACCCGGACGCTGCATCAGTGGCAGGGCCGAGAAGGGCTGGATGAAACTGCGCGTCGTGCCATCAGCTTCCTCAATCGTTACGTTTAAATCGCCGCTAAAAGAAGAAGGATAGAGATCGTTAATTTCAAATGCGCCTGCCGGGACATTATTCTGATAAATGGTATAGCCATTTTGCCGTACCGTGACGATAGCGCTGGAGTTAGCGATACCGCGAATGGTCGGGGCAAAACCTCGCTGGCTGTTGGGCAGCATCGTTTCATCAGAGTACAGGCGCGCACCGGTAAACTGATAGCTGGAAAAGACCGAACCATCTGTCGCGCTCTCACCGATAACAAGCTGGGAACGCAGGCTTTTAATATCGCGCTGCAACCAGCTATTAATGCTTTCCCAGCGCGAGGCGCTTTTATCGCGTGACCAGGTGGAATAGTTGCGCAGCCGCCAGGGGCCAATATTCGCGCCGTTCTGCATGTTAAGGTATTGACGTTCGTAACGATCGCCGCTGTCATAGCGGCTTTGCGAACCGGTCAAGCTGTAGTTTGTGAACAGTACCGGCGCGCCGCTATCCCAGCGCGAAGGGTCAACGTAACCTCTGACATTTTGGTTGAGCGACAGCAGCGGCACGCTGAGATCCAGCCGCCCATGGTTAATATCAAACGTCGCGCTATAGCCGGGCATGGCCTTTTGTAGATCGGCGATTGGCGTTTGCTCGCCCCGATCCATTAACTGCGGATTATCATCAACTTTAACGCCAAGTTCACGCAGTTGCCCGAGCGTAAATTGCGGCACCAAATGATGATCGCTACCCGCAACGAAAGTGACCTTGCGCTGGACTATTTGCTTTTTGTTTACATAAATATCAACAAGGTATTCTCCGGGAAGCTGCGCATTCTCTCGAGAAAACGTAGAAAGATCCACCGCCTGCTGGCCGCTTTGGCGGGTTTCCAGTAGCGAAGGATCAAAGTAGTAGTCATCTGCCCATGCCATACCTGCTATCAGACTGGTGCTGGATACCGCGAGCTTTATCCAGAATGCCAGGCATTTGATGGGTGGTGAGTGTTTATTTCGTTTCATTCCCTGGACGCTCACATTGCCTGAAGATCGTCATGATAAAATCTGCTTAATTAAGGCAGTGTGCGAATTTCAATCTTACTTTGTCCGCCATAATCATTAATTGCAGCCCATTTGACCGTATTTTCTGCAACGGCGGGTATGGCAAGCTGTGTGTGTTGACCTGGCGCGATATATTCGATTTTATCCGTCAAATCGGTCTTGCCCAGTGATAAACCGGCAAAGACAACATAATATTCAGAAGGATTATATATATCTAATGTATTGTTATTGCGTTTATATTCAATGGATTTATAGGCATCATACGCTTTGCCTTTCAAACCTTCCGGGCGATAAAAAAGCTTTATACGCGTTTTAAATACCAGCGTCAGGGAATTGTCATTATCCATGTCTGCTTTCTTTTGCGCTGGTATGGCTCTGACATTGACATAGAAAAGCGATTCTTTATCCGTGGGCAGTTGCCCGTCTGATTTAATAATTCGCAGTGATGAGTCATCACCCGCTTCAAGACGAAACAGGGGAGGGGTAACAATAAACGGGCCTCGCGCTGTTTGCTGTGGGTTATCGACCCATGTTTGCAATAAATAGGGGGCGCTCTCGCTGCGGTTGGCAACGGATAATGCCGCTTCTTTTTTACTGGCATCATAGATCACGCGCGTTCTTTCCAGAACAATCCCGCCCGCAACGCTCTGGCAGCTCCAGCAACTCAACAGTAGCGCCAGAGCGCAGACCATTTTGTTTTTCATTTTTGTCACTTTAACCATAGAAAAAATGTCTCTTTTGCCGCTGTCAGTCAGCAAAAGAGACATGGTATGGGGATTAACGATAATCAATGGTTACATCAACGGAGGCGTTGGCTTCCCCTGGTGTAATTGCTGTAGATTCAACGGTGGAAACGTAATACGCCTGTAAAGCCACGGTAGTCTTACCATCAGCCTCTGGCGTGAAGCTCACTTTCGGGGTGGTTAATTTATTCAGGGCCATCTGAGTTTGATGTTTTACTGAATCAATACGAATACCGACACCTTTTGCCGCGGTACCCATGCCCGTCACTGCCACCAGCTCATTATTGGTGCCAGTGGTGCCGCCGCTGCGGGTTTCCAGCCAAAGCTGGAATGAGTTGTCTGTGCTGCCATCAACGTGAGCCCATTCAGCCGTCGGGCAGTTTTCTAATGGAATATCAACAGGAATTGCAGGGGTGCGATCGCCAATAGACTTGAACTGGGCGGCGGCATAATGGCCCAGTTCAATATTAATTACATCACCATTAGCAAAATCACAGGTTGAGTTCAGTATTTCACCCGTAAATTCAATCGTGCCATCAGTTGCCCAAGCCCCACCAGCTGATAACGCTAACAATGCGGCTGTCAGAGTTTTAGTAACCTTTTTCATAACATTCCTTATTAAAAATTTAATATATTAATCACCCTCACGAGTTAAATTGTATCGAAATAGCTAATGTAATAAAACCTACGCAGCGAGTTTCAGAATATATTTATGTCGGATTATTAAAGGATTTACTATTAAAACCAAGGGTTGGGGATGGTAATGTTCATGGCAGCTATTTATTCATTGTGATCAATTAATAAATAATATGTTTTGATCGTAAAGCTTTTATAAAGCCCGGCATTAAAAATCCGGGCTTCACTGTTTATACAATCTTTAGGATAACAGGCGTTTGCGCCAGCGCCAGGCGATCTTCCGCACTGATACTCTCATCGGTGATCACACAGTCGATCTTCTCCATCGGCAGCACCTGGTTAAAACCACGGCGGTTAAACTTGGTGGCGTCGAGCACCGCAACGACTTTGCGCGCCGCTGCCGCCATCACACCGCTGATGGAATATCCTTCGTTAAAGGTGGTGATGCCATTCGTGGCGTCAATACCATCGGCACCGACAAACATCAGATCGGCGCTGATCCCCTGTAGCGAACGTTCGGCAATGGTGCCGTGCATGGAGTGAGTTTTATGCCGCACCGTACCGCCGCAGACCACCAGCGTAATATCTTTATTATCCGCAAGGGTAAAGGCGGCGGGCAGGTTATTGGTGATCACCGTGATATTGGTGTTTTTTGCCAGCGCTTCGGCGACCAGAAGGGTAGTGCTTCCGCTATCGAGCAGCACCGTCATGCCTTCTTCAATCATGGCGGCGGCGGCCTGGGCAATCCGTTTTTTCGGATCGCTGGCGAGCTGATAGCGCTCTTCCAGCACCACTTCCTGATTGTCATTTTCGGCCAGATTACTGCCGGGCCTCGCCGCGCCGCCGTGAAAGCGTGTGACTAAACCTTTTTCTTCCAGCAAACGCAGGTCGGCGCGGATGGTAACTTCAGAAATGCCAAAGGTATTCGAAAGATCCAAAACCAGCACGCTGCCCTGCGAATTAACCAGATCGACGATTTTATTCCTTCGTTCAAATGAATTCATGTTAATTGCCTGATGATGAGCTGACTTTAGTTTAATCGAAGGATAGTGAAAGGGGAAAGCCAAACTTCGAAAGACTGTGTGAGCCAGCGCCGGTTGCTGGCTCTGGTAAATTACCCCATTTTGAGCAAAATCTTGCCGTGCATTGGTGCACCGTTCAGGGCCTGGACGGCGCTCGCGAAACTTTCGGCATCGCCATGGTGGGCAATCAGCGGCTGTAGCTGTAGCCTCTTTTCGGCCAGCAACCGTGCCGCCGTCGTCCACTCTTCCCCCGGCCACGGCCCGGAATAGTTCATCCAGCTTCCCAGCACCGACAGCTCTTTACGCAGGATCTGCCCGAAGACCGCCGACGTCAGGGTCAGATCGTGGTGAAGCGTGCCGACCAGCGCCAGTTGCGCGCGCGGTCCGGCAATTTCAATCGACAGCGCGACGGTTTGCGGCGTGCCTGCGGTTTCCAGCACCAACTGGTCGAACTGAATTTCCGCCAGTGCGGACTGGATCTGCTGACCGTTCAGCTCGCGGCTGTTAAATACGTGGGTTGCTCCCAGGCTTTTAGCCAGTTCCAGTTTCTGTGGATTGATATCTATGGCGGTGACGCTGTTCGCCCCCAGCTCGCGGGCGCACTGAAGTGCCAGCAAACCAATGGTGCCCGCCCCGACAATAATCACGTTTTTCCCTTCACAGCCCTGAGCCAGATGGAATGCGTGCAGGCCCACGGTAACAGGTTCGAGAAACGCCCCATCGTCAATCGGCATCGTTGGCGGCAGGCGGAAAAGGTTAGCGCGTTTAACCACCACATATTCGGCGTTACCGCCTTCGCTACGCGAGCCGACAAACTGATACTGTTTGCACAGTGAAAAGTATTCGCGCTGACACTGCGGGCAGTTAAAGCAGGGCAGCAGCGGCACGCAGGCCACCGCATCCCCCGGCGCTAAATCGCTAATCCCGTCGCCGCAGGCGGCGACGTAGCCACTGAATTCATGGCCGAGGGTAATCGGATAATAGTGCGCGCCGTGGGCGAAAATACGTGGAATATCTGAACCACACAGGCCAGAACTGACCACCTTGACCAGTACATCATCCTCTGTCTCCAGGCACGGCATCGGACGTTCTTCAACGCGTACTTCACCCTCAGCGTGGATCACCACTGATTTCATAAGATCCTCCAGGAATGTAAAGGGGAGCGGATGCTCCCCGTCAGAATTACGATGCGGGTTGACTCTGTTGCGCGGCGGCGGCTTTTTCTGCCGCTGCGAAGCCGCGCGCTCTGCGCCATGTAAGCAGGACACCGAGGAGATAAATGACGGCGATAACCACGAAGCCGACAATGTTCTGCCAGGTGAAAACCTGGATCAGCAGCCAGGTGATTGGCGAGCCGCCCTGGTCCATTGAAGCCACCATGCCGCCCGCTTTCAGCGCGCCCGAGTTGGCGGCAAGCTGGGTATGCAGGCCAATCGTTTGGGTGGCGATCCACAGGGTGATCCCCATGATAATCACCCCGGAAATCAGCGTGCGGAACAGGTTGCCCTGGTGGACTGCGACCGCCATGGCGACGAAGAAGCCGATGGTTGCCAGATCGCCAAACGGTAAGACCTGGTTACCCGGCACCACCACCGCCACCAGAATGGTCAACGGGATAAAAATCAGGCTTGCCGATACCACGGAGGTGTGGCCAAGCAGCAGCGCCGGATCAAGGCCAATCAGGAACTCCTGGCTGCCGAATTTGGCCTGTAGCCGTTTACGGGCGTGTTTAGCGATAGGCGTCAGACCGTCCATAATCGGTTTGATGACCCGTGGCATTAACAGCATCACCGCCGCGGTTTTAACCGCCAGTTGCAGCACGCCTTTCGCGTCATAGCCCGCCAGCACGCCAATCACAATCCCCATAATAAAGCCCACCGTGACCGGTTCGCCGAAGGGACCAAAGCGTTTTTGAATATCATCGGCGCTGAAATGAATGCGGTTAAGCCCTGGGATCTTATCGATAATCAGATCGACCAGCACCGCAATCGGCCCCAGATACGCCGAGCTGCCGTGCGGAATGGCGATGCCTTCCAGACCAAAATAGTCGCGCGTATCTTTGGCAAACCAGTCGCCCAGCTTGTACACAAAGGCCGCGTGAATCACTACGCCAAGAATGCCAATCCAGTAAGAGCCGGTCGCCAGATGCAGCATTGCGCCGGTGAAGGTCATGTGCCAGATGTTCCAGATATCAACGTTCACCACGCGGGTCATGCGGGTGACCAACATCAGAACGTTAACGCCAATCGCCACCGGAATGGCAATCAGCGCAATCTGTGACGCCCAGGTCATCGGAGAAGAGCCGGGCCAGCCGATATCCACCACGTGCAGATTGATCTCAAACTGTTCCGCCATCGCTTTAGCCGCCGGGCCGATGGAATCCAGCATCAGGCCGATCACCAGCCCGATCCCCACGAAGCCAATCCCGATATGCAGGCCGGATTTAAAACAGTCCCCGAGCTTCATCCCCATCAATTTTGAGAAGATGATGATCACGATCGGCAGCATGACCGTCGGACCTAAGTCAAGGATATAACGCATGATTTCGCTAAACATAACGTTACCCCACCAGGATGCTCAGGATTTTTTGTTGCAGCGCTTCAATGCCGACGCCGGAGATAAACGGCATTCCGTGCACCACCGGAATGTCGCCAAAGGTCCGATCGACTTTTGCCGTCGTGCAGATGAGATCCGCCCCATCCATATAGGTTTCGATCTCATTCACCCGGCACTGGACCAGATCGAGAGTAATATTATTGGCTTCACAGAGTTCTTTAATTTCTTCTGCCGCCATCGTTGAGGTGGCAACAGCGCCGCCACAGGCGACAATAACTTTACGTTTCATAGGGTATTCCTTTTATTATCAGTATGTTGTTAAGCCTGGGCGCAGGGTTCAGTCATCATAATAGTTTCCTGAAAAAGCGCGGCCAGACGGTCATCTGCTGCTCCCAGCAATGCGTCCAGCGTGCCAGGGTTTTGTAGCTCACTAAATAACCGGCGCAGGAGCTTCAGCTGCGCGCTGGGGTTTTCCACAATCAGCGCGATGATGAGCGAGACGGCAATGTCGTCTTCGTCATCCGCGCGTTGAAACGCAACCGGCGTGTCTGGCCGGATCAGGTAAATGGCGGGGGATTTCGCGTGCACCGCCTCACAATGGGGAATGGCAACGGCATGATGTTCCAGCGCGATACCGGTCGGAAAACTGGCTTCCCGCGCCATCAGCGCCTGCGGATAAGACTCATGCACGACGCCCTTCGCCAGCATTTCTTGTCCAATGTGCTCCAGCGCCTGCTGGCAGGTGCTGAAATTAATCCCGGTGCGAACAAACAATTGGCTCATAAATCCTCTTTATACAGTCAGGCTATTTCGGAAGAACAACCGTAACGGTAGGCCCGCAGAACGTCCTGAATTTTGTCGAGGATCAGATCGTGCGGCGTGGCGGTCAGCTCGCTCATCGCCAGGCGCTCAAACTGCATCGGCAGATACTGGCTGATAAGCCCCAGCGGCAGGGTGGTGGCGCTGAGATTGGCGACCAGCTTCTCTACGCTCTGGCGAATACGTGGATGCGGCCAGTAGTAGCGGATGCGATCCGAGAGGCTGAAGTGGATATCCACCATCGCCTGGCTCCAGGTCGGGCGGTAATATTTCTTCCAGTAGCGCGGCTCGTTCAGCATGACTTCATCGATCACTTCCAGAACCTGACTGCGGTTTTCCGGGGCGATCAATTCGTTTTCCATCTGCGCCAGCGCAAAAATGGCCTCGCGCAGGGCAAAGGTCAGCGCCGGACCGACCTTCAGGATGGCGAAGTGATCGCGCACCAGCGCGCGGTAGGCATAGCGGGTCTGATAATCGGTGGAGTGGGCTTCATAGACCATCGGCGTTTCTTTGATCCAGCCAGACAGCGCCCGCGCGCCTTCCGGCTGATAGTGGATAATCTGGGTGTGATCGAACTCGACGCCCGGCTGGACCACAATCGCAATCACCCGGTTAAGCGCCTCTTCAAGCCCCAGCGCACGGAACGCGGCCTGATGGGTGGCAAGGGTGTTGGCGGCATCTTCGGCGCGGGTGACATGGACCGTTCCGATGGTGCTTGCTTCGCCGCCGGGAACCGGAACTTCGGTGCCAATGACATAGGTCAGATGGCGCTTCTGCTCTGCCGTCGCGGTGTGCTCCGCCACGGCGCAAAGCTGCGCCGCACGTTCCGCGACGACGTTTGGGTCCAGCGGCAGCGGATCGTCGGCGCAGGACATCGACGCATCAAGATGAATTTTGCTGAAGCCTGCGGCGACATAGGCTCTGATCAGCTCCAGCGATTTTTCCATCGCCGAAGCGGCGTTTTCGTTCTGCCAGCAGTTCGGGCCGAGGTGGTCACCACCGAGAATAATGCGCTCATGCGGAAAGCCTACGTCATCCGCAATCTTATACACAAAGTCGCGGAAGTCGGCGGGTTGCATCCCGGTATAGCCGCCAAACTGGTTGACCTGGTTTGAGGTTGCTTCAATCAGGACCTTGTGCTGCCCAGGCAAATCAAAGCGCAGGGCGGCTTCAATCACCAGCGGATGGGCTGAGCAAACGGAACAAATACCTGTATGCTCACCCGCTTTATGGTCAGAAATAATCTCTTTCATTTCGCTCTCCGTTTACTTTTATTTATCTTCAAAGCTTTCCTTCGCACCCGCAGTCGGCAATCACTTTCTTCACCACCTCTTTCATCGCGGCTTTCGCTGGCACCATGTAATGGCGCGGATCGCTGGCATCGGGGTTGGCAAGGAAGTACGCTTTCAGCGCATCGGAAAAGGCCATTTTCAGTTCGGTGGCGACGTTGACTTTGCATACGCCGAGCGCAATCGCCCGGCGTATGTCGTGGGTGGGCAGGCCGGATGCGCCGTGCAGAACCAGCGGGACCGTAACGGCCGCGCGGATCTCCGCCAGCCGTTCAAAATCCAGCTTTGGCTCTGCGCTATACAGACCGTGCGCGGTGCCGATCGCCACCGCCAGCGAATCAATACCCGTCCGCTCAACGAACTCAAGCGCCTGCTGCGGTTGGGTATACAGCGCATCTTTCCCCTCAACCACCAGGTCATCTTCCTGTCCGCCCAGCCGCCCCAGCTCTGCTTCGACGCTGACGTCGTAGCGATGGCAGTAATCGACCACCTGCTTAACCAGCGCGACGTTCTCATCAAACGGCAGATGAGAACCGTCGATCATCACCGAGCGGATCCCGGCGTTCACTTTCGCCTCAATGTCTGCCGTCTTTTCATGATGATCCAGATGGATCGCCAGCGGCTGGTTGTACTGATGAGCGAGCGCCCCGGCAATCGCCACGATATTGTCCTGACCCGCATAGCTGAACGTCCCTGGCGTCCCGGCGACAATCAGCGGCGAACGCAGTTCAGCAGCGGTTTCAACCACAACCTGCAACGTCTCAAGATTGTGGATATTGAAGGCAGGCACCGCATAACCTTCACGCTGTGCCTTTTGCAGCATTGCTTTGGTTGAAATGACGAACATTCTTCCTCCGAAACCTTTCGTTTATTTTCTTCGAAAGAAAATATAGGGTTTTGGAGATTGTTTTTGTGATGAATGTCTAATAATGAAGATAATCGAAAGATAAGGTAAGGTTGTGAAGGTATGTGCGCTGACGGAAAAAACGGTTACGGGCCGGGGGGCTATGCTGTAGGGAAGCCTGAGAAAGAATAAGCGGACGCAAACCGCAATAGATTGTGATGGGGGAAACGCTACTTAACCTTCTGCACCTCGGTAGCCGACGGTTTCAGCGCGGTGCCGTCGGGCGCGGTGGGAGCCATCAAAGGAACTGGCCTTCCGGTGTGCTTTTCGAGCAGCAGAGAATGACGTTCTTGATCAGCGAACAGGTATTTTTCGCCCCATTGCCGCAGCGCGACCACGACGGGAAACAGGCTTTCCCCTCTGGCGGTCAGGACATACTCCTGATAAACCGTGCCATCCGAGGCGTTCTGGAGATCAAGGATACCGGCATCGACCAGCTTGCGCAGTCGGTCAGCAAGAATGTTGCGTGCGATCCCCAGGCTGCGCTGAAAATCGCCAAAGCGGCGCATACCGTCAAAGGCATCGCGCACGATCAGTAACGACCAGCGATCGCCGATCAGATTGACGGAGCGTGCAACAGGACAAGGCTCGTCGTTCATGGGTTTGCGGGATGGCATCTCATCTCCTGATTGACAGAGGGGGAAGAATCTGGTTGCATTTTAAAACCACATAGCCTGGCGTTCAATCAGTTTTGTTTTGATACCAGACAGGGCTAAAAAGATGTCCCCTGCCTTACCGCTTCCGACGGTGGCTAAGGTTAAAAATAACAAGAGAGAGGCTCGAATGAACGAACTGGAACTTTTGGCCCATGCCGATGCGCTTGGCCGTCGCTATACCGAAACCACGGTTCAGCGGCGCGTATTTCCTTCCGACGACGCGATTGCCGCTCTCGCTGCCTTCGACGAGCCGCTGCCTGAGTTGGGGGCGCCCGCTGAAGCCACGCTGGCGCTGCTGGATGACGTGGGATCGCCTGCCACTACCGCCTCCAACGGCCCGCGCTACTTCGGGTTCGTGATCGGCGCGGCATTGCCTGCCGCCGCCGCCGCCGATCGACTGCTACTGGCGTGGGATCAGTGCGGCTCGACGTTTGATAATTCGCCGGTGTCCGCCACGCTGGAACGGGTCGCCGCGCGCTGGGTGCTTGAGGCGCTGGATCTCCCCCGTGAGAGCGCTGTCGGATTCGGGACCAGCGCCACGGCCTGTACATTGACGGCCCTGGCCGCCGCGCGCCGCGAGTTGCTGGCGCGCCAGAACTGGGATTTCGACGGACAGGGGCTGAGCGGCGCGCCGGAAATCCGGGTAGTCGTCTCCGAACTGATCCACATCACGGTCATAAAGGCGCTCCGCGTGCTCGGCTTTGGGTTGAATCAGATTATCCGCGCGCCGGTCGATGCTGCGGGACGGGTAGATGCCGCCAGGCTCCCGCCGCTCGATGAGCGCACGATTCTCTGCCTGCAGGCGGGGGAGGTGAACACCGGTGCCTTTGATCCTTTCGGGAAGATCATCCCGCTCGCCAGAAACGCGGGTGCGTGGGTGCATGTGGATGGCGCATTCGGCCTTTGGGCGCGGGCTTCATCGCTTGCCCACCTGACCACGGGCATTGAACTGGCCGATAGCTGGACCACGGATGCGCACAAATGGCTGAATACGCCTTATGACTGCGCGATGACCATTTGCCGTGATGCACGGGCGCTGGCCGCCGCCATGAACAGCGATGCCGCCTATTCCAGCGCCAGTATGGACGCACAGAAAAACCTTACGCTGGAGTTCTCGCGGCGACCGCGTGGTATTCCGGTGTGGGCGGCGTTGCGCAGCCTGGGGCGTCAGGGTGTTGCCAGGCTGGTAGAAGGACACTGCGCCCAGGCACGTCGTATCGGCGATGGCCTGGCGGAGGCTGGTTTTGAGGTGCTCAACGAGGTAACACTTAATCAGGTACTGTTTCGGTGCGCAGACGATGCAAAAACGCTGGCCGTGCGCGCGGCGGTTCAGGCATCCGGTGAAGCCTGGTTTGGCGGCTCCGTGTGGCAGGGGCGACCTGCCATGCGCATTAGCGTATCGTCCTGGCGCACGCAGGACGCAGATGTGGATGCACTGATAGCCCTGGTGATTCGTCTCGCCTCAGGTGTCGGTAAAGCGCGCTAAGTTCAATCAGATATAATAAAGCCATCCCATGTGGGATGGCTTTATTGATAACACGCCTGTTAACTCAGAACGACCAGCGGATATTGGCGTTAACCGAATTAACGCTACTGTCAGCGCCGTATTGCCCTTTATAGCCGACATCCAGCGTGGCGTTACGTGGCAAATTAACGCTGACGCCGATATCACCTACCAGCATGTCCTTATCAACCGGGTTGCCCTCGGTAATAAAAGAATCGCTGTTGGCAAAGGTCATCCCCGAGGACGCCTTCTTATCGCCGTACGCGTGCTGCCACCCTAATGAGCCATAAAGACTCACGTTATTCTGCAACGCCGTTACGCCGCGCGCACCGAGGGTAGAGTAAAAGGTATTCATCGTTTCATTACGCACGCTCAGCGCGGCGGCACCGCCGTTCTCCCGGAAATTATCCGTATGCAAACGGATATAGCTCAGGTTGATGAACGGCTCGATGTTTTGATCGGCCTGGCCAAAACGGTAGCCTGCTTCGGTGAAGCCCAGCAGTGAATTTGCATCATAGTCTGCGCTCAGCCGATCGGAGTAACCGCTGAAATCGACCTTACGTTCGGCGTCGATCTTATGCCAAGTGTAACCGACCGCGCCGCGCAGCGAGAAGGCATCCTGACGTCCCGCCGCATACAGACCGAGGTGGTAGTTATCGGTATCTGTTTTAGAGCGACGGCTGTCGACATCAAAGTCTCCACGGCTGTAGCCAAAGAAGCCGCCGACTCGCACGTTATAGTCGGCCAGTTGACGATCTCCGCCCAGCAGGAAGCCCGCCGTGTTGCCCTTCAGCTTACCGGTATTGTCGTCGCCGTCATTTTTGACCCATGAACCGAACGTCTGGCCCCAGACGCCATTATTTTGCTGTTGGGACGACTGCACCAGCGACATCGCCAGTGGCGGCACTGGCAGCACATCGCTATCAAACGCATGCAGCATCCGCTGATTCAGAACGTTAAATACCTGACCGCTGCTGGCAATCAGGCTGGACTGTACCGAAGGGTAAATTTCGCCGGAGAGCTGATTGAACGCCTCGCGCGCTTCCGGCGCGCTGAGCATCAGCAGCGAGTTATACAGCGCCAGCGACGGGCCGCTTTGCGTCAGCGTCGAGAGCGCACCCGCCGTATTCCACTGGTTGCCGGTTTCCGCTACCGTCTGGAAAATGCCAGGTGTGCCGCTGCCAGGGTTTTCACCGCCGGGATTACCCGGATTCTCACCGCCGGGATTGCCAGGGTTTTCACCGCCGGGATTGCCCGGATTCTCACCGCCGGGATTGCCAGGGTTTTCACCGCCGGGATTGCCAGGGTTTTCACCGCCGGGATTGCCAGGGTTTTCACCGCCGGGATTGCCAGGATTCTCACCGCCGGGATTGCCGGGGTTTTCACCGCCGGGATTACCGGGATTCTCGCCACCGCCGTTGTCTTTCTGCGCGATGTTCAGATCCACGGCGTTCGCCGTTTGATTAAGCGACACGTCGAGAAAAGCGGATTTGGAAACCGCTGACGCGAACTGGCCGTTGATCCCGCCTTCAGCGTTAAGAATGCGGTAGCTCTGGCCTGTCTGGTAGCTGGTCTGCGGGTCCAGCGCGGTCACCTGCACTTTGGCCTGATCGCTGATGGTGGTTAATCCCGCCACGTTCAGCAGATCGCTGCGACCATCGCCGGTAATATCAACATCGTAAAACGACTCGCCGATAAAGTTCAGGTAGCGCTTCAGGGTCAGAGTGCCAATCCCCCCGTCGCCGGGCGAAATATGGCCGCCAGAAAGAATTTCAGTCTGGCCGAGTGTACCGTTCCCGCCAAGAACGCCGCCGGATTTAATCGACGCGGCGCTGCTGTAGCCGAGCCCATTGCTGACATCCGTCCCGGCGGTGGCGTTCAGGATCAGCGTCCCTCCGTTTTCCGCGCTCAGGGTCTGAATATCGAAAGGATTGTCTTCGCTCTGGGTATTGATATCACTGGCGATGATAATTTTGCCGCCGCGCGCGAGGACATTCGCCTGAAGCTGGGTCAGATCGCCGCTCAGCGTGGTTTGCCCGGCGGTGTTGATAACATCGCCTTCGCCGCTCATTTTGTTCGCAAAGTCGTAGTTCTCTGCGGTGTGGTTGAAGTAGACGTAGCTGCGGAATAGTCCGCCGCGCAGGCTGATTGCCGTCCGGGCATCAATGGTGCCCGCGCCACCCGCCGCGCCGAGCGTCGGCTCCGTCAGGCCGGTGCCGGTGTCCATGTTGCCGCGACTGCCGATAACCAGCGCGCCCCGGTTAGAACCCGTTCCGCTATCGCCCAGTACCAGTTCGCCGTCGCCAGCGGAGACGGTGCCGCCGTCCACCACCGACACCACGCCGTTACCATAATCGCCGACGATAATGTTGTTGCCGCTGGTAAAGCTGGAGCCGCTGCCCGCAACATACAGCTCGGCGGTTTTCTGCGATCCCGAAACGCCCGCTACTTCTGCGCTGCCGACGCTGACCGCGCCGCCGTCCAGCACATCCAGATCGCCGTTAAGCGTCAGCGTACGGGCAACATTCCATTGGGAATTTTCCCCCGTCACCGTGCCCTTCGGATTGAGCTTGTCGGCCTCATCCGGGATATAGCCGTCGCCGATCCGCGCCTCGTTGGCGGTCGTTAATAATCCGCCGTCTTCAATCAACAAGGTGGAGCGGGAACCCATCGTGTTGCCGACGGTAAGGTAGTTACTGACGACGCGGGAACCAGCACCGGTCACGATGAGATGGCTGTCATAGCCCCGGCTGGTGCCCACAACGATCTCTTTCGCGCTTGCCAGCGCGCCATTCTCGACCCGCAACGTACCCAGACCCAGATTCAGCCCGCCGTGCAGTATGTATTGATCGTTGAGGGCGTTCAGTTCGGCATTTGGCCCACTGACCGTGACGTTGCTTTCATAAATCTTACCGTTATAGAGACGGCCAATATTGACGTTCCAGGCGGTGATTTTGCCATTATCGATCAGCAGGTTGCCGCTCTGATTACGGCCAACGTACACATCGCCATCGTAAACCAGTGTTTCCGTGACCCGCGATTCGCCGTCAATAATAGCGTCGGCGGCGTAAGTAAAACCTGTAGGTGTTAACAGCATCAGTGGGGCAGAGAACAATGCGAGGTAAAGTTTAGAAAGTGAGGTTTTCACTTTTAAATGATGCGAGAAATTGTCATTCACGTGCTATCTCCACATTGATTACGTGATGTCGCGAGGGTCGTTGTTTTATAAAAATTCAGGGAACTGACGTTGATGACCCTTTATTTCGCGAATTCAGGCGTGCAGGCAAATTATCCGGCGAAGCAAAACAGATGACTTCCTTATCGTCATGCTCCGGCGGGTGAAAACAGAGAGCAAGAGAACCGCTCTCTGCGAGAATTATTTATGTGTGACGACTGGCGTACAGCTCGGCGCGCTCAGTGCGGGGGCCGAACCTAAAATGCCGGGCATCATCATGGATGAGCAATCGAAAATTCGCCCTTTGTCCGTTGTTGCACGATAGGTAAGTTTTTGTCCGCCCAGAGCGTCGGGCTGTTCGCCATTCACCTGGGTGACGGTTATTTCATCTGACGACCCCAGCCCCAGCATTTTTGCCGTTTCTGCCTGAAGCAGCGGAACAGCCTGATCGGTTTTTAACGTCGAACAACCCGCCACCATTAAGGTAACGGCGAGTGCGATGAATGGTTTTTGCATAAATTATCCTTGTAACCAGACAGTATCGATTGCTGCATCGCAATACGTTTTCTTTTGTTAAATCCTGAAATAAGATATTTCTCTTTCCTGCAATAAAAAACCCTCCTAAAGTAGGGAGGGTAATTAATGGATAAAGTTGTCAGAATAGCGCCGATTCTATCCGCTGAAAGGAGAGGCTTTTGGGACAAAATTATGCGTTAGTCATTGACGATCACCCTCTGGTGGCAAGTGGCATCGCCAGTTTTCTCAATACTCACTGTCATTTCAGACAGGCATACGTGGCGACTGACGAAGAGAGTTGTTACCGACACATCCGGGATAACGGCCCACCAGAATTAGTAGTGATCGATTTCTGGCTCTCCTCCTGTACGGCATTGAAACTCCTCAAAGAGATAAAACAGCGCTACGCGAAAGTGCGTTTACTCGTGGTCAGCGGTGATGAAAATAACGATATCTGGCAAAAAGTGCAGAATGCAGGCGGGCATGGTTTCGTCCTGAAAAACGAGTCGCCGGAATTATTCAGCCAGGCGGTCTTCGCGTTGATGGATAACTGTCTATGGTTTCCGGCAAGCAATAAAGAAATAAAAATAAAGAACAGCGTCCTGCAAAAATTTAATTTAACGCCCCGGCAGGAAGAGGTTTTACATATGATGATGCGCGGTCTGCCGAATAAGCGCATCGCTTCACAGCTCGCCATTTCTGAACCGACGGTAAAAGAGCACATCAGTAATATTTTAAAAAAACTCGGCGTTAACAGTCGCGTTGAGGTCATTACGCTGCTCCACGGCAATCGGGAGCCTTTGCCATGAAAGCGGTGCTGGATTTGCCGCAGGAAAGTATTTCATCGCGGGCGCAGATCCGCCTGCTGAATAACACGTTTAGTCGGTTAGTCTTCAGCTTCGGGGCGGTGCCCTTTGTCGGCGTTCCTTTCGCGATCTGGCTTTATTTGCTTGATGATCAATTAGGACCAACCATTGCCTGGATAGTGATTTACCTGCTGTGCGCCATCATGGTAAGAATATGGCATCGCCGTTATTTGCGTGAAGCCCGCGAGAATGACGACGACGCGGTATTACGCCGCTGGCTGCCGCATATTAATAAAGTGGCCTTTGCGCACGGGCTTGGCATCTCATCGCTCTATTTTATTACCCCCCAGACCCATAATTTCGATTTTTTCCTGCTGCTGAATATCAGTATTGCCGCAATTGTCGCCGCTAACGCAACGCATCTGACGCCCGTATTCAGCACCTTTAAGCGTTTCTTTCTCGGCTCGTGGGGATTATTAAATCTCGGTATTGTGTGTCGGCTGGAAAACGTGATGTTAATTGTGCTGATGCTCAACCTGCTTTACGGTTTTGCGATTTATCGCCATGCGTTAACCTCGCACGCGTTCTTTATTCAGCAGGCAAATCTTGAAGAACAGAGCGCCCGGCTGGCGGAGCAGTTTCGCCAGGCAAAAGAAGAGGCAGAACAGGCGCTGCGGGATAAAAACCAGTTTTTAACCACGGCCAGCCACGATCTGCGCCAGCCGGTACACGCGATGGGTTTTCTGATCGAAGCCATCATTCATAAAAACCACAACGACGCGCTCATGCCGCAACTGCTGGATCTTCAGCAAAGCGTGCGTTCCGTGCAGTTGATGTTCAACTCGCTGCTCGATCTGAGCAAAATCGAATCGGGCAGCATCGGCACCACTACCGTCCATGTGGACATCGGCGCGCTCCTGGATTCAGCGATCACGCTTTTCCGGGAAGAAGCCCGGACTCGCGGTCTGGTCCTTCGCACCTGGCGGCCCGGACGACGCATCCACGTCATGGGTGACCCGCTACTGGTACGGCAATCGCTGATCAACCTGATCCAGAATGCGCTGCGCTATACGCAAAAAGGGGGTGTGCTGGTGGCCATACGACCGCGCGGTGCACAGTGCCTCCTTGAGGTGTGGGACACTGGCGTGGGCATTGCTGACGAAGAAAAAGGCAAAATCTTTTCCCCTTACTATCGCCCCGAACTGGCGTGGAAAATCGACAGCGCCGGGCACGGCCTTGGGCTGGCGGTAGTGGCGCGATGCGCCAAAATGATGAATGTGGAGTACGGTATGCATTCCATTGAAGATAAAGGCTCACGTTTCTGGATGCGCTTCGCACAGTATGTTGGGGAAGAAAAAACCTCTGACGGCGTGCCTGACGCCGTCGCTTCCGTGAGCCGCCATTCGTCGCTGCGTGGCTCCTGCCTGGTGGTGGACGACGATCCGCTGGTCATTTCCGCATGGAAAAGCCTGATGAATACATGGGGGCTGGATGTGCGCTGCGCTGCCTCCGCTGAAGAGGCCTTCGCCATCATCGACGATGGCTTTACGCCGTTTGTCGTGCTTTGCGACCAGCGCCTGCGATCCGGTGAGAGCGGTTTTGACATCCTGAAGGCGCTGCTTGAGCGCCTGCCGAACGTCAGCGGTGCGATGGTCAGCGGCGAATTCAACTCTCCGGTGCTGAAAGAGGCCGAAGAGGAGGGATATCTGGTATTGCGAAAACCGCTGGAGCCTGCGACGCTACACGCGCTGTTAACGCAGTGGCTGGCGGGGTAGATGCCGCGCAATCGCCAGACGCTCACTCACTTTTTTTCTCCACGTGTCCCAGATTTTTCTCCGGGAAACAATAATCCCGCACGCGGCGCTTTAACTCTGCCGCGTCGGGAAAGCCGCCATCCTGCTTACGATCCCAGATCACGTGACCGTCAATATCAATAATAAAAATCCCGCCGGTGCCGGGGATCAGACGCACGGAGTCGAGATCGGTACTGAACGTCTGTAACAGTTCCTGCGCCATCCAGCTGGCGCGTAGCATCCAGTTGCACTGTGAACAGTACTGCACGGAGATCGCGTTTTTGCTCATTTTTCTCTCATCTCATTCAGGGAGCCGAAGCGCTCAATTTACGGTTTATTGGCTATAAATGTGAAGACTTTGTGAAGTTGTTGCAAGTGATAATAATTATCATTAGTATCCGATTCATAATTTATAACAGTACGTAATTTTTGGGTTTATCCCCTTTTTGACCATTCAGTGGAAGTGAGATGTGAGCCTGATACTAATAAAACAAAGGCTTACAAAACATTATGCATACATCGCACATTTCTCCGCAGCGCTTTCGGATGAGCGTTCTGGTGACTTCATTACTTGCCGCTCTGTATCAAACGTCTGCTATGGCGGCTGATACCGGGACGGCAAAGACTACCGCAACCTCTGCACCACCGGACACGACTGAAGAAATGCTCGTGACCGCACCGGCCCCGCTGCTGAAAGCGGGAAGCAGCCATTCGGTCAGCGCGCAGGATCTGCAAAATAAGGGCGCGAAAGATTTCGGTTCGATCATGCGCTACGAACCTTTAATCAGCGCCACCGGTGCCAGCGGCGGTTCCGGTAATGGCAAAAGTGGTTTTGACCGGGGCGGCTATACCGGCTACAACATTCGCGGCCTGGAAAGTAACCGGGTAGGGATTGATGTCGATGGGATACCGCAGCCGGATGCCACCGGACGCAGTTATAAAAGCCGGGCCGGGCTGAACACCTTCGGCATTGGCCGCGACTACATCGATCCCTACATGTACGGCGCGGTTGATATTGAGTCCGGCGCGACTTCTGCCGAACAGGCCAACACCTCCATCGGCGGCAATGTCTCTTTCCGCCCGAAATCCGCGGATGATTACCTGCATCCGGGAAAAAATACCGCCTTTGGCTACCAGAGCGATTACGATTCTGCCGACCGCAGCTGGCATAACGGCGTCACCGGCGCGGCGGGGGATGACACCCTGCGCGGCATTTTTGTCTACAGCCGTCGTGACGGTCAGCAAACCCGTAACAATAGCGGCACCGTGGACGCTTACCCGGCTAACTGGCACTCCGACGCGATGATGGCCTCCGGTATCTGGCAGCCTGGCGATGAGCATAAACTGACCGGCACGCTGGATTATTACCACAAAACCAATCATACCCATTACGACGCGTGGAACAGCAGCGGCAGCCAGATCCTCGGCGATGCCCAACAGACCAGCCAGACCCGGCGCTGGGGCGTCAGCCTGAAAGATGACTGGACGCCGATGAATGACTGGCTGGACAGCATGTCCAGCAAAATTTACTACCAGCATACGCAAGCGCATGACCGCACTTATATGCCGGACAGCATTACCACCGACATGCAAACGGTTTACTCTGACTATGACACCGATACCTGGGGTCTTCAGAACGCGCTGGCCAAAACGCTGGGCCGCCACGATCTGAGCGCTGGTTTTAACGCCAGCACCACAAAAACGCAGCGCCCGTTCAGACAGTCGCCAGCGCCGACGGCCTACAGTGAGATCATGCAGCCGGAGGCGGACAGCCGCAGCTATACCCTCGGCGCGTTTGCGCAGGATCAGATTAATTTCGACGTCAGCGGGCACCATTTCGCCATCATTCCTGGCGCACGCGTGGTTCACCAGTCGACGAAGCCGGATAATCTCTCCAGCCTGACCAGAAACAGTAGCGTGCTGGATGAGTCCGAAGCGGCGACGTTATACGGCAAAAACAGCGACACGCAGCTTTTGCCGTCGTTGGCGTTCCAGTACGACATCACGCCGCGCCTGATGACTTACCTGCAATATAAACGCGGGGCGCAGTTCCCCAATGCCAGCCAGCTATATGGCTCCTGGAACCTCGGCTCCAGCTATGCGGGCAGCCAGCAATACGCGCTGATCGGTAATACCGACCTGGAAACCGAAACCAGCGATAACCTCGAATGGGGCATGAAAGGGGACGTCACCGACGGCATTACCCTGCGCACCGCGCTGTTCTATAACAGCTATAAAAACTTCATTGCCTACACCCGCTACTCGCGTGCCAGAAACCCGGATAAATTCACCGACGTTCCCTCCAATATCTACACCACCTATCAGGCAGAAAACCGCGATAAAGCCTTTATCTACGGCGGTGAAATTAGCGCCAGATTTAATTTCGGTACCTGGTTTGAGGAGGTCAATGGCCTGAGCGCAACCCTGGCATATGGCTATACCGAAGGGAAATCGAAATCCAGCTACAGCGGGGATAAATACATCGATCTCGACAGCGTAGCCCCGATGAAGGCCATTGCTGGCGTGGCGTGGGACGATCCGGCGAAACGCTATGGCACCGCCCTGACCGCTACCTTCGTCAAAGGCAAACGCGCAACGCCGACCAGCCGCGAAAGCTATAGCAATTCGGGGGCGGCAATTGCTGACTCCAGCAACGACTATATGCGCGTGCCGGGCTACGGTCTGCTGGACTGGACGGCATACTGGCAGGTGGCGAAAAACGTCAGACTCAACGGCGGCGTTTATAACATCACCGACCGTAAATACTGGGACTATCTGAGCAGCCGCACCATTGAGGAATCCACCCGCCAGAATGCGTATGACAAAGCGCTGGCGGTCATGCCGGGGCGCACGTGGCAACTGGGTGTTAACGTCGACTTCTGACCGAGACGTTATCCTTAACTCTTGCTCCCCCGGTATCGCTGCCGGGGGTTTTTAACCTTATAAGGAAGCGAATTCCATGTCTGTTTCATCAAAAGATGTTTCCGCAATCTGGCAGCACTATCAGACCATTAAAGCGCAGGAGCCTGCAAAGTACGCCCGCGATATCGCCACCCGGATGGCGATCAGCGAAGCGGAATTAACCCACGCCCGCGTGGGTCACGATGCCGTGCGTCTTAAGGGCGAAATGCGCGAGATCCTCGCGGCGCTGGAACTGGTGGGAGACACGAAGTGCATCTGCCGTAACGAATATGCCGTTCATGAGCACACCGGCAGCTTCACCAATCTGCATATCAGCGAACGCGCCGGGGTAGTGCTGAACCCGCGCGCGCTCGATTTGCGTCTGTTCATCAGTCAGTGGGCCAGCGCCTTCAGCCTGCGCGAGCAAAGCCCGCGCGGCGAACGTCAGAGCATTCAGTTCTTCGACTATCAGGGGGACGCGGTGCTGAAAGTGTACGCCACGGCGCAGACCGATCGGGCGGCGTGGGATGAAGTGATCGCGCGCTTTAGCACGTCTGACGATCTGCCCTTGCCCATTACCGCCGCCGTTGCCGAACCGCATGCAGAAAGCCCCGACGGTGCCGAACTGGATCGGGCATGGCGGGCGATGACCGATGTACACCAGTTCTTTGGGCTGCTGAAAAAACACAATCTCTCGCGTCAGCAGGCTTTTCGCCTGGTGGGTGACGATCTGGCCTGCCAGGTCAGTAACGACGCCTTGCCGCGTCTGCTGGATACCGTGTTGCAGCAGGGGAACGAAATCATGATCTTCGTGGGGAATCGTGGCTGCGTTCAGATCTTCACCGGTACGCTGGCGAAACTGACGCCGATGCAGGGCTGGATCAACATTTTCAACGAGCGCTTTACCCTGCACCTGCGCGACGCGGGAATTGCGGAAAGCTGGATCACCCGCAAACCGACCGCCGACGGCCATGTCACCAGCCTTGAACTGTTTGCCGCTGATGGTACGCAAATCGCCCAGCTTTACGGTCAGCGCAGCGAAGGCCAGCCGGAACAAGTTCAGTGGCGCGCGCAGATTGATGCGCTGGGCAATGAAGGGAAAGCGGCATGAAAAAATTAGTGATGCTGCTGGCGGCGCTACCGCTGGTGGCAAGCGCTGCCGCGCAAAAGGTGGTGACGCTGGGCGGCGATATTACGGAGATCGTGTATGAACTGGGCGCGCAGTCGCAACTGGTTGGCCGCGACACCACCAGCACCTGGCCTGCGGACGTTAGCAAACTGCCGGACGTCGGCTATGTGCGCCAGCTCAATACCGAAGGGATTCTGTCGCTACGCCCCGATGTCGTACTGGCAAGTCCCCAGGCGCAGCCGTCGTCGGTGTTACAAACAGTCCAGCAAAACCACGTTAAGGTTGTCACCGTTCCCGGCGGTTACACGCTGGCGGCGATAGATAAAAAAGTGGCGGTGGTCGCCGATGCGCTCGGTAAACCTGCCGAAGGGGCGCAACTACGGCAAAAGCTGAAGGCACACATCGCCGCATTGCCGACATCGCCCGTCAACAAGCGCGTTCTGTTTCTGCTTAGTCACGGCGGGATGGGGACGATGGTCGCCGGGCAGGAGACCGCCGCCGACGGCGCGATCCGGGCCGCGGGCTTACAGAATGCCATGCAGGGCTTTGCGCACTATCGCGGCCTGTCGCAGGAAGGGGTCATCGCCAGCCAGCCCGATTTGATTGTTATCTCTGCTGATGGAGTGAAAAGCATGGGCGGCGAAGAGAATCTATGGAAACTGCCCGGTCTGGCGCAGACGCCTGCCGGGCGCACTAAACAGGTACTGATTATCGATGATATGGCCCTGCTGGGCTTTGGCCCGCGCACCCCGCAGGCGCTGATGGATCTGCGTAAAAAAGCGGAGCAGTTACCCTGATGAGTCGTGCCGTTGTGTATTCGCTGTGGGGCATGTTGCTGTTGCTGGTGGGACTGACGCTGGCGGCGACGACCCAGGGGGCGATGTCACTGCCGTTGCGGAGCCTGTGGCATACAAGCGATGACGCGCTGCGCCAGATCTGGCTGACCATTCGTCTGCCGCGCGTGCTGCTGGCGCTGGTGGTCGGCGCGGCGCTGGCGCTCTCCGGCTGTGTGATGCAGGGGCTGTTTCGCAACCCGCTGGCCGATCCGGGTTTACTGGGAATCAGCAGCGGCAGCGCGCTGGCGGTGGCCTGCTGGCTGGTGTTACCCATCCCGGTTCCCGCGCTGGTGGCGCTGTATGCCCCGATGCTGGCGGCGTTTATCGGTAGCGTGGCAGTGATGGTGGTGATTTTTCTGCTCAGCCAGGCCCGCGATAACTCGCTCTCAAGGCTGCTGCTGGTGGGCATTGCCATCAACGCACTGTGCGGTGCGGCGGTCGGTTTGCTGTCGTGGATCAGCAACGATGCGCAGCTTCGCCAGCTTTCGCAGTGGGGGATGGGCAGCCTCGGCCAGGCGCAGTGGTCCACGCTGATCGTGGCGACCACGCTGATTGTCCCTTCGGCGATAGCGGTGTGGCGCGTCGCGCGCCAGCTCAATCTGCTGCAACTGGGCGACGAAGAGGCGCATTACCTGGGCGTAAACGTTCCGCGTCTGCAACGGGTGATGCTGCTGTGCAGCGCTCTGCTGGTCGCGGCGGCGGTCGCCATCAGCGGGATTATCGGCTTTATTGGTCTGGTGGTGCCGCACCTGATGCGCATGTGGCTGGGAGCCGATCACCGCGCGCTGGTTCCGGGGTCGCTGCTGGCAGGTGCCATTCTGCTGCTGATTGCTGATACCGCCGCCCGCACGGTGGTGGTGCCCGCGGAGATGCCGGTAGGGCTGATCACCAGCCTGCTCGGCGCACCCTGGTTTCTGTGGTTAATCTTCCGGCAAAGAAGGGCTGAACATGGATAACACATTAAGCGCCACGCATTTACGCCTGCAACGCGGGCAGCGGTGGATCATCGACGATGTCTCATTAACGCTTAGCGGCGGTGAACTGGTGGCGCTGATCGGCCCCAACGGCGCGGGAAAATCGACGCTGCTGCGTTTGCTGACCGGGTATTTACCGGCGGAGCAGGGGGAATGCCTGCTGGCGGGCCGCACGCTGGCGCAGTGGCCTGCCCGCGAGCTCTCCCGCCGTCGGGCGGTAATGTTACAACAGACGCAGCTGCGTTTTGACTGGCCGGTGGAGGCCATCGTTGCCATGGGTCGTGCGCCGTGGGGAACCGACCATGAAGCCGAGATTGTGCGCGACGTCATGACACTGACCGGCTGTAACGATCTGACCGGTCGCGCTTACGCCACCCTGTCCGGCGGCGAGCAGCAACGCGTGCAACTGGCGCGCAGCCTGGCACAACTGTGGAACGACGGCGCGCCTGAAGGCTGGCTTTTCCTTGATGAGCCGACGTCGGCACTGGATCTTTACCATCAACAGCAACTGTTACGCCTGCTGAAAAAACTCACCGCCAGCGGGAAACTGCATGTCTGTATCGTATTACACGATCTCAATCTGGCGGCATTATGGGCCGATCGCGTGATGCTGCTAAACAAGGGCAAACTGGTCGCCCAGGGCACGCCGCAGCAGGTCATTCAGACCGATATCATTGCGCAGTGGTATGGCGCGGAGGTTCAGGTAAATCCCCATCCCGGCGGCGACACGCCGCACGTTTTTTTGTGTGCGTAGAGGTGGGGAGAGGCAGAGATGGGAGGAAATATTTTATTAAACAAAGATTAATAGTTTGATGCTGTCGTTGATTTAATAAACCCCCGGCAGGTCTCCCCGCCGGGGGTGAAATGGGTTACTTATCAGGTCACCGGCGCCGGGTTGAACACCGCCAGCTGGTTGTGTAAGCCCCACTGATCCGAGAAGGTTTTCTTGCGGCCGCTCGCCACATCCAGAATAAAGTGGAACAGCTTCCAGCCCACGTCCTCAATGGTTTCTTCACCGGTGGCAATGGTCCCGGCGTTGATATCCATCAGATCGTACCAGCGGTTAGCCAGTTCGGTGCGGGTCGCCATCTTGATGACCGGCACCGCCATCAGGCCGTAAGGTGTGCCGCGACCGGTGGTGAAGACCTGAACGGTGATCCCGGAAGCGACCTGCTGAGTACCACACACAAAATCGCTGGCAGGCGTTGCCGCGTAGATCAGGCCGCGTTTGGTTGGACGCTGGCCGGGCGACAAGACTTCGGAAATTGCGCTTTTGCCGGATTTGGCAATCGAGCCGAGCGCTTTTTCCACCACGTTCGCCAGACCGCCTTTTTTGTTCCCCGGAGACGGGTTAGCGCTACGGTCCGTTTGGCCCATATCCAGATAGTTATCGTACCAGGCCATCTCTTCCAGCAGGCGTTTCCCCACTTCTTCATTGATGGCGCGCGGCGTTAACAGGTGGATGGCATCGCGTACTTCGGTCACTTCCGAGAACATTACCGTGCCGCCGCAGCGGATCAGCAGGTCAGAGGCGTAGCCGACCGCCGGGTTAGCGGTGACGCCGGAAAACGCATCGCTGCCGCCGCACTGCATACCGACCACCAGCTCAGAAGCCGGGCAGGTCTCGCGCTGGCGCTGATTCAGTTTGACCAGATGGCGTTCGGCAACCAACAGAATATCGTCAACCATTGACTTAAAGCCGACGTGATGTTCATCCTGCAACCGGACGATGCTGGCATCGTTAACCTGGATGGGCTGCACGTCTTCGGTGCCCTGCAACAGGCGTTCCGGCTGGAGTTTTTCACAGCCGAGGCCCACCACCATCACTTCACCGCCAAAGTTCGGGTTCAGCGCAATGTTGTGGATGGTGCGGATAGGCACAATCGCCGCCGGGGCGTTAATCGCCACGCCGCAGCCATAAAGATGGTTCAGCCCCACCACGCCATCCACGTTCGGATATTCAGGCAGCAGGTCACGCTCGATAATTTTCACCACGTAATCCACCACGCCCGCGACGCAGTGAACGCTGGTGGTAATGCCGAGCAGATTTTTTGTGCCGACGCTGCCGTCCGGGTTGCGGTAGCCCTCGAAGGTGTACCCTTCCAGCGGCGGCAGCGGTTCCGGGACTTTTGTCGCCAGCGGCAGCGTATTCAACGGCGGCGCTTTTGGCAGCTCGACGGTGGACTCGTCAATCCAGCTTCCCTGCGCAATGTCGCGCACGGCATAGCCAATGACTTCGCCATAGCGCACGATTTCACCGTGAATGGGAATATCGACCAGCGCAACCTTATGACCCTGGGGAATATGTTCAATAAGTTGCAGGCCATCCGGGAAACGCGTTCCCGCTTTTAAGCCATTATCATTGACGATAATCGCCACGTTATCTGTTTCGTGTACTTTAATATAGAACGCCGAAGGCGACTGCTGTCTAATTTCGATGTCGGCCATTGTCCAGTATTCTCCAGCAAATGTAGATAAGCAAAATGGTAATCTAAGAATGTTAGATCGAATTCCAGGAGATAATATCTCAATATTATGGAATTAAGAATGCACTGACTTCAGAAATAAGAATGTGATCCAGATCACTCATTTTCGCTAAGGGGCATGGCATCAGGCGGGCAATGCATAAATCTGTGCATTAGCGCCCATGAGCATGTGCATATGCTAAAAACATTAAGTATTAACGCATTCCAACCTGTGCAATGTCACAGTGTGCATTATTGGCGCTCTGATTATACTAAATCCCAATTTCATTGTGTCTGGTCTGTTTATTGATATACCTGCTATCAATAAATAATCAGTAAACTCACCTGATAAAAATAAATAAACAGGTGGCTCCGTACCTGAGGATAAATAAATGATGCTGGATACTGCTGTTGATTCTAAAAAGGGAATGCATACCCGCTATATAATACTGCTGATTATTTTTATCGTCACCGCAGTTAACTATGCGGACCGCGCTACGCTCTCTATTGCCGGTACGGAAGTGGCGAAAGAGCTGAACCTTAGCGCGATTTCAATGGGCTACATCTTCTCCGCGTTCGGCTGGGCCTACCTGCTGATGCAAATCCCCGGCGGCTGGCTGCTGGATAAGTTCGGTTCGAAGAAAGTATACACTTACAGCCTCTTTTTCTGGTCGCTGTTTACCTTCGTACAGGGCTTTGTGGATATGATCCCGCTGGCATGGGCTGGCGTGTCGATGTTCATGATGCGCTTTATGCTCGGCTTCTCGGAAGCGCCTTCTTTCCCGGCAAACGCCCGTATCGTAGCGGCCTGGTTCCCGACGAAAGAGCGCGGCACGGCTTCAGCCCTGTTTAACGCGGCGCAGTATTTCTCGCTGGCGATTTTCTCCCCGCTGCTCGGCTGGCTGACCTTCGCCTGGGGCTGGGAACACGTATTTACCGTGATGGGTGTGATTGGCTTTGTGCTGACCGGCCTGTGGGTGAAGTTTATCCATAACCCAACCGATCACCCGCGTATGTCCGCTAAAGAACTGGCGTACATCACCGAGGGCGGCGCGGTCGTGGATATGGACCACAAAAAGCCCGGCGCGGCAAAATCCGGTCCTAAGCTGCACTACATTAAACAGTTGCTGACCAACCGCATGATGCTGGGCGTATTTTTTGGTCAATACTTCATCAACACCATTACCTGGTTCTTCCTCACCTGGTTCCCGATTTATCTGGTGCAGGACAAAGGGATGTCAATTCTGAAGGTCGGTCTGGTGGCGTCCATCCCGGCAATGTGCGGCTTCGCCGGTGGCGTGCTGGGCGGGGTGTTCTCTGATTATCTGATTAAGCGCGGCTCTTCCATCACCCTGGCGCGTAAACTGCCAATTGTGCTCGGAATGCTGCTGGCCTCAACGATTATTCTGTGTAACTACACCGATAATACCACCCTGGTGGTGACGCTGATGGCGCTGGCGTTCTTTGGTAAAGGCTTTGGTGCGCTGGGCTGGCCGGTGATTGCTGATACCGCGCCAAAAGAAATCGTAGGTCTGTGCGGCGGCGTGTTTAACGTGTTTGGTAACGTGGCTTCGATTGTCACTCCGCTGGTCATCGGTTATCTGGTGAGTGAACTGCACTCGTTCAACGCGGCTCTGATCTTTGTAGGATGTTCGGCTCTGATGGCGATGGTTTGCTACCTGTTCATCGTCGGCGACATCAAACGTATGGAACTACAGAAATAAATAACGGCTAAGTTACAAGGTATAAGCGATGAATAACGATATTTTCCCGAACAAATTCAAGGCTGCGCTGGCGGCGCAGCAAATCCAGATCGGCTGCTGGTCCGCACTGGCAAGCCCGATCAGCACTGAAGTGCTGGGTCTGGCGGGTTTCGACTGGCTGGTACTGGATGGCGAACATGCGCCGAACGATATCTCCACATTTATTCCGCAACTGATGGCACTGAAGGGCAGTTCCAGCGCCCCAGTGGTTCGTGTGCCGACTAACGAGCCGGTAATCATCAAGCGTCTGCTGGATATCGGTTTCTACAATTTCCTGATCCCGTTTGTTGAAACGGAAGAAGAAGCGGTTCGCGCGGTGGCATCAACCCGCTATCCGCCGGAAGGTATTCGCGGCGTGTCCGTATCCCACCGCGCCAATATGTTTGGCACCGTGCCGGATTACTTCGCCCAGTCCAACAAAAACATCACCATTCTGGTGCAGATCGAAAGCCAGCAGGGCGTTGACAACGTTGACGCGATCGCTGCGACCGACGGCGTGGATGGTATTTTTGTCGGCCCAAGCGATCTGGCCGCCGCGCTGGGTCATCTGGGCAATGCTTCCCATCCTGACGTTCAGCAGTGCATCAAGCACATTTTCGCCAGCGCGAAAGCCCATGGCAAACCGTGCGGCATTCTGGCACCGGTTGACGCCGACGCGCGCCGCTACCTGGAAATGGGCGCAACCTTTGTTGCCGTTGGCAGCGATCTGGGTGTGTTCCGTGGTGCGACGCAGAAACTGGCTGATTCCTTTAAGAAATAACCACCGAAAGAAGAGAGAGACGCAATTATGACGATTAAAGTAGGTTTCATTGGTCTGGGTATTATGGGCAAACCAATGAGCAAAAACCTCATTAAAGCCGGTTACTCGCTGGTGGTTTCTGACCGTAATCCTGACGTCGTTGCTGAACTGGTGGCGGCAGGCGCAGAAACCGCGACGACGGCGAAAGCGATTGCAGAGCAGTGTGACGTGATCATCACCATGCTGCCGAACTCCCCGCACGTTAAAGAAGTGGCGCTGGGTGAAGGCGGCATTATTGAAGGCGCGAAAGCGGGCACGGTCGTTATTGATATGAGCTCCATCGCGCCGCTGGCGAGCCGTGAAATCAGCGAAGCGCTGAAGGCAAAAGGCGTGGACATGCTGGATGCGCCGGTCAGCGGCGGTGAACCGAAAGCCATCGACGGCACCCTGTCGGTGATGGTCGGCGGCGATAAAGCTATCTTCGACAAGTATTACGATCTGCTGAAAGCGATGGCAGGCTCTGTTGTTCACACTGGCGATATTGGCGCGGGTAACGTCACTAAACTGGCAAACCAGGTGATCGTGGCGCTGAACATTGCGGCGATGTCTGAAGCGCTGACCCTGGCGACCAAAGCGGGCGTCAACCCGGATCTGGTGTATCAGGCGATTCGCGGCGGCCTGGCGGGCAGCACCGTTCTGGATGCGAAAGCGCCGATGGTGATGGATCGTAACTTTAAGCCGGGTTTCCGCATTGACCTGCATATCAAAGATCTGGCGAACGCGCTGGATACGTCACACGGTGTTGGCGCACAGCTCCCGCTGACCGCTGCGGTTATGGAAATGATGCAGGCGCTGCGCGCTGACGGTCACGGTAACGATGACCACAGTGCCCTGGCGTGCTACTACGAAAAACTGGCGAAAATCGAAATTTCTCGCTAACAACGTATTGCCCGGCGGCGCGACGCTGCCGGGCCTGAAACATACGCCTTTGTAGGCCGAAGAGAAATGCTTCGGTGTTGCGTGGTAACAGGCTACTCACTATGAAAATCGTAATCGCCCCAGACTCTTATAAAGAAAGCCTTTCTGCCAGCGAGGTGGCTCAGGCAATAGAAAAAGGATTTCGGGAAATCTTTCCTGATGCGCTGTATGTCTCTGTTCCGGTCGCTGATGGGGGAGAAGGGACGGTTGAAGCGATGATCGCCGCCACGCAGGGCCAGGAATATACCGCGCAGGTGACCGGGCCGCTCGGCGAGCCGGTTGAGGCCTGCTGGGGAATTTCCGGTGATGGAACGACAGCGTTTATTGAAATGGCCGCCGCCAGCGGACTGGCACTGGTGCCGCCTTCACAGCGTAATCCGCTGATCACCACCTCACGCGGTACCGGCGAGCTGATTTTGCAGGCGCTGGAACACGGCGCGAGAAATATTATTATCGGCATTGGCGGTAGCGCCACCAATGACGGCGGTGCAGGTATGGTGCAGGCGCTGGGAGCCAAACTCCGCGATGCACAGGGTACTGACATCGGTAACGGCGGCGGAAGCTTAATTAATCTGGATTCGATTGATATCACCGCGCTGGACCCGCGCTTGCGCGAGTGTACTATTCGCGTGGCCTGCGATGTGACCAACCCGCTGACGGGTGAAAAAGGCGCATCGCGCGTATTCGGGCCGCAAAAAGGGGCTACTGAAGAGCGGATTATCGAACTGGATCGTAATCTCGATCACTACGCCAATATCATCAAAAAATCGCTGGATGTGGACGTTAAGCAGGTGCCCGGCGCGGGTGCCGCAGGCGGCATGGGCGCAGCGCTGATGGCGTTTCTCGGTGCAGAACTGCGCAGCGGCATTGAGATTGTCACCCAGGCGCTCAACCTTGAAGAGCATATTCACGATTGCACGTGGGTCGTGACGGGCGAAGGCCGGATCGACAGCCAGAGCATTAACGGCAAAGTGCCGGTAGGCGTGGCGCGCGTCGCCAAAAAATATGATAAACCGGTGATTGGTATTGCCGGAAGTTTGACCAGCGATGTGGGCATTGTTCATCAGTATGGTATTGACGCCGTATTCAGCGTGCTTACCAGCATTGGGACGCTGGAGGAAGCGTTCAGGGGGGCTTTCGACAACATTTATCGTGCATCCCGCAATATTGCCGCCACGCTCCAGGTGGGAATGTTGACCGAAAGGTGACAGCAGGGTGGAAACACTCTATACTGCGCGCCGAAGCTGACCAGACAGTCGCCGCTTCGTCGTCGTCCTCCTCCGGGGGAGACGGGCGGAGGGGAGGAAAGTCCGGGCTCCATAGGGCAGGGTGCCAGGTAACGCCTGGGAGGCGCAAGCCTACGACCAGTGCAACAGAGAGCAAACCGCCGATGGCCCGCGCAAGCGGGATCAGGTAAGGGTGAAAGGGTGCGGTAAGAGCGCACCGCGCGTCTGGCAACAGTTCGCGGCACGGTAAACTCCACCCGGAGCAAGGCCAAATAGGGGTTCATAAGGTACGGCCCGTACTGAACCCGGGTAGGCTGCTTGAGCCAGTGAGCGATTGCTGGCCTAGATGAATGACTGTCCACGACAGAACCCGGCTTAACGGTCAGCTTCAACTTCTTAAAAACGCCCGCAGGATAAACCCTGCGGGCGTTTTGCTTTCTGGCAGAGAGAGATGAATGACTGTCCACTCCACTTTCTATGAAAAGAACGCGGCTTAACGGTCAGCTTCAACCATTTAAAAACGCCCGCAGGATAAACCCTGCGGGCGTTTTGCTTTCTGTAGTGACACGGTAAATTGGGCCACCTGAACAGAGATAATATTCTTAACTCAACACAAAACAGGTGACTTCATGAATAAGAAAACAAAGCGTATCCCCGATGAGCCGCTATCCTGCAGGGCGTCTGATGAAATACCTGAACCTGAGCAGTTGCCAGCCCGGAAAACATTGATACAAAGTGAGTCATCTATCCCGGCTTGTCTCTTAAGTTAAGAGACTTCTACTGTCCGCACTATTGAGTAGTCTATTCAGAGTAAAGTACCTGCTCCTTTTTAAGACTTTTATTAACTATATTTTGAGTGAAGCGAGATTTTCGTCTCCTGTAATGTTTATTTGTACCGTTAACTTAATTCGGTTAATGCAATATCAAAAAGATAGCGCACATCACTGGTTAACGGTTGCGTTAATTTAAGTTTGCTCATCAATATACAATAATTGTTAAAAGGAAATTCAGATGAAACCACAAAAATTAGCACCTACTCCATATGGTTATGTAGATGAAGATAAAGTTTTCGAAGTCGATAATACTATGCGCGTATGTATTCGACACAATAAGCATCTGGTTGTTATCAATAAATTTACCGGTGAAATTATTAAAGATTTTGGTATTACAGAACCACTGCCGTCAAATCCAGTCAAACTTGACAGAAATGGGAATGTGATGTCCCCGGAAGAATATCCCGGATATACTGTACGATATGATATCAACAATATTTCATCATTCAAAACAACCTGGACAGTGCCTGATATTCCAGAGGTTACCGAGCCATACGGTCTGTTTTATATCTGGAATGGATTAAGTTATGGTGTATTCCAGCCTGTACTTTCATGGGGGTATCATGGTCCTAAATATGAAATCAGCAACTGGGCCACAGTTGACGGTGTACATTATTTTTATAGTTCTTATGAAGATGTTAACCCCGGAGAGGAACTAACCGGTATTGTGACGTTTATGGGCATGGTAGATGACCTGTGGGCATATAATACTTCATTTGAGGGCTACCCTGAATTAGACCTGGAGATTATGAGTGACAAAGAAGCAGCAACACTGGTTGAGTGTTTTGAATCTTATACACAGGACATGCGTCAGGTTCCGTCAAGTTTGTTCTGTGCCATGAGGGAGATTAACGTTACCCTGACTGAGGGGGCAATTCTTCCTGATGAGCTAAATTGGTATGTCACTGGCGAAGGGCTTCCCACACCCAGCGGAAAGAATACTGTAATCGTAGATAAAAGCCCAACAAATGGTGAGATTGATTTTTATTTTCATTAGAATTTAAATGAAAATCATCCAACTGTTTAATTGACTCCTGGCCACATAATAAATGTTATGTGGTCAGGCTTTTCAGCATACGCCGAATTCTGGCAGGATTATCCACTTTTCTATATGTTCTTTCTGATAACGGACACAGGAAAGTTATTGATAAAAAAATTGTTAAAGCTCTTTTGGCGAAACTGATTAAAGGTCTTAAACCAACGCCGACTCAAGCCGTTTTCCCGGATGCTGACCAGGTTAGCCATGGATACTGCGCTCAATGCAGGATCTGGCATGTAAAAAATGCGTCTAAATACGTCCTATGCACCACCCATATTACCCATCCACATCATCCTCTTTCCGCGCTTCGCCGTTATCCGGTATGGCACAACCCATAATTTTAAGGTCTCCGAAAAAGCAAAGTGCTGCTGTATCGGTTGGTTAAAGTCATCGTGGGCAGGATAAATCAGATACATCTCCCCTTTTCCATCAAGATATTTTTGGCCGTAGGCAAACATTTGATAGAAATCGGATTGTGCCAGGCCATACCGTGATCTTTCTTGCAGGCTGCTATTCAACAGCTTCCATTTCGTATCCATCACCATGTCGATTTTTATCGGGTGACGTGACTGAATTAACAAGTCCGGGCGAAGCTTAAAGCAGTCGACAGAACCATGCTTCACCAACGAATAAATAGCAGCCTGCGATTTAACGTGAAGATGAGAAGGCAATTCGTCAGGCAGGGTCTGAGCAACAAAAGACTCAAATACTGCCTCCATAGGGAACAAGAGTGATATGGCGTCAGTATTCCCCTGCAAGGCGCTCGGGCTCATTCCTTTTAGAATCAGCTGCGCCCAGGCCATTGGCTCGTTGTAATGAGCCATACCGCGCTCCAGACGTAAGCTATTTATATCGTTCTCAATATCCCGACTCAGTGGAATACCATCAAAAGCAAAGCGCATTTCATAAAGCCAGCGTTGATTCTCTGATGACAGTTTCAGACTGGCTAGCTTATCCAGTGCGGAATGTAAGAGTCGATTGGCTGCACAATCTGGCATGTAGTCGTCGTAATCGACGCAAAATTTATGACGATTCACCACGTTATGTCGTAACTGTGCAGAAAGCATTAATTTGCCCTTCATAAAAGGCAGATTATCTTGCTCGCTCACATAGTCAGAGCGTAAACCCTGTTTAAGCAATTGGCTGACGCTATGCAAAAACTGACTGATAAAAATCTCAAGCAAAGGCATGTGCTGAGCCTGAAGCGTAGCTTGCTGGGTCTGAATATGTCGAAACCCAGGCAGATGGCTAAGCATCGTCAGCAATACCTCGCGTGCACTCGCATGCGTGAGGTTTTTACCAACTTTAGGCAATATCTCAAGCTGTACACCGTGAGGTGTAGAAAGCATCCCCGCGTAGTTCTGTACCTGAAGCAATTTAAAACCTGAGCGGGAGGTGAGTTTAAGAAACTGGCCTCCCTGAATACTTGTCAGGCTAAGCTCTTCTAAATAATCAAAGACCTGTTGGGGGACCAGCTTTGCGCCGACTGAAGCCGCTTTTCCACTGCCTAACAGATCATATTCAAAAACAGAAATCACTTCATCCATGGTTTACAGCCTGATCGTCCAGGAGGGTCTGCTGTGGCTGATAAATAGCGCGATAAGCCTGTGGCATATTCCAGATCTCTTGATCAAATGCTTCCAGCTCATAAGCTGTCGATTGCTGATCGTGACGTCGTAAAGCATGGTTATTACCAAAAAGCGTATCCAGATCGTCGGTTTTCTCAATCACGAACTGTAGGCTGTCATCTGGCTTTTGGTTATCTGCCAGCACCAGCCTGATCTTGTTCCAGTCATCGAAAAAGTATTCCTGCAACAGTGGAATGATCTTCTTCTGGAATGCGATCTTTAGTTGTTTAAACGCGGCGTCTTCATCACCGGAATCGAGCGTATTTTTTACAGGCATAAAGAACGCGTGTCCGAGCATATGCTCGCGATCGTAAAGTGCTTCGATGCGGCTATTGAGTTTTTCCAGCAACGACTCGAGTTCAATGCCTTTCACCTTGATGCCACTGAGCAAAGAGAGGTCTGGCATCATCTCGACAAAATCGAAGCGGCGGCGCAAAGCTGTATCCATCAGTGCTAAAGAGCGGTCCGCAGTATTCATTGCTCCAATGATGTCGACATTGGCGGGCACGCTAAAGTGATCGCCGCTGTAAGACAGTTGCAGGCTCATTGCATTGGACATACCCGCTCGCTTGTCGACTTCAATCAGCGAGATCAGTTCGCCAAAGATTTTGGAGATGTTGCCGCGATTGATCTCATCAATGAAAATGGCGTAGCGATGTGCCGGATCCGCATTGGCACGCTGACACAAGCGCATAAAGATACCCGGCTCAATAGGGTAGGAGATATTGCCACTCTCATCAGAGCGAGCGCGAATACCTTCGATAAATTCTTCATAGCCGTATGATTGATGGAAAGTAACCACCGCAAAACGCTGGATGGCTTCGGCAGATTTAGGACCTTGCTTTAACTCTGCATAAAGAGAAAGCAGCTCATCCACTTGCTCTAACTGGGATTCAACCAGGAACCATTCACTATCGGCGGTTTTGTCGAATATCGCCGGGTCACGACGGCCTTTATAGGCAACTGTGGTGGATCCTGGGACGGTGAACGATTGCAGTGTCGCCCAGGCTGTTTGGGAAAGGTTATTGCTGCGGCCATTCACCAGGGCTTTACGCTGGAACCACAAATGTTCGGTTATTTGGCGAACTTTAGCTCGTTTACCGAGATCGAGTAGCACCAGCCCTGTAACCTGCATCCAGTTCAACGATTCAAGGCGAGAATCGAGCCAGGCATCGCGATCGGTGGGCGCAGCCTGAGAGGTGTACTCTTTCATCTTCTGTTGCAACGTGAAGGTCTTGCCAGTGCCAGGAGGACCAAAGTAGATCACGTTCACAGGTGAATGCGGTAGGGACTTAATGCCCGTTAACTCATCGCTGACTGTCGATGGGGTGCTGGCTATTTTCTCCTGTTTTTGTTCATTGTCGCGTTCGCGTAATAATTCATAGAGATGCCAGATAGCCATATTTACGTAATAAGGATCTGCATTGGGAGACTGAGCTTGTAGGGTTTGTTTCAGTTCATGATTTTTCTGCAACCAATTTCCGTTTAGTGCCAAACCGAGGTGGAATTGTTTATTCAGAAAATCAGCCGCTTTTGCAAACGCATTTTCATCCACGGTACTGGTGCAGGTTTCTGGCGAAAAAGCGGCAAAAACACGGTTTCTCAAACTCCAGTACATCCGCTTTAATAGCCCGGTTTCTTTGGCCTGTTGCAGTGCGCTACCAACATATTGGTAGGTTGATTCATCCGGTTGCTGATGGATGCGCTCGGTCAGTTCTCTGAGTAAGGGCAGACTCTGCTGATATTCCGCCAAAGAGGGCACGCCCTGACGAATACTGGCAATGCCGTTATCACGTTCATACCAAAGTCGTTTGACCAAATCATCCGTTTCGGGCTCTGCGAATGTTGAGGTCTGCTGTAGCAGCATCGTAAATTCACGATATCGCTGATTCCACCTGGAAGTAGGATAATTATTATCTTCAGCCAGAGTATCTATCAATTCACTGAGCGACAGCTTACCTGCTTCAACACTATCCAAAAGATCCATCATATGTTTCCTCTGCTGTAACCTTACTTATTCTTTGGTTAAGGTAACGCGTACTCACTGTACAGTGTTAATCAATGGGGCAAGAATTAGATTAACATCAGTCGCTTTCAAACTCTTCATCTGACCCTTTCTCTAAACTACGGTTTGCAGATTTGCAAGCCGATGTTCTGTCACCCCGGTGATAATTGCGGACCTTCCACCTGACTGGTCAACACGGTCTGAACGGGATAAAGTGCAACTCTTCGCATTAGTAAAAAATAACCCCAACCCCGGAGCCCCCCGCATGTCTGACTTCTGGTGGCAAGACTTCCTCGACCGTAATGACCGCTGGCAGGGTCTTGAAGTCATCGTGCGTGAGAACGACGCCAGCACGCGTCCGCTGGACATGCAAAGCGGTCATCATCAGCGAATGGCGTTGCAGGTGCGCGGCGAGACGCTGTTCTGGGCGACGGTACTGAAAGACTACTCCGGCGTCTGGCTGGTGTTTAATGCCGATCACCGTGACCAGCAGGAGCTGCTGCCGCCTATCACCTCGCAGGACATCGAAGCTATCCTTCATAAAGGACATGAGGCCTGGACTCGTGAGTGGTGCCGCTATTTTGCCCGCCAGTTGATGACGGCATCGCTGCTGCCCGCCCGACGCTGGCTGCTGCGACCCATGACGCAGGTGAAAAATAACGCACCATACTCCCTCAAAAAGCCGTTTACCGTGGAGAGCTGGCATTTTCAGTCACCGACCAGTGCGGACAAAATGGGCTGCGACTGGACGCTTTACGCCGAAGATCTGCCCGATTTGACCCAGCCGGATAAGGTGCGGCTGGTGGACTGGTGGTGGGGCGGCAATTTGCTGCTGGGGCGCTATCCGGTGGATGTAAACGCCGGGCGGTTGAAGTGGTGGCGCAAGAAAAGCCGCGAAGGAACCCTGCCGCCGGTCCTCGTCTGGTATGTCGCCGGGCTGGCATCGTATGTGATCCTGGACGGACATTACCGGTTTCAGGCGGCGAGGGAAGAGGGCATTCCGCCGGAGTTCCTGGTGATCGGCGAATTACACGAGCAGGTGATTGCGCCGGACCCGGAGAAACAGGCACGCATTCTGCGCTCGCTGGAACTACAGCGGCAGAAAAAGCCGGATTTTAATGTGGATGCGATGAACCAGATGCTGATCAATCTCTACGATACGCGCTACCTGCACGCCGCCACCGTCAGCCGGGCGGTGCTCGGCAGCGGAGAACGCTGGGCGCGGGAGGTGAGCGACTATCTCCGGCGGCACCAGCTTGAAGACTATCTGGAGAAGATCCAGAGCAGAGAGGAGTAAGCGGAGGTTACGCGTCCGCGACCAGTTCGATCAGGTTGCCATCGGGATCGGCAATCACCGCTTCATAAAATCCGTCACCGGTGGTGCGCGGTGCGCTGAGCAAAATGCCCTGCTGGCGCGCGCGTTCGGCCAGGGCATCCACATCCGCTTTGGGGCCCACGTTCAGGGCAATGTGCGCCCAGCCGGAAAACTCTTTATTGCCGGGAGCCTCGTCCAGCGCGGAGAGAGTCATTAGCTCAATCGTCGGGCCATCGTCGAGAGTAATGAAGTGCGACGCAAAGCCAGGGCGATTTTTGCTGATGTATTTATCGTTGCTGGTGCCGTTAAAAAACGAGCGCCAGAAGGCGACCTGCGCGTCCAGGTCACGCGTCCACAGCGCGATATGTGCCACTTTCATCTTTACCTCCTCAAGTAACGGCTGCCAGCGGTAATGCTGGATTGTGCTCGCTGTTGATTTATTGTGCTCGATTATGCTGCTTTTGGCGGAGGGCGGCAAGCGAGAGTCGTTAGCCGACGGGGCGGAGGATGATTTACCCGGGAACCACCAGCGAAACCCGTCCTACAAGATGAAACGCGGCCCGGCATGCTGGTCAGAATAAATTTCTTTTTTTAACCGGGTGAATAATTCAGTCAGCGTATCCAGCAGATATGATGTAAATCCTTCCTTCTCCAGGCTGGTGGCGTATACCGCAGCAGGAATAAATCGCTTCAAAGTGATGACTTGAGCGCACGTTCCACTTCATCATTAAACATGTTACGGATGTCGTTTAAATGAAAAACGTAGCGTCCCTGATTACTCCAACGATTAAATGTGGTCACGGCGTTTAGTTTATTCACAGCACTTCCCCAAAAATTGCACTACTCCATAGTATATTTTATCTCTACACCAAGGACCCTTTTAAGTGTCCTTGGTGTAGAGATGGCAAGAGGTAACACTCTGCCGTGCCACAGAATTCACTCACCCCATCAAATGCACCCCAAATCCCACCTCGCCATCCTTTACCCCGTCCCGCAGCGTCAGCTCCGGGATCTTATACTCCCCTGCATTCTGCTTGCGGAACGGCAGCGGGGCGGTGTGGAAAAGGTTGTCCAGCCGCTGGATGAGTTCCCGGCGGTGTGCGGCAAAACGTTGTTCATCAATGCGTCCGGTGCGGTAAATCACCAGCGGCGGCAGGACGTCGAAGCCGGGGTAGTGCAGCATCCCGTGCTGGATGGGGAACAGAATATCGTCGATGGGGCCGTTAATGCCGCGCGGGCCGTAATGTGATTCCCAGCCGCCGGTGGTAACGACGAGCATCGCACGTTTGCCCGCCATCCTGCCTTCGCCATAGCGGTCGCCCCAGTGGCGATCGTTATGTTCGCCGACGCCGTAGGCAAAGCCGTAAGCGTAGACGCGATCGATCCAGCCTTTGAGGATCGCTGGCATCGAAAACCACCACAGCGGGAACTGAAAAATCACCGCGTCAGCCTGGATTAATTTCTCCTGCTCGCGGGCAATGTCTTCGCTCTGCATACCATGCGCGAAGGCGTACTGCGAATCCAGCGAGGCGTCGAAATGTTCGCCGCGTAGCGGCGCAAGGGTGTCGGCGGCATCAATCTGCGCTTTCCACTGCATGGCGTAGAGATCGGAAACCTGAACACGGTGGCCCGCGCTTTCAAGGTGCGCGACGGCAATGTCTTTTAATGAACCGTTAAGCGAACGCGGTTCCGGGTGAGCGTAAATAATCAGGATATTCATAGTATCAGCCTGTGATGAGAAAGAGACTGCATGGTAAGGCGCGGGCAGATATAGTAGAAATTAATTGCTGTAATAACAGGTATAGCCATGATTAATTTAAGCCGTGTGGATCTCAACCTTCTGCTGACGCTGGACGTGCTGTTGACCGAGCATAATGTCACGCGCGCGGCACAGCGGCTGAATCTGTCGCAGCCTTCGGTGAGCATCCAGCTGGCGCGCCTGCGGGAAATTTTTGCCGATCCGCTGTTGCTGCCCGGTCCGCGCGGAATGCAGCCGACCGCCAGAGCCGAAGCGTTACGCGAGCCGCTGCGTCAGGCGCTGGATGCGCTGGAGCGCGCCGTCGCCCCGCCGGACGCCTTTGATCCGGCGCAGGCCAGCGTCACCTGGCGCATCGTTGCCACCGACTATATGGCAGCGGTCATTATTCTGCCCGCGCTGCGAAGGTTACGGGCCGTCTCCCCCGGCACCCGTCTGGCGGTGCTGGAACTTCGCCCGGAGCAGATCGTTCGCCAGGCCGGGCAGCAGGAGGTGGATCTGATTTTCCACACCCGCGACGGCGCGCCGCCGTCGCTGCATCAGCGGCATCTGTTTACCGAACGATACGTGCTGGCAGGACGTGCGGATCATCCGGGCCTGAAGCGGCGACCCACACTTGCGCAGTTCTGTGAAATGGAGCAGGTGATCGTCTCCCCGGATGGCGGCGGTTTTAGTGCCGCGACCGACGTCGCGCTGGCAAATAAAGGTCTGTCGCGGCGGGTGGTGCTGTCGGTGCCGCATTTTTTATTTATGCTGGAGACGCTGGCGAATACCGATCTGGTGGCGATGCTGCCGGAACGGCTGGTGAAACATGCCAGCGCGCTGAAAATCGTCGAGCCGCCGCTGGAGATAGCCGGGTTCGATATGATGATGCTGTGGCATGAACGCGTACATCGCGATCCCTCTCATATCTGGTTGCGCCAGCATATTATGGATTCCATCAGGTGACTGGCTGTGATAAACCAGAGGGGACTTTTTAAGCCAAAAGGGAAGGACGGAACCATGAATCAATCATTAAAACCGGGGGAGAATACCTCACTCTCCGGGGCCAGCGGACAGGTCCGCGTTACCCACCGTGCAGACAGCAACCTTGACGTTAATCTCACCGCTTTTCTGGTCACCGCCGCCGGTAAAGTCACCTCGGACGATGATATGGTGTTTTTCAATGCGCCGCGTCATGCCTCCGGCACCGCCGTCTTTATCGCCCCAGGCACCAGCGGCACCACCGTTACCCACGCGATTGATTTTGATCTCAGCCGCCTTCCCGCAGGCATTACCAAAATAGCCGTCACCCTGACCCAGGACGGGGGGGCGGGGGGATTTGCCAGCGTGCAGGATTTAAAAGCGCAAATCGTCACCGGCGACCATAGCCTGGAACTTACGCCCGGCCAGTTTAGCCAGGAAACCGGGATCGTCGTCCTCGATCTGTACGTGCGCAACGGCGAAAACAAAGCCCGCTCGGTCTGGCAGGGGTTCAACTCCGGGCTGGCAGGGTTGTGCAACTACTACGGCATCGAAGTGGAGGCGCCCGCGCCCGTCACCCCCGCCGTCAGCCTGAAGAAAGTCACCCTCACCAAACCCGACACCAGCCATAAAGTCTCGCTGATTAAAGGCGCGGCGGCCCCGGCGAGTATCCGGGTCAGCGCGACGTGGATCGACAACGGCGACGGTGAAGATAACGACGATCTTGATCTGCGTATCGGCATTTTACGGCCCGACGGGCAGATGTCGCTGGTCTGCGCCCCGGATCATCCCGGCTCGTTCAATGATTATCCGTGGATTTTCCACCGCGGCGATGTGGTGGCCGCCAGCGCCTCTGCGCCGGGCACCGAAACGGTAGAGATCAACCCGGCGATCTCACGGTTGATGGGCGGCAAAGTGGCGATCGTGTGCAGCGTCTACTCGGCGGTCGGCAACGGTGCCGTCTCCGTCGCGTCCCTCAGGCCGACCATGCGCATGGAATACGGCGAGCAGGTCGTCGAGTGTGCCTATGATTTTGCCAGCGGGCCGGACGATGACGAAGGCATCTATACCTATGTGATCGGCCTGATTGAAATTGACGAAGACAATATCACGCTAAGCCCGGCAGGCGTCACCTCGGAAGAAAGCAGCGAGGATACGCCGTGGCTGACCCGCAAGGGCGATAAGGTCATCCTGACGGTAGACGGTCCGCACGTCTTTAAAGGTAAACCGTTCGGGACGAAAAAAGGCAAACGCTATATCTGAGGCCGATTCCTGAAGGCAACTCGCAAAACGTCGCTCTGCCGGTTGCGCCAGCCCGCCGCCGGATTACACTTTTCTCCAGCCGCCGCGCTACTCCGAAGAGCACTGCGGTCAGCGGAATGAATGTGCTTCCGCATATTCATTCCGCGAATATCGAAGCATTGTCCTGCCCCGGGAGGGATGTTAGTATCGGCTAAATAGCCATACAGACGTCTAAAAAAGGAGCCGGTATGTGGCAACAAAGACTCACGCAGTTAGTCAGCACCTGTCACTGGATCGGCGCGAAAGGCTGGGCTCCGGCCACCGGCGGTAATATGTCGGTGCGGCAGGATGAAACCTGGTGCTGGCTGAGCGAGTCGGGGCGCGACAAAGGCACGCTCACCGCCGACGATTTTTTACAGGTGGAGATCGCCAGCAATACCGCGCCGTCCGGGCGTAAGCCCTCGGCAGAGACCGGCCTGCATACCCTGATTTATCGCCTGTTCCCTGACGCCAACGCGGTGCTGCATGTGCACACGGTGAATGCCACGGTGCTGTCGCGCATTGAAACCGGTGCGGCGCTGGTGCTGAGCGGGTATGAAATGCAGAAAACGCTGGGCGGGCAGCACAGTCATCTGGATAGCGTGCCGATCGCCATTTTCGACAACGATCAGGATATCGACGCGCTGGCGAGCCGCATTGCCGACTACGCCCGGACCCGGCCGCTGCGCTACGGGTTTCTGCTGCGCGGTCACGGCCTGACCTGCTGGGGAAAAGACGTCAGCGAGGCGCGTCGTCAGCTTGAAGGGCTGGAGTTCCTGTTTGAATGCGAGCTGCTGCGTCGTCGGTATCAGCAGCCCTGATAATCCTCAGTGATGGCGGCGGGCAAAGCTGGCGGAGAGCCGGTCGAGCAGGATCGCCATCAGCACCACCACAATCCCGCTTTGCAGGCCGGGGCCGATATCCAGTTGCTGAATGCTGCTGAGAATATCATTACCCAGCCCGCCCGCGCCGACCATTGAGGCGATGATCACCATCGACATTGCCATCATAATGGTCTGGTTGATGCCCGCCATAATCGCGGGCTGCGCGGCCGGAAGCTGAACTTTCCACAGCAGTTGCCACGGCGTACAGCCAAACGCCAGCCCCGCCTCAATGCGTGCGGCATTCACCTGACGAATACCGAGGTCGGTCAGCCGGACCACCGGCGGCATTGAGAACAGCACGGTAGCGAAAATGCCTGGCGGACGTCCCAGCCCGAACAGAATGGTCGCCGGGATCAGATACACGAAGGCGGGCATGGTCTGCATAAAGTCGAGCAGGGTACGCACGATGCTGCCGACCGCCGCGCGCCGCGCGCTCCAGATGCCGAGCGGAATGCCGAACAGCAGGCTAAAAAAGGTGGAGGACAGCGTGAGTGCCAGTGTCACCGCCGCGTGATCGCTGTAGCCGCTGTAAATGATGTACAGAGTGGCGAGGAGGGCGAACAGGGCAAAACCTTTGCCAATGCGCCACAGGCCCAGCGCCACCGTCAGCACCACCAGCCCCCACGGGTTGAGCCAGCTAATCATCGTCTCCAGCCCGCCCGCGAAGCCGTCAATTACCGCTGCGAGGCCGTCAAAAAAACCGCCCGCGTGGGTCAGCAGCGCGCGAATACCGCTGTCGATCTCGCGGCTAAAGTCTAAAGGATATGCCATATCATTCTCTGCTTAATGCGTGGGCCAGACGTCGGCGTAGTTCTCTGCCAGTTGCCAGCGTGAAACATCCACGCCGGAAAAAAAGTGGCGCACGTAGGGGGTGGCAGGGGCGTTAATCAGCGCTTCCGGTGCGCCGACCTGCACCAGCCTGCCTTTCTCCATAATGGCAATACGCGAGCCGAGGCGCAGCGCTTCTTCCATATCGTGCGTGACGAAGACCACCGTCCGCTGGTGTTCAGCCTGCAAACTCAGCAGCAGCGCCTGCATCTCGCGGCGGATAATCGGGTCCAGCGCGGAGAAGGCTTCGTCCATCAGCAGCACCGAAGGATTGACCACCAGCGCCCGTGCCAGCCCGACGCGTTGCTGCATCCCGCCGGAAAGCTGGCGCGGATACTGGCTGGCAACGGCGGCAAGGCCGACTTTCTCCAGCATCTCCCCGGCCCTGTGCTGGCGTTCGCCTTTTTCAACGCCCGCCACTTCCAGGCCAAAGGCGACGTTATCCAGCACGGTGCGCTCGTCAAACAGAGCAAAAGACTGAAAAACCATGCCGATATGCTGTCGGCGCAGGGCGATCAGCGCCGCCGCCGACAGCCCGGCCAGCGACTGCTGTTCAAACGTCACCTCGCCTTCTTCCGGCGGGATCAGGTGGTTAAGAGTGCGCAGCAGCGTCGATTTACCCGACCCGGACAGCCCGACGATGACGAAAATCTCACCGGGAAAAATTTGCAGGTTGATGTCGTTCAGGGCATGAACTGATGACGACGATCGCTGCCGGGAAAAAAAAGATTTTTGTGCGCCATCTGAATAGTATTTATTCACCTGGCGGAGTTCGATTATCGGTTTTGTCATAGCGCTATCACATATTTTACGGGAGCAAATACACCCTACCTTAAAATAAAGCCGGGCAGCGAGGTATTTTGCTTTATTTTAATAGTTAATTTATTACTTAGCTTATAACTATTATGGCAAAGCGATCCCTGAATGATGAAAATTCCAGGCTTCATCTAATAACCATGATTTTACTTTTTGCTGCTGCGGCGATAACGGTTTAGTGGCCGAAGAAATTAAAAAATAGCCGCGTTCAGTACGCATCTCCGGCCCGCAAACGGCCAGTTCACCGCTGGCCAGTAGCGGGGCGATCAGCGGCCGCCAGCCCAGCGCGATGCCCTGTCCTTCAAGCGTTGCCTGCACCACCAGCGAATAAGCGTTGAAGGTGCGCGAAGCGATGATATCACCGGGTTGCAGCCGCTGCTGACGAAACCAGTCCTCCCACGTCAGCCAGCGCTGGGGGCGGGTATCCGGCAGCTTCAGTAACGGAAAGCGCAGCAGCGCGGCCGGGTCAGGATTATCGCCCAGTTCGCGCTTAATATGTTGATTACATACGGGAACCACGTTCTCCGGGAACAGCCGCTGCGCCTGCGCGCCCGGCCAGTTGCCGCCGCCAAAACAGATGGTCAGCGGAGCGTTGCTGTCGCGAAAATTATAGTCATTGGGCGAGGTGGAAACCTGCACTTCAACGCCTGGGATCAGCGCCTGAATCGCGTTCATACGCGGCATCAGCCAGTAGCTGGCAAAGCCCATATCGGTATCAATACGCAGCACGCTGCGCTGGTGGCGCGTGCGCTCAAGCTGCTCGCTGATATCGTTCAGGCTGCTACGCACGATGTGATACAGGCTGTTGCCCGCTTCAGTAAGCTGCACCCCGCGATGGCGGCGCTCAAACAGCGGCGCGTCCAGCAGACTTTCCAGCAACTGAATGCGCTGGCTGACCGCAGGCTGCGACAGCCCCAGCTCACTTCCGGCAGCGGTAAAATTACCGTGGCGCGCGGCAGCTTCAAATACCACTAAAACCTGTAACGGAGGGAGCTGTAATTTTCCTGCCATAATTGCACCTTATGCCACGATAATAAAATAATGACTTCACAGCGTGAAATTCGCGTGCGATAAAAATATCACGGTTCCAGAATTAATTTTATCTTTGGCGGTATCATGCTTATAAATAAACCGAATATCGTTATTCTTATGGCGGATCAGTTAACGGCGAGCGCATTACGCACTTATGGAAATAATGTCAGCCTGACGCCGAATATCGATAAATTAGCCCGCGAAGGGGTCGTGTTTGAATCGGCGTACTGCAACAGCCCGCTGTGCGCACCGTCGCGAGCGTCATTAATGACCGGGCAGTATCTGTCGAAAAATGCGGTGTACGACAACGCCGCTGAATTTCATGCCGATTCGCCGACCTTCTGCCACTATCTGCGCGAGCAGGGCTACCGCACCTGGCTGTCCGGCAAAATGCACTTCTGCGGCCCGGATCAACTGCACGGTTTTGACGAGCGACTGACCACCGATATTTATCCCGCCGATTTTGGCTGGACCCCGGACTGGCAGAACCCGACCCGGCGGCTCGACTGGTATCACAATATGAGTTCGGTGCTGGAAGCGGGCGAATGCGTGCGCACCAATCAACTGGATTTTGACGACGAGGCGCTGTTTCTCGCACGCCAGCGGCTGTACGACGCAGCCCGTCGCCCGGACGAACAACCGTTCCTGCTGCATTTGTCGCTGACTCATCCGCACGATCCGTTTGCGATCCCGAAACGTTATCTGGATCGGATCAACGCCGCCGAGGTCGATCTGCCGCAGGTCAGCGCGTGGGAGATTGAGGACGATCCGCACTCGAAGCGGCTGCGTGAAATGTACCAGCTTGAGGACGGGTTGCTGACGGAAGAACACATCCGCCGGGCGCGTCATGCCTATTACGGCGCGCTGGCCTACGTCGATGACTGCTTTGGCGAAATCGTCAAAACGCTGGAGGAAACCGGGCTTGCGGAAAACACGGTGGTGATGGTGATTGCCGATCATGGTGAAATGCTCGGCGAGCGCGGCCTGTGGTACAAAATGTCGTTTTTTGAGAATGCGGTGCGCATTCCGTTCATCGTACATAACCCAACACGTTTTGCCGCACGCCGGGTGGCGGAGAGCGTGTCACTGGTGGATTTGCTGCCGACGCTGGTAGAGCTTGCCAGCGGCGAAGACCGCAGCGCTCACGCCGTGGCCCCGCTGGACGGGCGCAGCCTGGTGCCGCATCTGCGCGGTGAGGCAGGCCCGGACGGCGCGTGCGCCGAGTATCTGGCAGAGGGCGCGGTCGGTCCGCAGGTGATGATCCGTCGGGGACCGTGGAAATACATCTTCGTCTGGCACGAAGCGCCGCAGCTTTTTAACCTGGTGGACGATCCGCATGAGCGACATAACCTCGCCGCCGATCCGCGCTATCGCGACGTGGCGCAGGCTTTTGCCGATGAAGTGGCCGCGCGCTGGGATCTGGACGATCTGCATCAGAAGGTGCTGGCAAGCCAGCAAAAACGTCTCTTTTTAACCCGCGTTGCGGGCCGGGATGCGATCCCGCAGTGGGACTTTCAGCCCCATCAGCAGGCCTCGCAGCGCTTTATTCGTAACCACCAGACGCTGGATGAGCAGGAAGCATTCGCCCGCTATCCGCGTCCCCAAAAAAATAATGTCGGAGAGCAATGATGAAGGCAAAAAACATAACCACTTTCCTGCTGCTGGCAACGGCAGCGCTGGCCCCCGTCACCTCTTCGGCAGCCGAAGCGGACCGCTGCGCGGTGGTCAATCAGTCCGATCCGGGCTGGACCGATATCGCCGCCACCAACGCGCTGTCCGGCGTGGTGCTGAACGCGCTGGGCTATCAGCAAAAGGTGCAGAATCTGTCGGTGGCGCTGGCGTTTCAGGGGCTGAAATCCGGCCAGCTCGACGTGTTCCTCGGCAACTGGATGCCCGCGCAGGAGCCGGTGATCGCTAAGTTTAATCCGGGGCAGGATATTAAAGTGATCGGCGCGAATCTGCCTGCCGCGAAATTCACCCTCGCGGTGCCGAAATATGTCTCTGACGCGGGCGTGAAAGACTTCGCCGATCTGCAAAAATATGCCGATAAGTTCGGGCATAAGATTTATGGGATCGCGCCGGGCGCGCCTGCCAATCAGAACATCAAAAAGATGCTCGACCAGCATGATTTTGGCCTGGAAAAATGGAATATTGTCGAATCGAGTGAAAGCGGAATGCTGGCGCAGGTCAGCCGCGCGGTGAGCCGCAAAGAGTGGATTGTTTTCCTCGGCTGGGAGCCGCACGCCATGAACACCCGTTTCCCGCTGACCTATCTGAGCGGCGGCGATAAATGGTTCGGGCCGAACTACGGCAGCGCAACGGTAAACACCGTAACGCGTAAAGACTTCGCCAGCGACTGCCCTAATTTGAACCGCTTCTTCAGCCAGCTTAAGTTTGACGTCGCGATTGAGAATGCGGTCATTACCCGCGTGCTGGATGATAAGCAGGACGTTAACGCCGCCGCCCGCGCGGAACTGGCGAAGCGCCCGGAACTGGTGAGCCAGTGGCTGAACGGCGTGACCGGCCGCGATGGGCAACCGGCTGAACCGGTAGTGAAAAAGGCGCTGGGGCTGTAGGAGCGTATAGGGGGAGAGGGCGACTGCGTGCCTGTACTCTCCCCCTCACCCTAACCCTCTCCCTTAAGGAAGAGGGAATTGCGGGTATAACGCCTTTCTGACCAGGAGTCTCCCCACCTGAATCACCCTGGCTGCCTTTTATCATTCTGCCGGTTCACCCACGCGTTGATCAGCAGCGTCAGCGTCAGAATTCCAAACACCACGCCCAGCGAGACGGCAATCGGGATATGATAAAAATCAACGATCAGCATTTTGATACCGATAAACACCAGGATCACCGACAGGCCGTATTTCAGCATTGAGAAGCGTTCTGCCACGCCCGCCAGCAGGAAGTACATCGCGCGCAGACCGAGGATCGCAAACAGGTTAGAGGTCAGCACGATAAACGGATCGGTAGTCACTGCGAAAATCGCCGGAATGCTGTCCACCGCAAAAATGACGTCGCTCAGCTCAACCATAATCAGCACCAGCAGAAGCGGTGTCGCAAACAGCAGGCCGTTTTTACGCACGAAAAAGTGCTCGCTTTCGATGGTATCCGTCATCCGCAGGTGGCTTCGCAGCCAGCGCACCACCGGTTTTTCACCAATCCCGGTCTCGTCTTCCTTCGCCAGCGCCATCTTCACCCCGGTAAACAGCAGGAACGCGCCGAAGACGTACAGCAGCCAGTCAAACTGGGTGATAAGCCAGCTGCCCGCGAAAATCATGATCGTACGCAGGACAATCGCTCCCAGCACGCCGTAAATCAGCACCCGGCGCTGGAGCGCGGGCGGTACGGCAAAGTAGCTGAACAGCATCAGCCAGACGAAGACGTTATCCACCGCCAGCGCTTTTTCAATCAGATAGCCGGTGAGAAACGCCAGCGCCTGCGGATCGGCCACGGCGCGTCCTTCGGTTGAAGCGAGATACCACCAGAAAGCCGCATTAAACAGCAGAGAAAGGCTGACCCAGACCAGAGACCAGACGGCGGCCTGTTTCATCGACATCGTATGCGAGCCGCGCCGACCCTGTAACAGCAGATCGACCGCCAGCATAATAACCACCACCACAGCGAATCCGCCCCACAACAACGGTGTGCCGACTGTATTCATAAAAAAGCTCCTTCACAGGCATAAAAACAAAAACGGCTGATGTCAGAAGACGTCAGCCGTTGCGTGTTTCATGCACAGACCTCGCCTTCCGGCAAGGTCTCACTTACAACATCAGAGAAACGCACTGTATTTCTCTGATGTTGCCCGGCGACCGGATGCGCTGTGACACGCATCGTAATGACGATCCACCGGCGATGAAGTTACTCCCCTTTGCAGGTAACAAAGTATGACAGGACATTCAGGGGGTCAATGTCCTGCAACCTGCCTTTTACACAGTTTTACGCGGGGATTGGCGCATCTGCGTTATCCGCCGGGAACACGACGCCGGTCTGACGGCGGATCTCGGTTTGTAGCGCGGAAGTGATTCGGCTCACCGCCAGACCCGGATGATTAACTTCATTTTCTTCTATCAGCCGTGCAAATACGTCGGCCTCATACAGCATGGTGTTGATATGCTGCGGCTGGGTCAGATCCTGCGCTTTGCCGCCGCGCGGGACGAACGACACCGTCTGACATTCAGAGATTTTTTCAATCACCAGCGAACCGTTTTCGCCCTGGATTTCGCTCGCCAGCACCGAATCGCTCACTTTGGAATGGTGCAGCGTGACGTCGAAATCGCCGTAGTCCAGCACCACCGTACCGTGCGCGTCCACGCCGCTTTCCAGCAGGCTGGCCGACGCCTGAACGCGGTGCGGCTCGCCCCATAGCGCAACGGCGGAGGCCAGGCAATAAAAGCCGATATCCATAATCGAACCGTTAGAAAACGCCGGATTAAAGGTGTTCGGGTTTTCGCCGTCAAGATAGCGCTGGTAGCGCGAAGAATACTGGCAGTAGTTGATAAACGCTTTTCGCACTTTTCCGAGCTTCGGCAGGGACTGCTGCAACAGCAGGAAGTTGGGCAGGCTGGCGGTTTTGAACGCTTCAAACAGCACCACCTGATTTTCCCGCGCCACGGCAATGGCTTCTTCCACTTCGCGCAGGTTAGACGCCAGCGGCTTTTCGCAAATCACATGCTTCTTATGGCTGAGGAACAGCCGGGTCTGCGGAAAGTGCAGGGAATTCGGGCTGGCAATATACACCGCGTCGAACGCGTCGCTGGCCGCCATTTCTTCCAGCGAGGTAAACAGATGCTCAACCGGGTAATCGCTGGCGAAATGCTGCGCCTGCTCAAGACTGCGCGAATAGACGGCGGTGAGTTTATATTTGCCGGTTTCATGGGCGGCATCGACAAACTGGCGGGTGATCCAGTTCGTGCCAATGACTGCGAAACGTATCATAAATCAAAAGTCCTTTAGCCTGATCGTCAGCGAGCAGAGTAGCATACTGACGACGCTGAAAAAGCCTTCGCGCTCACGCCCGAACAATTTGCGGGCGTGCCTGTGATTAGCGGGTGGCGATGATGCCCTGCTGCTGCGCCAGATGCGTCAGCCATAACCGCGTATCAAACTCCAACTGGTGATACTGCGGCTCCATATAACAGCAAAGCTGGTAAAACGCTTTGTCATGCTCTTTCTCTTTCAGATGCGCCAGTTCATGCACCACGATCATGCGCAAAAACGGCTCCGGGGCGCTGCGAAACACGGTGGCGACGCGGATTTCTGCTTTTGCTTTAAGCTTGCCGCCCTGCACGCGGGAAACGGCGGTGTGCAGACCGAGCGCGTTTTTCAGCACGTGGATCTTATTGTCGTACATCACTTTATTGATCGGCGGGGCGTTGCGCAGAAACCGGCTTTTGAGATCCTGAGTATACTGCCAGAGGGCTTTATCGGTAGCGAACTCGTGGGTGCCGGGGTAGCGCTTTTCCAGCACCGCGCCCAGCCGCTGTTCGGCGATCAATGTGCGAACCTGGGTGAGCAGATGTTCGGGATAGCCGCTTAAATAGGTCAGTTCGCTCATGCTTATCTCAGATTAAATGAAAAAAGGGTATACTCGTCGCCCCCGCGCGGGGAACTACCGAAATTTTACCACTCAGGAGGGCCGATGAGCCACTTAGACAACGGTTTCCGTTCACTGGATTTAAAACGTTTCCCGGAAACGGACGACGTCAACCCGCTTCAGGCGTGGGAAGCGGCGGATGAGTATCTGCTGCAACAGTTGGACGATACCGACATCAGCGGCCCGGTCCTGATCTTTAACGATACGTTCGGTGCGTTAAGCTGCGCGCTGGCGGAGCATCAGCCGTTCAGCATTGGCGACTCGTATTTAAGCGAGCTGGGGACGCGGGAGAACCTGCGCCACAACGAGATTGCCGAAAACAGCGTCACCTTTCTCGACAGCACCGCCGCGTACCCGCAGGCACCGGGCGTCGTGCTGATTAAAATCCCGAAAACGCTGGCTCTGCTGGAACAGCAACTGCGCGCGCTGCGCCAGGTGGTGACCGCGCAAACGCGGATTATCGCCGGGGCAAAAGCGCGGGATATTCATAATTCGACGTTAGAATTGTTCGAAAAAATTCTGGGACCGACCACAACCACCCTGGCGTGGAAAAAAGCGCGTCTGATCAACTGTACGTTCAGCGAACCCGCCCTGAAAGACGCGCCACAGACCTTAAGCTGGGCGCTGGAAGGTACGCCGTGGACGATCCACAATCACGCCAACGTATTCTCACGCACCGGGCTGGATATCGGCGCGCGCTTCTTTATGCAGCACCTGCCGGACGATCTGGACGGGGAAATTGTCGATCTCGGCTGCGGCAATGGCGTGATTGGCCTGACGCTGCTGGAGAAAAACCTGCAGGCGACGGTGGTGTTTGTTGATGAGTCGCCGATGGCGGTGGCATCCAGCCGCCTGAACGTTGAAACCAACATGCCGGAAGCGCTGGATCGCTGCGAGTTTATGATCAACAACGCGCTCTCCGGCGTGGAGCCGTTCCGCTTTAACGCCGTGCTGTGCAACCCGCCATTCCACCAGCAGCACGCGCTGACCGATAACATCGCGTGGGAAATGTTCCACCACGCGCGCCGCTGCCTGAAAATCAACGGCGCACTGTATATTGTGGCGAATCGCCATCTCGATTACTTCCACAAGCTGAAAAAGATTTTCGGCAACTGCGAAACCCTCGCCACCAACAGCAAGTTTGTGGTGCTGAAGGCGGTGAAGCTGGGTCGTCGCCGCTAAATCTCCAGCGCCAGTCGGGTGCCCTGCGCAATCGCGCGTCGGGCATCCAGTTCCAGCGCCACATCACACCCGCCAATTAAATGCACCGTTTTGCCTGCTGCGCGCAGCGGATCGGCCAGATCGCGTCTCGGCTCCTGACCTGCGCAGATCACCACATGATCAACCTCTAATCGCTGCGGTTCGCCGCCGATCAGCACATGTAGCCCTTCATCGTCGATCTTCTGATAGCTGACGGCGGGGATCATCTTCACGCCGCGCGACAGTAGCGTGGCGCGGTGGATCCAGCCGGTGGTTTTGCCCAGTCCGTCACCCGGCTTGCTGGCTTTGCGCTGAAGCATGACGATCTGGCGCGGGCTTTTCGCCAGCTGCGGCCCTTCCGGGCGCAGGCCGCCGGGCTGGCTGAGGCTGGTGTCGATCCCCCATTCCACGCAAAATTCGGCGATATTCTGGCTGGTCGGATCGCCGGGCTGGCTTAGGTACATCGCGGTGTCAAAACCGATGCCGCCGCAGCCTATGATTGCCACGCGTGCGCCAACGGGCGTTTTATCGCGCAGCACGTCCAGATAAGTCAGGACTTTTGGGTGATCGATGCCCGCGATGGGCGGAATACGTGGTTCAATGCCGCTGGCGAGGATCACCTCATCAAACATGTTCAGATGCTCCGCCGTGACGACGTGACTGAGCTGTAGCGCAACGCCGGTGATGTCGATCATCCGTCGGTAATAGCGTAGCGTCTCGTAGAACTCTTCTTTGCCGGGGATCTGTTTGGCGATGTTAAATTGCCCGCCGACCTCCGCCTGCGCGTCAAACAGGGTGACGCTGTGACCGCGCGCGGCAGCGTTAATCGCAAACGCCAGTCCCGCCGGACCTGCGCCAATGACCGCAAGGTTTTTCTTTTTCAGCGCCGGTACGATTGGCATTCTGGTTTCGTGACAGGCGCGGGGGTTAACCAGGCAGGAAGTGACTTTGCCCGCGAAGATCTGATCCAGACAGGCCTGATTGCAGCCGATGCAGGTGTTGATCTCATCTGCCCGGCCCGCCTGTGCTTTGCTCAACAGCGCGGCGTCGGCCAGGAAAGGCCGCGCCATGGAGACCATATCGGCATCGCCGCGCGCAAGGATCTCTTCTGCCACCGCCGGATCGTTAATCCGGTTGGTGGTCACCAGCGGGATAGTGACTTTGCCTTTCAGCTTGCGTGTTACCCAGCTAAACGCGCCGCGCGGAACGGGGGTGGCGATGGTCGGGATACGCGCTTCGTGCCAGCCAATGCCGGTGTTGATAAGCGTTGCGCCCGCCGCTTCAATCGCCTGCGCAAGCTGGATGGTTTCGGTAAGCGTGCCGCCGTTTTCGACCAGGTCAATCATCGACAGCCGGTAAATGATAATAAAGTCATCGCCCACCCGTTTGCGCACGGCGCGGACGACCTCCACAGCAAAGCGCATTCGCCGGGCGTAGTCGCCGCCCCATTCATCGTCACGCTGATTGGTGCGCGCCGTCAGAAATTCGTTGATCAGATAGCCTTCGGACCCCATCACCTCCACGCCGTCATAGCCCGCTTCCCGCGCCAGCGCCGCGCAGCCAGCAAAGTCGTTGATCAGCGCGAGGATTTCACCGTGCGTCAGTTCACGCGGCGCAAAGCGGTTAATCGGTGCCTGAAGCGGAGAGGGAGCCACCGGCTTCGGCTGATAGCTGTAGCGCCCGGTATGCAGAATTTGCAGGGCGATTTTGCCGCCTTCATGATGCACCGCATCGGTTACCAGACGGTGGTGCGGCAACTGGCGGGCGTGATTCAGCACTGCGCCACCCTCCATGGTGACGCCGGAGGATGAGGGGGCCACGCCGCCGGTGACAATCAGCGCCACCCCGTGCCGGGCGCGTTCGGCGTAAAACGCCGCCAGCCTTTCCGCGCCGTCGGGACGCTCTTCCAGACCGGTATGCATTGAACCCATCAGTACCCGGTTTTTCAGAGTGGTGAAGCCCAAATCGAGCGGGGCGAACAGCGACGGATAGCTCATAATGGTGTCCAGTATGTAAAATTATTGTTATGTGGTCGGATGAGTTACTAATTTAGCGGGCGCAGCGGAAAAGGGAAAAGATCATTGCGGTGATTGTGATGGGATTCAAAGATCGGCGGGATGCCGGGCGTGTGCCCGGCATCCGCGATCAGGAAATGCGTTTTCCCAGACTGTCGAACAGGTGCAGATGCTGTGCGGCAATGGAGAGACGCAGTTCAGTGCCCTGCGGGAAGCTCAGCTGGCGGAAGGATTTCAGGCACACCGGATGACCATCCAGATCCAGCCACACCAGCGTGGAGTCGCCCTGAAGTTCGCACAGGCGGGTGCGCGCGGTCAGCGTAAATTCGCCGTCGCCTTCGTATTGCAGATGCTCCGGGCGCAGCGCGACGAACAGCTTGTCACCTTCACGCAGCCCCTGCGGTGTATAACTTAACGGTAACTGGAGCCTGTCGTTGATATGCAGCGCGCCGTTTTTCCATACCGCTGGCAGCACGTTGATTTTGGGCGTGCCGATAAACTCGGCGACAAACAGGTTTGCCGGGGTGTTGTACAGCTCCAGCGGCGTGCCGACCTGCTCAATTTTGCCCTTGTACAGCACTACAATCCGGTCGGCGAGCGTCATCGCTTCCACCTGATCGTGGGTGACGTAAATCATGGTGTTATGCAGGGTGTTATGCAGTTGCTGGATCTCCTGGCGCATCTCTACGCGCAGCGCCGCATCCAGGTTCGACAGCGGTTCGTCAAACAGAAACAGTTCCGGCTGCTGAACAATTGAGCGACCAATGGCCACGCGCTGACGCTGACCGCCGGAGAGGTTTTGCGGCAGTCGGTCGAGCATCTCGTCCAGCTTCAGCATCTTCGAGGCCTGCTGAATGCGCGTGTCGATCTCATCCGCCGGGGTTTTGATATTTTTCAGGCCGAACGCCAGGTTTTCCCGCACCGTCATGTGCGGGTAGAGGGCGTAAGACTGGAACACCATCGACAGGTTACGTTTTCCCGCCGCCAGCCGGGTGACATCTTCCGCGCCCATTTTTAGCGTGCCGCCGTCTGGCTCCTCCAGACCGGCAATAATACGCAGCAGGGTCGATTTACCGCAGCCGGACGGGCCAACCAGCACGATAAATTCACCGGAAGCGATTTCCAGCGACAGGTTTTCAATGATGGTCGATTTGTCATACTTTTTATGGATATTGTGGAGCGAGAGAGCCGTCATCGTGATTCCTTTCCTGTAGCGTGACTCTGTGTGATGAGCTGTTGTAATTGCTGGGTTTTTTCTGCAAGTAGTGCCGCATTACCGCGCGTTTCGACATTCAGGCGCAGCAGCGGCTCAGTGTTGGAAGCGCGCAGGTTAAAGCGCCAGTCGGCAAAATCGAGGCTCAGGCCGTCGAGATCGCTGCGCACGCCGCCCAGCGGGGCGTAGTGGTCGGCGATAAACGCCAGCGCCGCACCGGTTGAGCAAACCGTCATGTTGATTTCGCCGGACACCGGATAGCGCAACTGGGCTTCCTGTACGTAATGGGAAAGCGGCTGGTGGCTGGCACCGAGAATATCCAGCATCACCACCAGCGGGATCATGCCGCTGTCGCAGTAGCCAAAATCGCGGAAATAGTGGTGGCCGCTCATCTCGCCGCCGTAAATGGCGTTCTCTTCGCGCATCCGCGCTTTGATAAAGGCGTGACCGGTTTTGCTGATCACCGCGCGGCCGCCATGCCGGGCGATGGTGTCCAGCGTATTCCAGGTCAGGCGCGGATCGAGCAGGATAGTGCTGTCGGGTTTTTGCTGTAAAAAACCGCCTGCAAACAGGCCGGCCAGGTAATAGCTTTCAATAAATTCACCGCGCTCGTCGAAGAAGAAGCAGCGGTCAAAATCGCCGTCCCACGCCACGCCGAAATCAGCCTGATGCGCCAGCACCGCGTCGCGGGTGGCGCTGCGGTTTTCTTCCAGCATCGGGTTCGGCACGCCCGCCGGGAAATGCCCGTCCGGGCGGTGATACAGGCGAATGAAATCCACCTCGATGCCCCGCGAGCGCAGCGCGGCGTCCAGCGCATCCAGCGCCGGACCGGCGGTGCCGTGTCCGGCGTTAACCACCACCCGCAGGCGGCGTTGCGGTTTGTCGTTCAGATAATGCAGCAGATGCTTCGCCCAACTGGGGCGGTTGTCGAAGGTGTGGACACGACCACGGCGGAGGCTTTCCGTCCACTGATTGCGTTCGGCCAGCGCTTTGATCTCCAGCAGGCCGTTATCGTTGCTGATGGGCCGGGCGTCCTCGCGCACCAGCTTCATTCCGTTATACTGCGCGGGATTGTGGCTGGCGGTCACCTGAATTCCGCCGTCGGCTTTCAGTTCGCGGGTGGCGAAGTAAATCTCCTCCGTGCCGCTCTGCCCGATGTCAATGACGTCCGCGCCGCTCATCACCAGCCCTTCCGCCAGCGAGGCTTTGAGTTCGTCTGAACTCAGGCGGACGTCTGCGCCAACCACGACGCGCCGGGGCTGTAGCCAGGCTCCATAGGCGCGTCCAATACGAAAAGCGATATCCGGCGTCAGCGTTACCCCGACTTCGCCGCGAATGTCATAAGCTTTAAAACAGTTCAGTTCATCCATAATCTGCTCGTTAGTGGGTTTATCTATTCAGGCCGATTCACGAATAATGAGCTGGTGTTCCAGTTCATAGTGCGTAAGCGGCCCGTCCTGCAAAAGAAGTTCTACCGCGATTTCGCCTTTTTTCTCGGCGTTCTGTGCGATGGTGGTCAGCCCCGGCCCGCCGGTGTCAATCGCCAGGTTATCGAAACCGGTGATGGCGACCTGCTGCGGCACTGCAATATTGCGCCGCTGGCAGTGCTGAATAGCGCCGATGGCGAAGCGATCTGACAGGCAGATCAGTGCGGTAATTTCCGGGTGTGCCGCCAGCAGCGCATGGGCGGCCTCCGCGCCGTGCTCCTCGTCGTGGCGGGTTTCATACAGCCAGCACGTTTCGGGGGCGATGTGATGGGCGATGAAGGCGTCCCGGCAGGCGTTTACCCGCGTCACCATCACCAGATTATCTCCCGCTACCGGCGCGCTTAAATCACGCATTCCCTGGGAATTTTTGCTGGCGGCAAAGGAGATGATGCCGAAATAGCGGTGGCCTTTGCCGAGTAAATAGCGGGTCATTTCCTGCATCGCCCCGGCGTTGTCGATGGAGACGCTGCTGTACTGCGGCAGGCGAAAATCCAGCGTGACCAGCGGAATTTGTCGCGCCAGCGTTTGCTGGATCACCGCCTCGTTATTGTGCGTGGCGTTGAGGATATAGCCGTCAACCAGAGTGGTGAACGGCGCGATCTCCGTCTGCTGGTGTTTACGCATCGGGATCAGCACCAGGTTCTTGTTTTGTTTTTCGCACTGGGTGGCGATACCGCGCATCAGGTTGATGTCATGCGGATCGATAAACACATAGCTCATCGAGTCGTTGAAGATCACGCCGATGGTATCGGACCTGCCGGTGCGCAGCGCGCGGGCGAGTTTGTCCGGCCCCTTAAAGCCCACGACCTCCGCATATTGCAAAATGCGCTCCCGCAGTTCGCTGGAGAGCTTCTCCGGGTTATTCCACGCATTGGAAACGGTGGTGTGGGAAATTCCCAATGCCTGCGCCAGAGATTTGGTAGTAATTTTCTCTTTATTTTTCATTATATTAACATTATATGCCATTGTTATTAATCTACTGACTTTAGCGTCATTACGGTCGCTAAGTTTAACGTTAAACAAAAAGCAAAATGTGACGTGTTTAACGTTAAACATAAAAAGCAGGTGTTAGTTTACGCAACGTTCCAGGAGCAGGAAGTATCAGAGAACACCTCTTTTTAGAGTCAGGGAGATTAATCGTGAAAGTTGCAACAGTTGCTAAATGGACGGCTTCGGCACTTCTCAGTATTTGTATTGCTGGCTGTGGCCCGGATGAAAAAACCGAAGTGAAGGAAGGCGCTAAAACTCCGATCAAAATGTGGGTCGCGCCAAACGAGAACGAAGAAGCATTCTGGAATGCCATGGTCAAAGAGTGGAACCAGGACCCCTCCCATACCCCCGTTGAATTTACCGCTATCCCGGCCGCAAGCAGTTCTGAAGAAGCCATTATGAACGCACTGGCTTCCGGTACTGAACCCGATCTTTCCAGTAACATCTTTATTGGTTTCGCCAGCCAGCTGGCGGAAGTCAACCAGCTTGAAGACCTTTCTAAAATGCCGGGCTATGACGAGCTGGTGAAAAATCGCCATATGGAATCGCTGCTGCCCGCCTGGAAACTCAACGGCCAGCAGAACGTGCTACCGCTGTACGTTAACCCCATCGTCTGGTGGTGGCGCGGCGACCTGCTGCAACAGTACGGCGTGGATCGCGTTCCCACGACTTATGACGAGCTGTACGCGCTGGCAGAAAAACGCGCTGCCGATAACAAAGGCTACGCCATTCAGCTTACCGCCGGGAAAAACTGGTGGGAACGCTGGTTCGATCTGATCCCCCTGTACTATGCGCAGAGCGGCGGTAAAACCTATGCTGCCGACAACAAGGCGCAGTTTAACGATGACGCTGGCGTGAAAGTGCTGACCTTTATGGGCAAAGTGTTCAGCAACAACTGGAGCAGCTACGACTTTACCGCCGCTGACGATCCGCTGGCGACCGGTCAGGTCCTGGCCTCCGCGCGCGGTCCTTGGGATATCGCCCGCTATCGCAAGCAGTATCCTGAAGTGCTGAAAGATATCAAAATTGGTCCAATGCTGACCGAGCAGGGGGCGGCGCATCCGCACACCTTCGGCGACAGTAAAGGTCTGGTCATTTTCAGCACCAGTCAACATAAAACCGAAGCCTGGGCATTTATTCAGTGGGTGTACGGCAAGGCAGAACACGATCTGGCCTGGCTTGAAACCACCGGGATGCCGCCTGCGCGCTCTGACCTGCTGACCAACCCGATCTTCGTCGATTACTTCAGCAAAAACCCGCTGGAAAAAGAAATCGCCTCTTATGTCGACGTGGCGCTGCCGCCTGTCGCTACCACTCAGACCACGGAAATCCAGCGCAGCATGACGCAGATGGTTGAGCAGGTGATCTTCAAACACGAAGACCCGGCAAAAGCGCTTGAACAATCTGCGCAAGAAATCGACGACCTGCTGCGTAAATAAGAGGGATTTATGGCAGGATATGATTCACGTACCGGAGGCCTTCTGGCCTCCTCATGGATAGGTTATTCGTTGCTGTTCTGGTTCTACCCGCTGGCCTGGCTGGTGGTGCTGAGCGTAACGCAATGGCAGTTTATTGGTTCGCCTCAGTTCACCGGGCTTCAGAATATTATCGGCGTTATGCACGATAAGCTGTTCTGGAAATCGATGCTTAACGTGGGGCGTTTCCTGCTTTATTACCTGCCGATTGTTTTCATCTCGTCGCTGCTGTTTGCCGCCGGGCTGAAGCGTATTAAATACGGCAAAAGTTTTATTGCTCTTAGTTTTTTGCTCGCCAATATTTCGTCCGGCGTGGCGTACTCTATCGTCTTCTCTAAGCTGTTCAGTGAATTTGGTCCGGTAAACCAGTTCCTGCGCGAATGGCTGGGCGTCTCAGTACCGTGGTTTACTAACCCGGACTGCGCAATGCTCTCTATTGCGCTGATTGTGACCTGGAAATTCGTTGGCTATTACGGACTGATCCTCTATTCCGGGATGCAGGCGATACCGAACGATATTTACAGCGCGGCGCTGCTGGACAAAACCGGACGCTTCAAACAGGGCTGGGCCATTACGCTGCCGATGATGAATCCGCAAATCGTGATGGTCATGGTGCTGGCAATCACCGTCGCGTTCAGTATTTTCACCGAGCCTTATCTTATTACCGGCGGCGGGCCGCTGGACAGTACCACCAGCCCGATGGTGGTGATGTATGAGATGGCCTTCCAGAAAATGAAGCCTACGTGGGCGGCTACCATGTCGATTATTGTCGCGGCGTGCAGCTTCCTCATTATCTGGCTGTTCAGAAAACTGTTTGAAAAAAATATAGAGATCGTGTGAATGAAAAAACTCACGCCATTGAGCCTGGTCATTCACGCCGCGATGCTATTGCTGGCGCTGACCTGGCTGTATCCATTTATCTGGATGGTCATCGCGTCGCTAAAACCGACGGCGGAAATCTACACCACCGGGCTTTTTTCCGGGCATTTCTCGCTGGATAACTACCACTTCCTGTTTGATAACAGCAACCGGGCGGACAAACCGTTCCTGCGCACTCTGTGCAACTCGCTGTTTGTGTCGCTGACCATTACCGCCTGCGTGACGGTCACGTCAATGCTGGTGGGCTACGCGGTGGCGAAAACCGAATTTCGCGGCAGAAATGCCTTTAAAAACCTGCTGATCGTGCAGATGGTCTTTCCGGCATTCATGTTCATCATCCCGCAGTTTGTGCTGATGCGTGAGCTGGGGCTGATCAACAGCTACAGCGCGATGATCCTGCCTTACGCCATGAGCGCCTGGGGGATTTTTATGGTTTCGCAGAGCTTTAAAGGCACGCCGAACGATTACCTGTACGCCGCGCGCCTCGACCATGCCAGCCTGTGGGGGATTTTGCGCCACGTCATGATGCCGCTGAATAAAGCCATTCTGGCGATCGTCGCGCTGTTCACTTTTTCCAGCTCCTGGGACAACTTCCTGTGGCCGCTGATTGTGATGCGTGAGGCGGAGAAAATGCCGTTCTCGGTGCTGCTGGCGACCTTCAGTAAATCCTACGGGATTTACCTGGGGCCGGTGCTGGCGGGCGCGGTGGTGCAGATGCTGCCGGTGATCGTGCTGTTTATCCTGTTCAGGAAATATTTCCTTCAGGGTATGTCGCTGTCGCTGAAATAAGGAGATCCGCGTGAAAACTCTTCCCTGGTGGCAGGAAAGCGTCTGCTACCAAATTTATCTGCCGTCGTTTTGCGACGGCAACAACGACGGCCTCGGCGATTTTCGCGGGCTGCTGTCAAAGCTGGATTATCTGGCGGACCTCGGCGTGGGCGCTCTGTGGATCACGCCGTTTTACCCCTCGCCGTTGGTGGATAACGGCTACGACATCAGCGATTACTGTGCGGTCGACCCGCGCTTTGGCGACATGGGCGATTTCCGTCGGCTCATCGCGGGCTGCCATGCGCGCGGGCTGCGGGTGATTATCGATCTGGTGGTGAATCACGTCTCCTCAGAACACCCGTGGTTTAAGGATGCGTGGAACAATCCCGCCAGCCGCTACCGCGATTACTTTATCTTTGCCGACCAGCCGAACAACTGGCAGTCGTTTTTCTCCGGCAGCGCGTGGACGGCGGAGCCGGATACCGGCCAGTATTACTACCACAAGTTTGCGCCGCAGCAGGTGGATCTCAACTGGGCCAATCCGCAGGTAGAGCGGGAAATCCGCAAGGTGATCGACTTCTGGATCGCCCAGGGCGTTGACGGCTTCCGCTTCGATGTCATCAACTTTCTGACCACCGATGGCATTCTCGCCGATAACCCCGACGAAAACGGCGAGCAGCAGCACGAGCACGATATCAACCAGCCCGGCATCATCAACACGCTGCAACGTCTGTGCCGCTACGTGCGCCAGCGCGGGGATTTTTTCCTGATCGGCGAGATTGGCAGCGACGATCTCAGCGTGCTGCGTCGCTATCAAAGCCCGGAGCTGATGGATGTGGTGTTCAATTTTAACATCGGCAGCCAGAAGACTTTCGACGTGCCGCGCCTGTTTGCCGCGCTGACCGATACCCACGAGCAGCAGTCCGGCCTGCCAACGCTGTTTTTCTCCAGCCATGATATGCCGAGGATGATCAGCCGCTTTGGCGAAACCGAGCGCGATACCGCCCGCGCCGGTGCCGTGCTTGCGCTCCAGCTCACGGTTAGCGGCGTGCCGTTTATTTTCCAGGGCGAAGAGCTGGGGCTGACCGATTACCGTCCGCAAACCGTGGAGCAAATCTTTGACATCCAGGGCCGGACCCATTATCAGACCGCGCTCGACGCGGGGATGACGCCGGACGAGGCGCTGGCGGCCGCCATCGATCGCTCCCGCGACGGCTCCCGCGCGCCGCTGCCGTGGAACGAAGGCGCGTATGGCGGCTTTTCCGGCGTTGCGCCGTGGATGCCCGTCACCGCCGGGGCGCAAAGCGTCAATGCCTTCACCCAGATGCAGGACCCCGCATCGTTATGGAATCACTATTGCCAGCTTATTACGCTGCGCAACCACACCGCCGCACTGCGCAGCGGTACTTACAGCACGCCGCTGACGTTAACCGACGCCTGCATCTGGTTCTCCCGCGAAACGCCGGAAGAGCAGGTGTGGGTGGCCGTCAACTTCGGTGAACCTGTTCTCAACCCATGGCACAGCATCGCGGCTGAAACCCTTTGCGGCGAAGATGCCATGTGGCTGGCTAAAAATCAGTTTTTAATCAAAAGGAGTCGTCATGGAAAGGCACAGTAAAAATCCTCTGATCGTTCCGGCGGATGTGGTTCCCTCACAGCCGTATATGAAAGTGGAATGCGCGTTTAACACCGGTGTAACCGAATGCAACGGCGAAATTATTCTGCTGCTGCGCATTGCCGAAAGCGTGATCAACGACGATCCGCAGCAGATCGTCGTTCCGCTGCTGGAGAAGGGCGCGCAGGGATGGAGCGTCACCACCCGGACGTTCGATCGCCGCGACGATCGCTATGATTTCAGTGACCCGCGCGTGATCGTGCTGAAAAGCGATCGGGCGCAGGTCTGGTTAACGTCAATGTCGCACCTGCGGCTGGCAAGAAGCACCGACGGCGTGAATTTCCAGATCGACACCCAGCCGTTCATTACCGCCGACACCCAGTATGAAGAATTCGGCTGCGAAGATGCGCGCATTACGTACATCGACGGCATGTGGTACATCAACTATTCCGCCGTCTCGTCGCTGGGCATTTCCACCGCGCTGGCGGTGACCAAGGATTTCGTCACGGTCGAGAAAAAAGGGCTGATTTTCTGCCCGGATAACCGCGACGTCTGCTTCTTCCCGGAAAAAGTCGGCGGCAAATACCAGGCGCTGACCCGTCCGGCACCGTGCCACTTCGGGCACCCGGAGATCTGGATTTGTGAATCGCCGGACATGCTGCACTGGGGTAACCATCGCCATCTGCTGGGGCGTTCCGGTGATGCGTGGGACTGCCATAAATCAGGCGGCGGCGCGCCGGTTATCAAAACGGATCGCGGCTGGCTGGAGATCTATCACGGTGTGGATGCCGATCAGCGTTACTGCCTCGGCGCGCTGCTGCTGGATCACAACGACCCGACCAAAATCCTCGCCAAATCGCCGGTGCCGCTGCTGGAACCGACCGCGCCGTATGAACGCGAAGGCTTCTTCGGCAACGTGGTGTTTACCTGCGGTGCGCTGGTGATCAACGATACCCTGCACGTCTGGTATGGCGCAGCCGATGAGAAAGTGGCGCTGGCAACCATGACGCTGGACAAACTCTGGCAACACCTGGGTCTGGCCTGAATGCGTGCGCCAGTCGCCGCGTTATACCGCGCGTATCTGGCGTGCCGTCAGCCCTCGGCGTGCGGGAAAATCCGCTTTAGCGGTGTGAGCGGGTACGATGTCTATAACCCGACCGCGCCGTTTGCCGATAACGGGCGCTGGCTTATCGCCGCACGGGTCGAACCGCGCAACAGCGAGCGTTCGCAGGTCCATTTTTTCCACTGGCCGGGTGGGGAAGAGGCCCGGCTGCTGGCGGAGCTGCCGGTATTTGATCTTCAGGACCCGTTCGTCTGCCGGATAGCCGATCGCACGGTGCTGGGCGGCGTGGAGGTTGAATTCTCGCCCGACGACAGCGTATTACGCTGGCGTACCCGTTTTCTGGTTGGGCCGTCGGTGGCGGATCTTCAGCCGTTAAGCCAGGGTCCGTGGGGGATGAAAGATATTCGCCTGGTTGAACTGGCGGACCAGCGCATTCTGGTCTTCACCCGTCCGCAGGGACAGCCCGGCGGACGCGGCACCATTGGCTGGATGATTATTGACAGTCTGGCGGAATTGAATCCGCAGAATATCGTCCGTGCCACGCTGCTGGAGCAGGTGGACGAAAACGACTGGTGCGGCGTCAACGAAGCGCATCTGCTGGCCGACGGACGCATCGGCGTACTGGCTCATGTTGCGCGTTTTGACGCGCAGCAGAATCGCCATTACTATGCGGCGTCTTTCGTTTTCGATCCCGGCAGCGGGAGTTGTTCGCCGATAAAAATCATCACCTGCCGTGATGATTTTCTTCCCGGTGCAAGCAAGCGCGACGATCTGCACGACGTCGTTTTCCCCGGCGGCCTGTATGGTATGCCGGGCGCTGAAGTCCGGCTGTTTTGCGGCACCAGCGACTGCGAGGTGCAATGGCGAAGCCTCCCGGCTCCGTTCTGATCCTGAAAAGCCACCTGCCGTGAGGCGGTGGCTTTTTTACTGAGGGGGAGGCGAGGGAGGGCGGATAAACGTTCCCCCTCACCCCGGCCCTCTCCCTCAAGGGAGAGGGAGAAAACCGGGCGTTACCACGCACCCGGCCGGTTCCCTCTCCCTGGGGGAGAGGGTTAGGGAGAGGGCGTGTACGAGGATGAGGGCGGATAAACGTTCCCCTCACCCCGGCCCTCTCCCTCAAGGGAGAGGGAGAAAACCGGGCGTCACCACGAACTCGATCGGTTCCCTCTCCCGGGGGAGAGGGACAGGGAGAGGGAGAAAAACCGGGCGTCACCACGAACTCGATCGGTTCCCTCTCCCGGGGGAGAGGGTTAGGGAGAGGGAGAAAACCGGGCGTTACCACGCACCCGGCCGGTTCCCTCTCCCTGGGGGAGAGGGTTAGGGAGAGGGCGTAAACCCGCACCGGGCCTCCTCTCACTGCTCCGCTTCCGGCTCCTGCTGCGTCGTCCGTAGCGTCTCCAGCGCCTTTCCGGCCGCCTTAAGCACCAGTTCACATTGCTCAATGGTTAAGGTCAGCGGCGGTTCGATGCGAATGGTTTTTGAGTTGTTCAGCGTTCCGGCCACCAGAATATGCTGGCGGAACATCTGGCTGGCGAAGCGATAGCCTGCTTCTCCGTCCACGAACTCAATCGCCATCAGCATCCCTTTGCCGCGCGCATCCTGTACCAGATCCGGGTACTGACGCGCCAGCAGGCGGAAACCGTCCAGCAGCATATCGCCTTTTTGCTCCGCCTGAGCGGGCAGGTTTTCTTCCAGCAGCACGTTGATGGTAGCCAGCGCTGCGGCACAGGCCAGCGGGTTACCGCCAAACGTGGTGGTGTGCAGGAACGGGTTATCAAACAACACCGAGAAAACCTCCTCCGTGGCGATGGTGGCACCAATCGGCATCACGCCGCCGCCGAGCGCTTTGGCGAGGCACAAAATGTCCGGCTGCACGTTCTCGTGCTCGCAGGCGAACATCCTGCCGGTGCGGCCCATCCCGGTCTGCACTTCATCCAGAATTAACAGCGCGCCGAACTCGTCGCACAGCTTGCGGACCGCCGGTAAATAACCCGGCGGCGGCAGGATCACCCCGCCTTCACCCTGGATAGGTTCGAGGATCACCGCAGCCACGTCGTCACCGGTTTTGTGGCATTCGCTAAGCATCATGCGCATAGCGTCGATATCACCGAACGGAACGTGGCGGAAGCCGGGCAGTAGCGGCATGAAGGGCGTGCGGAAGGCCGATTTTGCCGTCGCTGACAATGCGCCAAGCGACTTGCCGTGGAACGCACCGCTGCTGGCGATAAAGGTGAATTTGCCGCGCGGCGACTGGTAGGCTTTGGCGAGCTTAAGCGCCGCTTCGACCGATTCAGTACCGCTGTTGCTGAAAAAGCTGTATTTCAGTTTGCCTGGCGCAAGTGCCGCCAGCGTTTTTGCCAGCATTGCCCGTAGCGGATCGAGCAGCTCCTGGCTGTGAAGAGGTTGTTTTGCGAGCTGATTCTGTACGGCGGAAACAACAACTGGATTACGGTGCCCCACGTTGAAAATGCCAAAACCGCCCAGGCAATCAACAAATTCCTGTCCCTGGGTGTCGACAAGCGTATTTAAACTTCCCGCCTGCCACTCTACGGCTCCGTAATCCCCGCCTGCGGTAACAGATTTTCGATACTCTAAAAATCCGGGATTCACATGTTCTTTAAAGTAGTCAATCACCTCTCGGTTAAGGGCTTTCATCTCCTCATGATCAAGCGTTCGCTTCTCAATGAGATTCAGTGCGTGCGCGGTGCAGGCTAATGCCGACGCGCTGGAAGGTAGTCTGTTCAAAATAGGCTCCAGGGGCGCGCGTATCACATGATACCGATTTAAGTATTGCAGGGATTGCGCCACTTCGGCGGACTTAGCACAAATCAGGATAAACACCAGGCAAAAGGGTAACAGGACGATATTTAATCGTCCTGTTCACAGAGGCGCAACAATTACCTCTGAAGAGGTAAAAAAACACTTCAGCACAATCAGTCGGTTGCGCCAAATCGGGGCGCGGGCTGCACCAAAAACAGGCATAACAATGAACTATTTCGTAGTGAAAATATTTAAAATCAATGGATTACCGTAACCCACTAAAAGTAAGGTTTAATCGCAAATTGCGATCTAAATCAAATTTAACAACTAAAGATAAAGTGATTATCGCCGAAATAACATTACACCAAATAATTAACATTCAAATAACTTGCAAAGGACGCAGCTATGTCTTCCTCTTCAAGCGTTACGCAACGTGAGCACCCTCTGGACGATAGCACCACCCTGATGTCTACCACCGATTTACGCAGCATTATCACTCATGCCAATGATACCTTTGTGCAGGTCAGCGGTTACTCCCAGCAGGAACTGGTCGGGCAGCCGCATAATCTGGTGCGCCACCCGGATATGCCGAAAGCCGCCTTTGCCGATATGTGGTACACCCTGAAGCAGGGCGAGCCGTGGACCGGCATCGTTAAAAATCGCTGTAAAAACGGCGATCATTACTGGGTCCGTGCCAACGTCGCGCCGATGGTGCGTGACGGTAAAGTCACGGGCTATATGTCGATTCGCACCAAAGCGCAGAAAGAGGAAATCGCCGCTGCCGTGCCGTTGTATCAGGCGCTGGCGGAAGGCCGCTGCCGTAAACGCGTCTATAAAGGGCGCGTGGTGGGCAAAGGCGTTGTCGGACGGCTGAACGCGCTGCCGTTACGCTGGCGCACGCGGGGGGTTATGGCGCTGCTGTTTGTGGCGCTGGCCGCCGCGTTGATGGCGCTTAGCGCGCCCGCGCTGTCGCTGCTGTGGTGCGCACTGGTCGTGCTGCTGGGCTGCGCCTGCTTTGAGTGGCAGATTGTGCGTCCGGTAGAGCAGGTGTCGCGTGAGGCGTTAAGCGTGGCGACCGGCGAGAAAAGCAGCGTCGGGCAGTTTAACCGTGGCGATGAACTGGGACTGACCCTGCGCGCCGTCGGTCAACTGGGGCTAATGAGCCGCTGGCTGATCAATGACGTAGCCTGTCAGGTGGCGAGCGTGCGCGACAGCAGCGTAACGCTGGCAAAAGGTAATGACGATTTGAACGCGCGTACCCGACAGACGGTGGTGAACGTTCAGCAGACGGTTGCCACCATGAGTCAGATGGCCGCCTCGGTGCAGCACAATTCGGCGACCGCCGCCGCTGCCGATAAACTCTCCAGCGCTGCCAGCAGCGCAGCGATCCACGGCGGCAGGGCGATGGAAACGGTGGTTAAAACGATGGATGAAATTGCCAGCAGTACCCAGCGCATCGGCTCCATTACCACCCTGATTAACGATATCGCCTTTCAGACTAATATTCTGGCGCTGAATGCCGCCGTTGAAGCCGCGCGGGCCGGAGAGCAGGGGAAAGGGTTTGCGGTGGTGGCGGGCGAAGTGCGCCATCTTGCCAGCCGCAGCGCCAGCGCCGCGAACGATATCCGCAAACTGATTGAGGCCAGCGCCAGCAAGGTGCAGTCCGGCTCCGATCAGGTTCACGCCGCCGGGCAAACGATGGAAGATATTGTGTCGCAGGTGCAGAACGTCACCCGGCTGATTGCCGAGATTAGCGGCTCGACCTCAGAGCAGGCGACGGGACTGGCGGATCTTACGCGGGCGGTGGCGGAACTGGATGCTATCACCCAGAAAAACGCCGGACTGGTAGAGCAAAACGCCGCCGTCTCTGCCATGGTCAGACACCGCGCCAGCCGTCTGGAGGACGCGGTGACCGTCCTGCATTAATCGAGCTGCGAGATTTCAAGCGACGCGCGGTCGATAACGCCAATAATCTGTTTTAGCTGCGCGGCGCTGATTTCGCCCTGATTCACTTTCAGATCCAGCACCGCTTTAAAGTTCTCCAGTGCGCGCTTCATTTGCGGATTTTTGCGCAGCTCAAAGCCCACGTTCCGCGCTTTGATCCGTTCCTGAATATGTTCCAGATGCTCGCTGTTCTCTTCCAGCCATTGCTCCCCGATGGCGGTAATGGCGATCTTTTTGCGCCCGCCGTCTTCTTCCGTGATGGTGATAAACTGCTGATCTTCCAGAAAGTCGAGCGTCGGATAGATCACGCCAGGGCTGGGGGTGTAGTTACCCTGGGTCAGGGTTTCGATCTCTTTGATAATCTCATAGCCGTGACTGGCATTGCGGCTGAGCAGATCGAGGATCACGACCCGTAGTTCGCCGTGACCAAAAAATCGCTGCCGCCGCCCGCCGCCGCCGTGATGATGCTCGCCGCCGCGTCCATGATGGTGATGTTCTCTGTCAAATTCATGATGATGTCGCATAGGGTTCTCCTCTTTTTTTGATATATCTAATTTATATCTAAAAATTCAGATAACGCAATGGGGTCAACGATATTTGTTTTAACAATATGATTTTAAACGTTATTTATTTTTGGGGGTATTTGTGCTCTCCGCTATCTAAAAATCGCTTGCATTTTACATGATTAGCAATCATTATCATTTGGAAAATTAATTCAGATATATCGAAAACTTCACGAAGGCGAAAATAATGACTGCAAAAACACGCTATCCACAACGTGTCCGCAACGAACTGCGCTTCCGCGAACTGGACGTTCTGCGTGTCGAGCGTATCAGCGCAGGCTTTCAGCGCATTGTGCTGGGCGGCCCGGCGCTGGAAGGGTTCTCCTCACAGGGATTTGACGATCATACTAAAATCTTTTTCCCGCAGGACGGCACGCGCCTGATCCCGCCCACGATGACGGACGAAGGCATCGTCTGGGCGGACGGCGTGCGTCCTGCCGCGCGTGACTACACGCCGCTGTACGATGCGGCGCGTCATGAACTGGCGCTGGATTTCTTTATTCACGACGGCGGGGTAGCCAGTCGCTGGGCGATGAATGCGCAGCCAGGCGACACGCTCACTATCGGCGGCCCGCGCGGTTCGCTGGTGGTGCCGGAGGATTATGCCTGGCAGCTTTATGTCTGTGATGAATCCGGGATGCCCGCGCTGCGTCGTCGGCTGGAAGGGCTGGCCGCATTACCTTCACGCCCGCAGGTGACGGCGATTGTCAGCGTTAACGACATCGCGCTACAGGATTACCTGGCGCATCTGGACGGGTTTACTATTGAATGGATCGTCGGTCATGACGAGCAGACTCTTGCCGCGCGGCTGGCGCAGCTCAACGTTCCGGCGCAGGATTACTTTATCTGGCTTACCGGCGAGGGTGAGACGGTAAAAAAACTCGCCACGGTTTTTGAGGACAAAGATCGCGATCCGCAGCTCCTGCGCACGGTTGCGTACTGGCATAAAAAAGGCTGAAAACCTTAAAGCATTCTGGCAGAGAGATCGCGGCAGGCGCTCATAATCAGCGCGGAAATTTCAGCGATTCTCTCTTCAGGAAGCTGGAGCTGAATGCCGCAAACGCTGATTGCCGCGATAGCGTGATGTTTGTGATCGAACACCGGCGCGGCAATACAAAATACGCCGGAGCAATTTTCTTCGTTATCGTAAGCCCAGCCTTTACTTCTGATCCGGGCAAAATCGGCCAGCAGCTCGCTTTTACGGGTGATAGTGGTGGCGGTAAAACGGGGAAGATTTTCATCCGGCAGCAGCGCGTCAATTTTTTCTTCCGGCAGCCACGCGCCCAGCGCTTTTCCCACCGCTGAACTGTGCAGCGGCAGCTTTTCCCCTTCCCAGCTGCGAATACCAATAGGATGATTGCTTTCCAGTTTCAGAATATAGACGGGCGACCGCTCATCCAGTACCCCTAAATGGCAGGTCAGGCCCGTTTCATTACGTACACGTTCGAGGATCGGCAGCGCAATATTACGGATATCGAACTGCTCCAGCGATTTATTTCCCCATTCGTACAGTTTCAGACCCAGATAAAATCGGCCTTTTTCCTGGCGCAGAATGTGATGGACGGTGAGCGCGTTGAGCAGAGAAGAAGTGCTGCTTTTGGGTAAAGAGAGATCTTGCTGGATCTGGCTGAATGTGGCACCCGGCGAGGAAAACAGATAGTTGCAGATCCTGATGGTCTTATCGATCGCCGGGACGGAGGTGGTTGAATCAGAGAGCATAATGAGGTTCGCCAGCCAGAAAAGTGAGGGGGATTATACGTGAATTGGAAATTATAAAAATCACCCTGTTTATTTCCCTCCTCCTTTATAAAATAGCCACTTTATCTATTAATAATAATTAAAGGTGATGTTTTTCATGTGTTTTATTTGCCGTGTGAATGAATTAAAAAAACAATACTTCGCACTGGTTGACGAAAAAATAATAAGGAGTAAATATAGACTCATTGTAAGAACTTGAGTTCCATATACGGAACTGATGCCGTTTATAAGGAGATATTTATGATTACTACCGCTATTTTTCCGGGTCGTTACGTACAAGGCGCTGGCGCAATTGCCCACTCTCTGGCGGAAGAGATTTTACGCCTCGGCAGTAAAGCGCTGGTGCTGGAAGACCCCGTAGTAAACCAGAAGCTGGGGGAAAAGCTCGACGGCGCGCTGAAAGGCAAAATCGATTATCAGGTCGAGATTTTTAACAGCGAATGCTCGGATGAAGAAATCGAGCGTATTTCCGCGCTGGCGAAAAGCTACGGCGCGGAAGTGATTGTCGGCGTGGGCGGGGGCAAAACGCTGGATACCGCCAAAGCCACCGGCGCATCGTTGAAGCGTCCTGTCGTCATTGTTCCAACGCTGGCATCAACCGACGCGCCGTGCAGCTCGCTGGTGGTGATTTATACCCCGCAGGGCCAGTTCAAACGCTATCTGATGATCCCGCGTAACCCGGATGTGGTGCTGGTGGATTCCGCCGTGATCGCCGAGGCTCCGGTGCGCTTCCTGCTCTCCGGGATTGGCGACGCGCTGGCGACCTGGTTTGAAGCGGAAGACTGCCGCATTAAACTTGCGGGGAATATGACCGGGCGTCCGGGGCCGATGACCGCTTTTGGCCTGGCGCGCTTATGTTTCGATACGCTGCTGAAATACGGCGTGCAGGCAAAAAATGCCTGCGAGCAGCAAAAGGTGACGCCTGCGCTTGAGCATGTCATTGAGGCAAATACGCTGCTTTCCGGGCTGGGCTTCGAAAGCGGCGGTCTGGCGGCGGCTCACGCTATCCACAATGGCCTGACGGTGCTGCCGCAAACCCACCGCTACTGGCACGGTGAAAAGGTCACCTTCGGCACCCTCGCAATGCTGATGCTGACCGATCGCGATCCTGAACTCATCAATACCGTTTATCGTTTCTGCCTGGATCTGGGCCTGCCGACCACGCTGGCGGATATTGGTTTAGAGAATGTCAGCGATGCAGAGCTGCTGAAAGCGGCCGAAGCGTCCTGTCAGCCGGGCGAGACGATGCATAACGAGCCGTATGAAGTCACGCCTGCCAGCGTCCTCGCTGCGATGCGGGCGGCGGATGCCGAAGGCCGTCGCCTGAAAGCGCTGCGCTAATCTCCTGTCGCAAACCCGGCGGTTTTTCGCCGCCGGGTCGTTGTTTCTTGCCCGCATGCCGTGTAGTGATCCCGCCCCGATTTGACGAATCAGCGCTCATAAAGAATATTTATATTCACAGTATCAATGTTTGCTACTCTCAAATTGCGCTTCCCTGTATCTTTATAGCTTCTGTTGCCCTGACCCGGTCATTATTAAACGCGATTCGAGCACGATCATGACGAATGAAAAAGCCCCCTCTTATTTTCATCAGGTTGATGAAAAGCATCTGTTTGATCTTCTCAATCATAATTCTGACTGGCTGTGGGAAGTCGATGCTCAGGGGCGTTATACCTGGGTTTCCGACGTGGTGAATGATTTGCTGGGCTATCCACCTGAAGAGGTGCTGGGCCGCACGCCGTTTGATTTTATGCCCCCGGAAGAAGCCGCCCGCGTCGGCCAGGCGTTCGGCGAAATTGTAGCGGCGCAGCGGGCCTTTTCCGGTCTGGTGAATCGCAACCGGCGCGCGGACGGCACCATTGTGGTGCTGGAAACCAGCGGTATTCCGCTGTTTGATGACGCGGGTAATCTTAGCGGCTATCGCGGGATTGACCGCAATATCTCCACGCTTGGCGAGCGGGTGCTGCAACTGGAAACGATTTATGACACCACTCCGGTTGCGCTGTGCATGATTGACGTCAACGGTCGGCTGGTGATGTCCAACAAGGCCATGAATCGGTTAATTGGCAATACGCCCGCCGACGAAGATTCCTTTGCCCGGTTAATGCCGGAGTGCTGGCAGCAGTTTTTACTGGATTTTGCGCTTGCGGGCAGCGGTGAAGAAATTCCCAGCCGGGAGGTGATGTACGCCGAGCGTTATTATTACACCCAGCCGGTGCCAGTGTATGACGCGATGAATAATGTCGTCGGCCTGTCTGTGACCTGGGTTGATATTACCGCTCGCCGTCTGGCGGAGCAGAAGCTGGCGAATGCCAATCAGGTATTACAGCAGTTTGCCCAGCTCGATCATCTTACCGGTCTCTATAATCGCCGCTATATGGATGAATTTCTGATTAAAGAGATTGCTTACGCGCTTGAGCAGGGGCTGCCGGTGTCGGTATGCCTGGCGGATATCGATTACTTTAAAAATTACAACGATAGTCAGGGGCATCAGTCCGGTGATGACTGCCTGCGCAAAGTGACTAACGCGCTGGTCTCCGCCAGCCTGCGCCCGGAAGATAATATCAGCCGCTACGGTGGTGAAGAGTTTCTGGTGATCCTGCCGCGCACAGATATGTCCGGGGCGCTGATTGTGGCTGAGCGCCTGCGCGAAAGTATTAACGCGCTGCGTATTCCCCATCTTTCCAGCCCAACCGGGTTTTTGACGATCAGTATCGGCGTAGCGACGCTGTACGATGAGAACGCGTTCCGGGAGGATCAGCCGCTGCACAGCGTTGCCAGCAAGCTGATCTATCAGGCGGATACGGCCCTGTATGCAGCAAAAAAACAGGGCCGCAACCGGGTGATCAGCGCGTCCAACAGCGGTATGGAATAGGGGCGATTAACGGGCCCGGTAGTCCGGCGGAATGCTGAACGGCTCATCGGCGCGGTAATAGCCGCCGTCCTTCACTTCTTCAATCAGCACCATCGTGTGCGGGCGCGCGTGCTCGCTAAAATATTCGACCAGCAGATCGGTAATGCGATGGCTAATTTCGGCTTTCTGCTGCGCGTTCAGCGCCGCTTCAGGGGTCTTGATATTGACGAAAGGCATATCTTCTCCAGTTTTTAATCGGGGCTAAACCACGCCGCCGTTAACACGAATCACCTGCCCGTTGATCCAGCGGCTTTCATCGCTGGCAAGGAAACGGACGACCTGCATAATGTCTTCCGGCTCGCCGAGCCGTCCCAGCGGATTCATGCCCTTAATACGTTCAATTAACGCTTCACTTTTCCCTGTCAGAAAAAGCTCCGTCGCTACCGGACCGGGGGCGATGGCGTTAACCGTAATCGCCCGCGCGCCCAGCTCTTTGGGCAGAATATGCGTCAGCGCTTCTATGGCGGCCTTGGTGGCGGCATAGACGCCGTACTGCGGCTGATACAGACCCACGACGCTTGAGGAGAAATTAATGATCCTGCCGCCGTCGTTCAGGCGCGTTGCCGCTTCCCGCATCAGGCGAAACGGGGCGGCCAGGTTAATGGCCATCTGCCGCTCGAAGCTGTTGTCGTCGGTATCGGCAAGCGAGGAGAGCGTCATAATCCCGGCATTATTGACCAGAATATCCACCCGCCCAAAAGCGGCCTCTGCCGCGTCAAATAATGTTTTTGCGGCAGCCGTTTCAGCGATATCCGCCTGCACGGCAACGGCGTTACCGCCCGCGTCGGTAATTTCTGCCACCAGTGCCTCAGCCTGTTCAGCGCTGCGGGCGTAGTTGAGCAGTACCGCTATGCCATCGGCGGCAAGACTGCGGGCAATCTCCGCGCCGATCCCTCTGGATGCGCCCGTTACGATCGCGACTTTAGTGTGCTGCATGATTGTGCTCCCGTTAATGGATAACCTTCATACGCACTATACCTGTCGTAAAATTAAAAATAATCGTCTGTAAATTGACATAATAATTCATTCTTCACTAATAATAAGAGCGGATGAGGGGAGGGACTGACGGTGGATAAACTTCAACAGCTCCAGCTATTTGTACGAATAGTGGAGGGCGGCAGCTTTTTACAGGCGGCACGGGATCTGGGCATTGCCCGCTCCACCGCGACCAATGCCATTAAGCAACTGGAACAGGAAACCGGCGTCCGGCTACTGGCGCGTACCACGCGGGAGGTGAAGTCCACCCCGGAAGGCGAGGAGTTTTACCGCCGGGCGCGGACGGTGCTGGGAGATATCGAAGAGACCTGGACGGTATTTCGCAAGGCGGCACCGGGTGGGCATTTGCGCATTAACGCGTCCGGCCTGCTGACCCGGACCTTCCTGGTACCGCGCCTGCCGGAGTTTCTGCGCCGCTACCCGGACATCATCATTACCTTTGGGCAAACCGATCGCTATGTGAATCTGGTGCGCGAGGGCATCGACTGCGTGATCCGGGTCGGCGTGCCGGAAGACAGCAGCCTGCGGCTGCGTCGGCTGGGCAGTCTGCCGGAGATCACCTGTGCCAGTCCGTCTTATCTCGCAGCCCACGGAACGCCACGCAGCATGGGCGATCTGGCAGGCCATAAGATGATCGGCTTTGTATCCTCGCAAACGGGCGAAGTGATGCCGCTGAAGTTTACAGGCGAGAGTGGCGTTGAAAGCCGCATTCTGCCGGTGCAGGTGATGACCGACAACTCTGACACCGCCGCCGCGCTTGCCGCCGAAGGGCTGGGGCTGATCCAGGCTCCGCGCTATCGCTTTGAAGAACAGCTTCGGCGCGGCGAACTGGTAGAGGTGATGACGGAGTACCCGCCGGGAGCGCTGCAAATCAACGCCATCTATGCGGGCGAGCGCCGGGCCTCGCGTCGTCTGGACGTCTTCCTTCAGTGGGTCAGCGCTATTTTCGCCGACGCGCTGTAACTACTCCGCAGGTTTAAAAATCAGCGTGCCTGCCAGCAGCGAGCGCCCGTTATTATCATTGGGATGATTTACGCCGTCATGCACCGGAACGGTAAGGAAATCGAACGGACTGACGCCCTCCAGGCAGGCGGCGTTGACGCCAAACTGATTAGGGTTCGAGCGGCGCTGATGATGAGTATAAATGCCGCATCGCGAGCAAAAGAAGTGCTGCGCCACGCCGGTATTAAAGCGGTAACTGGTCAGATGCTCTTCGCCCTGCAAAAACCTGATGCCGTCCGCTTCGGCGGAGACGACCACCGCGCCTCGCATCCGGCAGTAGGAGCAGGTACAGCGGCGGGCGCTGTTTAAGCCGTCGCTAAGCGTCACTTCAAATTTTACCGCGCCGCAGTGACACTGGGCGGCGTAATGCTGGGGAGACTGGGACATCGCGATATTCCTCATGGCAGGATAAAAATATCTCTTACGACAGGATCAGGGGTCGCAGAATTAATTCCGCGCCCAATAAAATTAAGAATAGCAGAAAGCATTTTCTGAACGTTTTCGCGCTGATACGTAAACGAATTTTCTGCCCCAGCCACATCCCGAATAGCGCCGGAAAAACAGTGAGTAACGAAAGGGAAAGCTGGCTGGCAGGGTAAGCGTGATGGGTGAGGAGGCCGAGAGCCAGCGCGAGCGTTGAGACGGTAAAAGACAACCCTAACGCCTGTACCAGCTCCTCTTTACTCAGCGACAGCGACTGCAAATACGGCACCGCAGGCATGACAAAGACCCCGGTCGCGCCCGTCACGATGCCGGTTATGGCACCGATCAACGGCGAAAGCCAGCGCTCTGCGCGTGGGGGTACGCTGATAGTGGGTGAAAACAGCGCGTAGCCCGCGTAAATCACCAGCGCTGCGCCCAGCCCAAATGCGGACCCGCGAGGATTAACCGCAATCAGCAATACCGAGCCTGCGACCGTACCCAACATAATCAACACCATCATTAACCACAGGCGGGAAAATAAAGCCAGAAACGCCGGGCCTGCCAGTAATTGCCAGATATTCGTCACCAGCGAAGGAATAATTAATAAACCCGCCGCTGCCGGTAAAGGCATAAACGATCCCAGCAGACCCATGGCTACCGTCGGCAGTCCCATGCCGGTCACGCCTTTAACCAACCCGGCGGCAATAAAAATCATCGTTAAAAGTAACCCGGTGGCGTCATGCATCATCATTGCCTGGTGGCTGAAATATGCGCCATTGAAACAGCCTGCAGGCTGTGGCACAATGCGGAATATCCATCGCAGGCTTCGGTTAATCCGAAGGCTCAAGAGGCGCGCGCATGAGACTGGATTTGGCGGATTTACAGCTTTTTATCTGTATCGTTGAGGCGGGCAGTATCACCGGAGGCGCAATAAAAGCTCACCTTGCGCTGGCGTCCGCCAGCGAGCGGCTGCGCCATATGGAAGAAGATGTCGGCGTGGCGCTGCTGGTGCGTCATGCCAGAGGCGTCACCCTCACCCAGGCCGGGGAGGCACTGGCCCGCCACGCGCGGCAAATCCTGCTTCAGCAGCAGTTGCTCAAAAGCGAATTACGTACCTTTTCCGCAGGCGTTCGCGGCACCCTGAAACTGTATGCGAATACTTCGGCGCTGACGCACTTTCTCCCCGGACGGATCGCGCCGTGGCTGGCACTGCATCCCGATCTGCATATTGAGCTGGAAGAGCGATCCAGCCGCGATATTATCAGCAGTCTGCTGGCGGGGCTGGGTGAGGCCGGGATTGTTTCCGATGCCGTTGACCGCCAGGGACTTACCTTTGAGCCGGTTGCTGATGACCGTTTAACGTTAATCATTCCCGCTGCTCATGCTCTTAATACGCAGCAGAGCGTATTTTTTCATGACATTCTTGAGGAGCCTTTTATCGGGCTTTATTCCGGGAGCGCGCTTCAGCAGCATATTGATTCGCACGCCAGCGCGCTGGGAAAAACGCTGAACGTCAGAATTCGCATGAATACCTTTGAAGGCGTGAGCGAAATGGTGGCGCAGGGCACGGGTCTGGGGATCGTCCCTGAAACGCTTGCAGAAAAATATCAGGGGCGATTTGGCTATAATAGCGTGGCGCTACGGGATAGCTGGGCGCAGCGCAAACTGTGTCTTTGCTTCCGCCACTGGCAGGACCTCACGCCAGCGATGAAGCATCTGTTTGCTCATCTGCGTGGGGCAACTGATGCGGTCAGCGGTGAAGCGCATTTACGTTAGTGATGTATTCCTGCACCTGCTGCGCATTATTTTTGTTGTCCGGTGACGGCAGGCATTTCGATCCCCAAATATTGAGTTCTGATTTGCCCTTATTATTCAGTTCAATTTTGGTTTCTTTGCGCTCATCGGTGGTGTAATACAGCGTCGAAAGTTTAGCGTCCAGGTAGTTGGCCAGAATATTCAGCCGGTCATATTTGCGCTTATCTCGTTTCGGATAGTAATTTCCCAGCCGTTGCTCGTTAATCGGCGTATTTAAATTATGCTTTTTGTACTCAAGGATAAACTTCGCCTGATAGTTTTCATCAATTATGATGGCATCAACGTCGCCGGGGTAAGGAGTATCGGTTCTCGATAAATAACATTCCAGCAAAGAGGTGCTGAACGTCAGCGGCTTGCCCATGTGAAATCGTTCGCCCGTTTTCTGCGCGATGATATTTCTGAACGCGCTGACGTTGATCTTATTAAACGAGAGCTGAAAATGTCCTGTGCTGGAATCGTAATAATCAATGCTTAGCATGATGAGAGGCTTATCTTCATGCCAGTCTGCATCGTTAAAAATCACAAAGTGCGCTTTCAGATCGTATTTCTGGCAGAACTGACAGAGAGTCTCCATGCCGTCGCGCGTTTCATATGCTATTAAGGTCGCGGCAATATCCTGAAGTTCCAGATTATCGACCGGAACAGAAAGAGTGCGTTTAAACCAGATATCACGATCTAACTGGTACGTTTTCCAGTTAACAAAAAAATCAAAGTGCAGGCGCTTGCGGTTAATTTGCGCGAGGTTGCTGGCCGAAAACCAGTCCTCGGGGGTGCCAGTGATGGCGTTAGATTTCGCGCGAATGGCCGGGTTGTCGCATCTTTTTAGTGTATCAGGTTCGGAGATAATCATACGTCCTGCCTTACCAGCGAAAATGTGATCCGGTAATAGTACCGCACTCGCGATCTGACAACATCTCCAAATATTCAGGGGGTTGCACCCGCGAACGCCATGCGCTCACGGGTGCTGTTTATTTCCCGGTCAGGCGTTCAATTTTATCGAATACCGCCTGAGCATTGGTTGCCACCTCAAACTCGACGTTAATCGCCTGCTCGCGCAACATCTCAAAAAACGTCCGCTGCGCGTCGGCAATAACCGCGTCACCAACCCGCATATTTTCCGCTTTGGTCTCAATGAGCAGGAAAACGCGGGTGGCGTCTTCGCGCTCAATCAGATACACGAAATCAGGCGTGGTCGTGCCGCCGGTGTATTTCGGCACCTGGATCGCTCGCCTGGGCAGCTTGCCAAATACCGCCACTTTTGGCGGATAGTGGTGCTGTAACAGCTTCAGTTCAGGATCGAGGCTGTCATACCGCAACGGCGGCAGTTCATACAGATAGCGTTTATCGTCAATGGCGGTTTCACTGGCCATTTTACCGAGAATTTCAGCGGAGATGTCATCCCGGAAGGTCTGCCGGGTGGCATCAAACACTGACGTTGAGGCCTGAAAATCGAGCGGCAAATACGCATAGCCCTGAGCAAAGTGCTCATCAAAACGCTGGCGGAACTCGCGTACCAGATTATCCAGCGTGCTGTGGCTTAAAAACTGCGACTCCCCGTGCAGGACATCGCGCAGGGTGGTCATCACCAGCGGATGGACCACTTTCACCGGCAGATTGGTGCGCTGCACCAATTGGCGGATAAACAGGCCATATTTCATGCCCGCAAGAGAGCCTTGCGACGCATAATCGCTGTCCTGTTGCAGCACGCTGTACTGACCTTCTTCATGGCTGACGGCAAGCGTCTGCCGGGTCTGGCTGGGCCTCTGGCGAACATAATGCGCTTTATTACCCATCACCTCTTCGGCAATTTGTTGCAGTACGGCGTCGGTACGGTCAAATTGCAGCATGTAGCGGCGTGAGAATTGCAGCCAGACTTCCTGAAGCCGATCCCAGTTCTCTTTACGCAGTTTCACGCGCAGTTTTGCCGACGGTTTATTATCAATAATTCGGTCGGCCCTGACGCGGGCGCTATCCAGTTCAGGATAATAATGCAGCAGCCATGCAAAACCACTTTTGCTGATCCCGTCGATCGTCACTGATGATAAAAAGTCGTTATTACGGGTGATGATCTTTTTGGCGTCGAGATCGTGCAGTAAATCTTCTTCGGTAAACGCCGGGACGGATTTCTGACGCGCGGTGACGATCAGTCTGATCATCGACTCATCCAGCGTATGCTCGTTGAGGGAGATCCTGCTGTCGCTGTTAATTTCGTTTACCAGCGTGCGGGCAAAATCTTTCTCGTCGTAGCCAATCAAAAACGCCAGTCGGGAAGGCCACTCTTCCTGCTGAACGCGATGGCCGTTTTCATCGACCGGCAGGCGCAGGCCACGGCCTACTTCCTGGATTTTGCTGGATTCGCTCCCGGAGGTGCGCAGTTTGGCGATAACAAAAACGTTGGGGTTGTCCCAGCCTTCGCGCAGCGTCCATTTTGAAAACAGAAAACGGCGGGTTTCCCAGTTGCCAGTGGCATCTTTAAAGCTCAGCAACTTCTGTTTATTTTTCAGAATATCATCAATTTCTGCCTGAATAGCCTCATCGCCGCTGCCCCGGTCTTCGCCAAAATATCCGGCGTGAACGTTCTGGTTAGCCGTGTTCAGGCTGGCAAGCGTGGAGCGCAGAAAATCCAGATATTCCACCTCGCGCGGCAGCCGCTTACGTTCGTAGTCGGCGATCAGCGCAATCAGCTTCTGACGCAGCAGGCGCTCAAAGGTCTGCTTTAACCAGCCGTCACGCTCGCGGTAGCTTTTAATATGATCGATAAAGAACAGACTTAACGATTTTATGCGCGGCGCGTTATTTTCCGGCAGATTGCCGCGCAGGAAATTATCCTGTTCAGCAATAAAATGTTTATCGAGGGCATCCTGGACGATCAGTTCCTGATAGCTGTTAACGAACGTGCCGGGCACCAGCGCCATGCCCGCTTCCAGCTCCAGATCGTTCGATAACATTTTGCTGCCTGCATATTCAATATTGCCTTCAAAGCTGGCATCGACATCGGCCAGATTCTCGCCCACGCCCACGTCAAATTTACGGCTGCCCTGCCGGAGGACCAGTTTTTTTGCCGTGACGCTCTCGACGATATAGCGATTTGTCGCCTGCGCTTCAGAGAGATTGGGATAATAAATATCAATGCCTTTTACCAGCCCGCCGTTAAAGGCATCGACCGCATTAAGATCGAACTGAGGTTGATGGCGGTAGTAATCTTTTCGCACGATCTTATTTTTGCCTTTGCCTTCCTCTATTTCCGGGAAGGTGGCACCAAAGCGGATAATAATTTGCGGCTGGATAGCTTCGATCGCTTTGTAATATTTGTTGTCGCGCGCAAAGCGGTGCGGTTCATCCATAATCACGATCGGGCGAGTATTTTTAAGACCTTCTACCGGTGAGGTTAGCCCGCCAATCAGCGTCTGATCGTAATCATCGCGGGTCATGCTGGCTGAATTCAGCATTTGCGCGTTAATCAGCAGCACCTGGATCATATGATCGTTACGACGCGTCGCATCGGTAAAACTGATGAGCTGCGCCGGAAAGTTCTTGCGCCCGGATTTCGTCTTAAAATCCCCGGCATTAATACTGCATAATTCAATACGCGCATTTTCATAAAACTGGGAAAAATGCTGGCGCGCGTAATCGCTGGTAATAAAGCTGCGTGCGCCTTCTTTAATGGCTGGCGTTGGCACCACAATCACGAATTTAAACAGCCCGTAGCGGCGGTGTAATTCGTAAATCAGCCGGGTATAAACGTAGGTTTTCCCCGTCCCGGTTTCCATTTTGACGTCAATATGACTGCGCTCGTCATAGCGGCCCACAATCGGCGGGTTCGCATAGATATTGTCGTCCGGCGTCTCGCGGTCAAGACCGGCAAAGTTTGCCAGGATCGCCGCCAGCGCGGCTTCCTGGTGGGGCAATTCTTCCAGTAAGATTTTCATTGCTGCCCCTTAATACCTTTTCACCAGATTAACTTTTTGATCGAGCTGCTTCAGACCGATTTCCAGTTCATGAAGGGAGGTAAGATCGAAGGAGTAGCCGTAGATCACCACCGTTTGCACCGGCAACTGATGGGTGCCGATCCGATTAAGCAGTTCGCGGGTCTGCGCGGTACTCCATCCCCCGGCAATCAGATAAACACGCGTGTCGTCGACCCGGCTTGCCGGATAGCCTGCAAAATCAAGCGGCTGCACGTTGATATCCATCTTGTAGCCATCGGCGACCAGCCAGGTGGTCAGAATGGTTTCTTCCCCGCTGGCGCTCCCGGCGATCCCCAGTCCACGGGCGGAAAAAGGCGAGATCATGTCGTCAAAACCCGATTCGCTGAACGCGGCGATCTGGCCGCTGGTATTAAGGAACTGGCCGCTTGCCATATCAAAACTGTCCAGATCGTCCAGCGTTTGCTGCTGCGGGGTGACAAACCGATAGTGCTTAAAGCCGAGATCCAGCGGGGTATCCGGCTGGCGGGCGCGGATTTCGTCAGCGGCGCGCTTAACGCGCTCGCGGCAGATAGCATCAATAGTCTGATAGCCGGAACGCCGGGCTTCGCCCCGTGGATTGGTTTGCTGATCCAGCGTACAGAGAATAAATTTACGGTTTCCCTGGTGCTGCGCGTTGAGGCGCATCACCGCCTGCGCGGTGGTGCCCGATCCGGCGAAGAAGTCCAGTACGATCTGCTGCTGGTTATTTTCAGTACACAGGGTGATGATGCGTTCCAGCAGGCGCACGGGCTTCGGGTTATCAAACAGCCCGCCCAGCCCCAGCGCTTTAAGGTCGTTATTGGCTTCGTGGTTGTGGCCCACTTCCTGATACGGCCACAGCGTGACCGGAACCACGGTGCTTTTAACTTCCGCCAAAAAGGATTTACGCTGCGGGATCTGCTCGCCGTTTTCGCCAAACCAAATCTCGTTGGCCTCATCCATCGCGCGCATGGATTCGTCATTAAAACGACGGTAGGTGCCGCGCGGCGGTTGCCAGGTCACGCCGTTTTTAAAGGTATAGGCGGAAGTATTGGTCCCACTTTTGGCATGGAGCGGCGTTGATTTCCACGGGCCTTTCGGATGGTTATCTTTATTCTGATAGGACTTAAGCTGCGCTTCATCGCGCTCCTGACCAAAGATTGCGAACGATTCTTTGTTTTTGGCGTAGACGTGAATGTACTCATGGTTGTCGGAGAACCAGCGGGCGTCGTTGGAGCGGGTGTATTTCTTTTGCCAAATCACCGACGCCACAAAACTGCTTTCACCGAACACATCGTCACACAGCAGCTTCAGGTTTGCGGATTCGTTGTCATCAATGGAGATGAAAATCGCGCCGCTCTCTTTTAACAGGCGTCTGGCTAACAGCAGACGCGGATACATAAACGTCAGCCACGCCGAGTGGGTCGCTTTCCCCTGAATCGATTTTAACCTTTCCAGTTCGCTGTCACTGAGGCCAAACATATCCCTGAGGTTTTTATCGCTATATTCAAACTTATCAGGATAAACAAAGCCATCCGAACCGGTATTATAGGGTGGGTCGATATAAATCATATCGACGGCATTAATATAGTTGTTCTGCAAATGGCGCAGAACGTCTAAATTATCTCCGGTCAGGAATAAATTATGGCTGTTCTGGTTTTCAGGCAGCTGATTGTGATCCACATCCGGCACAATGACCGTCGTCGACTTTTCGCCAGACTGCTTTTTAGCGTAGTCTTTACCAATGAAATCAAGCTGATATCCGCTGGACAGCTCATCAACGTTACGCGCTTTTAATGCCAGCCTGAATTTATCAAAATCAAACGTCCCTTTCTCAACCAGGGTGCCTTCTTCGTCATATTTATCGGCAGTGAAAAACTCAGGTAATTTATCTTTTAACTCATCCATGAACTGACTATTCGGAGTAACAAGCTCATTATACTGTTGAATATCTTTAATCATTCTAATGTTACTCCGGTCATCTTTTATTCACAGGTGCGTTCATTTTTACTCGTTGTGCCCCGTAATGATGTTTATACAAATCAAGACGTTAAACAGGAAACGAGCCATGCGTTGTCGCATACTCGTCACCGTTTCCAGTGGCGCATGATACTAACATCTCACCATTTCAATGTCTCTATTAGTGGCAGGGGGAGAGGGGAGGGGGCGTTTGGTTCTTTCGCAAAAAGCAAAAGGGCCGACGATTACTCGCCAGCCCTTGCTGTATCTGGTGGCCCCTGCTGGACTTGAACCAGCGACCAAGCGATTATGAGTTCCTACCGGAACAACCGAGAATCAATATTTTGCGTTATTTATCATTGATATAGATTGCCACTATTTGCCAATGATTACCCATTATTCGCCATTTCTACCGCCACTTTATCGCCACTCACCGCCAGTGGGTTGAGCTTAACAGCATCCTCTAAATGGTCAGGGGCAAAGTGCGCATATCGCATCGTCATTTTGATGTCGGTATGGCCGAGTACACGCTGCAAGACCAGAATATTACCACCATTCATCATAAAGTGGCTGGCGAAGGTATGGCGCAAAACGTGGGTAAGCTGTCCTGCCGGTAGCTCGATGCCTGTTCTTTCCAGAGCTGACCGGAACGCGCCATAACAATCACTAAACAACCGGCCTTTTTTATCATCAGGCAGAGACTCATAGAGCTCTTTGCTGATTGGGACGGTGCGGTTTTTTCTGCCTTTCGTGTTGGTGTATGTGATTTTGTATTTCGCGAGTTGGCTTTTTCTCAGACTCTCGGCCTCAGACCATCGTGCGCCAGTGGCGAGACAGATTCTTACCACGGTTTCTAAATCAGGGTGGTCATGCCGTTTACACTCTCCGAGCAGTTGCGAAATTTGGTCGTGAGTTAGCCAGGCCATTTCCATTTCTTCTGTGCGGAATGGGCGCATATTTTTCAGTGGGTTTTCACCCTTCCATTCTCCGAGGCGATTTAGCTCATTGAATACCGCCCGGAAGTAGGCCAGCTCAAGATTAAGCGTGCGAGGAGATACCTCTTTCACCCTGTTTGAACGGGCATACTCACCTTTTAACCTTTTTTCTCGATAGCGGGAAAACATCTGCGCATCGAAATCGCGTGCGAGTGGTTCGCCCATACAATCAAAAGCATGGTGCATGGCTAACTGACGTTTCAAGCCGTCTTTCAGCGTAATGCCATGAGCGCTATACCATGAATCAACCAGTTCTTTTAACGTGCGCCTGTCTTCCTTTTCTTCCTGCCACGGGTTTTGAACGGTGTACTGTTCAAACGCCAGAGCCTCGCCCTTAGTAGCGAATTTCTTTCTGATACGTTTGCCTTTTGCACCGTTTGGGTAGAGCTCACAAATCCAACCGCCAGCCGGATTTTTACGGACAGTCATCAATTAACCTCGCTGTATATACCCACCACACGGCCAATCAGTTTTATTTCATCAACCCCACACTCAAACGGCACTTTACCGCCTGTGACGTGTAGCTTTTTGCCGGGGAGTAGCGTCAATTCCCTGATGCTGATAACCCCCTCAATGTTAACCAGCCAAAGACCATCGGAAAGTGAAGCATCCTGCTCTATGAAATTCAGTTTTCCATCGACGAGAACAGTAATGCCGTTTGACATTGGTTTGCTAAAAAAATTGGCGTCAATACTCAAAGGTGTTTTTTCTTCAAGTTTTCCATCACTAAGAGTGAATGAATCTATCGTTTTCGTTTCTGTTGCCACCGGTTTGTCGTCGAATTGGGAACCCTGTCCAGTTAGCAACCATCTTAGGCTTGCTCCAGTTTCTAGCACACAGAGAGCCGCTAAATCATAAGAAGTAGTGCCACGTGTGAAGCGGTTTTGCAGTGAACTGGCAGACATATCAAAGTGATTTGCGAGCTGTATCTTTTGCGTAAAACCGTAAATGGTCATGATCCTATCAAGTATGTCGAATGGCTCAAAAGTGACTTTACGAGTACTCATTAGTTAATCCATTTATTGACCAATGCTAAAAAGTTAATTACATTGCTCATCAGTGAGGTGTATATGTTGGCAAACATTGGTGAATGAGAGGCCAACATAGTCTAAAACCGTAAATGAGGAATCATGCTACATGGCTTCTGAAATCGCAATCATCAAAGTGCCTGCACCTATCGTATCTCTGCAACAGTTTGCAGAGCTTGAAGGTGTCTCTGAGCGTACCGCCTATCGCTGGACAACCGGCGACAATCCTTGTGTACCCATTGAACCCCGCACCATCCGTAAAGGGTGCAAGAAAGCAGGTGGTCCGATTCGTATCTATTACGCACGCTGGAAAGAAGAGCAGTTGCGGAAGGCGTTGGGTCATTCTCGCTTTCAGCTTGTTATCGGCGCTTAATTCACTTTATGTGAATTATAAGGATGCAACATGTTTGATTTTCAGATTTCCAAACATCCCCACTATGACGAAGCGTGCCGCGCTTTCGCGCAGCGTCATAACATGGCGAAACTGGCCGAGCGTGCGGGTATGAACGTTCAAACGTTACGTAACAAGCTCAACCCGGAACAGCCTCACCAGTTTACGCCGCCTGAATTGTGGCTGCTGACTGACCTGACCGAAGACTCAACCCTTGTTGATGGTTTTCTGGCGCAGATTCATTGTCTGCCATGCGTACCGGTTAATGAACTGGCAAAAGACAAACTGCAAATCTATGTCATGCGCGCTATGAGCGAACTCGGCGATCTGGCGAGCGGTGCTGTGTCAACAGAACGTCTTACCCCGTCTCGTAAGAGCAACATGATTGAAAGCGTTAATGCTGGTATTCGCATGCTGTCGCTTACCGCCCTCGCGTTACAGGCTCGCCTCCAGGCTAATCCGGCGATGTCGAGCGCAGTAGATACCATGAGCGGTATCGGTGCGTCATTTGGCATGATGTGAGGTGCATATGTTGAAAAATGAACCGTCTTTCGCCTCGCTTCTTATTAAGCAAAACCCGTCCATGCACTATGGGCATGGCTGGATAATCGGGAAGAACGGCGCACGCTGGCATCCGAGCCGCAATCAGTTTGTATTATTAAATGGCCTGCGTACCGGAGCTAAGAAATCTTTTATCAGCCGCATTAAAGTTTTTCTGGGGTCTTTATGAATCGTATGTATACATCTGTTAATTCAGTTGCAAGACCATTTAATAATTCTGACTGTGCTGAAGCCCTGCCGGAAAAAATGACCGGTGAGGAATGTTTTGCCCGGTTTCATCAGAAATTAAAGTCTACGGAAAACCGTGCGCTGCGTAATTTCAATAAACTTGATGAAAGTTTTAAATTCGTAGTGATGACACTGGCGAATCGTACTACCCCCGGCGCTTTCCGCGCTGACGAGGTAGGCCAGCCGTTCGAGTATTTTGATATTGAACGTCGCAGGCTGATTATTCAGGCAATGAATGAGATAACCCGCTGGGGTAGCATTCTGCCCCGACGTTTTTCAGTACACGAATGCATCATATCTAAATAAATAACTTTTTATTAATGGCGTAAACCCGCCGGGGTTCTTATTGCCCGAAATCAGGAGAATCAATTATGTGTAATACCGTAACTCGTGCCACTAAAACCACAGTAGATAAATCTGGCCTTAGCCAGTTGCTGACGGACGCGCGGATGCAGGAGCGCCGCGCGCGTGCGGAAGTGATGGCAAGCCGCATGGTTAACCTGGCTAACCACATTAAAACCAACCAACTCGACATTAACGAGGCGCTGGAGCTTTTGTTACAGGAAAGCGAAATTTACCGCCATCAGGCTATGGAGATCCACTAATGGCCGACGTAATGGATATCGCTCAACAGCGCGAGCAGGAAGACCGCGAGCGTCACATCAGCCATGCGCGCAGCCGTATCGCTGCACCTTCCCGCTTTCTCTGTGAAGAATGTAACGCTCCTATTCCCGAGGCGCGCCGTATTGCGATTCAGGGGGTGGCTTTTTGCGTGACCTGTCAGCAAATCGAAGAACTCAGAAACAAACATTACCGGGGCGTATAAGTTGGCTTTTTCATTCGCTTATCCGTGGAATGCTCCACGGTCGGCAATAGTCAGCCCTTACCTCACTTATGAGCAACAGTATCGCCGCGATCGGATGTTCGCGGCTTTGCTGCGTGCACGGAAAGCGCTTTCTCTCCAGCCTGAGTGTGTACGTTTTGAGGTGTACCGCACTGCTACAGTGCTGGAACAAAATCACGGCAGTCAGCGGGCCAATGCTTTTTTAATAAGTTTCTGTAAAAAAGCATTGCCGCGCCTTGAACTGGTCGCAAAGAAATACGAGCGCGCAGGCATAAACAATGACGTATCAACGGCTGTTTTCGAAGGTCATTTCGACACGCAGATAATGCAATATCTGGCCTCGAGGATGGTCAATATGGTTGCGCGTTACAATCGTCTCCCGGATATGTCACGAGCCGATATTGACCTGCTGGCCTCTGATATCGCTAATTTCATAAGGGCCGAACTGGCTAACAACGACGATGCCAGCGCTGACAAAGGCGAACTGGCGACGTTACATGACTGGTATATGCACGCCGGTTTGTTGTCCCTGCAATTTGGCGTCACTCCGCCGCATTGGGCGGGAACAACCACAAAATATTTTGACCAGGATAAAGTTGCTCCGGCAATTATGCGCATGTTTACAGATACGTGGTGGCGCGGGCGTCTTCGCCGTGTCGCGGCTGCATGGCGTGAACACCTGCAAATTGCTGTCGGCAATGTCAGCAAAATTAAACATGTCTATGCAAGTAAGAATTGCGTAACTGACTGGCGCGAGCAGAAGCGCCGCACGCGTGAATTTCTTAAAGGGCTGGATCTTGAGGATGAAGAAGGAAACCGCATTAGTCTGATTGAAAAATACGATGGCTCTGTGGCTAACCCGGCAAAACGACGCTGTGAACTGATGACCCGCATTCGTGGGTTTGAAAATATCTGCAATGAGCTCGGCTATGTCGGAGAGTTTTACACGCTGACTGCACCCTCCAAATATCACGCCACAACCAAAGCAGGATACCGTAACAGCAAATGGAACGGTGCCAGCCCCTCAGATACTCAGGGCTATCTTACGGGCCTGTGGGCGCGTATCCGTGCCAAGCTGCACAGGGAAGACATCCGCATTTTCGGCATACGTGTTGCTGAACCTCATCACGACGCAACCCCACACTGGCACATGCTTATATTTATGTTGCCGGAAAACGTCGAACGCGTGCGCCAGATTATTCAGGATTATGCGCGAGAGGAGGATAGCTACGAGCTGAAAAGCGATAAAGCCAGAAAGGCGCGTTTCCACGCCGAAGCTATTGACCCGGAAAAAGGCAGCGCAACCGGCTATGTGGCTAAATACATTTCGAAAAATATTGATGGTTATGCCCTTGATGGCGAAACCGATGATGAAAGCGGCGAGCTGCTGAAAGAGTCAGCACCCGCCGTTTCAGCATGGGCGGCACGCTGGCATATTCGTCAGTTTCAGTTTATCGGTGGTGCGCCGGTAACGGTTTACCGCGAACTGCGGCGAATGGCAGATCCCGAAACTGCCCGTGCACTCAGTGTAGAGTTTGCGGCAGTCCATGACGCGGCACACTATGGACATTGGGATGAGTATGTCAATGCACAAGGTGGACCGTTTGTCCGTCGTGATGATTTGCAAGTACGTACACTGAGCGAACCCCGCACCGATCTCAACCAATATGGTGAGGAAGTTCTCTGTATTCGTGGTGTATATGATTCTGTAATTGGTGCCGGTTCTCCAATTCTAACCCGGTTAACACAATGGAAAATTGTACCGAAGCGTGCCGTTGATTTGGCCGTTGACCTTAAGGGCGCTCCTGCGCCCTCTCGGAGTTCTGTCAATAACTGTACGGGAAGCGAAAGCGATCCACCGGTAATGGATTTAACAAAACCCCTCAGTCGGCGCGAAAAGCGGGAGCTGACGAAGCGGCTCAGAAAGCGCGAGCCAGCAATGCGGAGAAAATTCACCCACGGAACGGATGAGCAAAACGCAGCTATAGCGAAAACTATCGACGAGATAGATTTAACAACCGGCATAACCATAAGCCGGGGTGAGGCGCTGCACCTGATTTTAGGTGGGCGTGCTAATTACGGGCAAGGATGGATTAAAGGATCAGCGAATGGTGATCTGTTCTGTGCCGCAGCGCTTAAGAATGAGGAGTATGGTAAGCGTGCGAAGGGGATTATGGGTAGGTTTAAAAATATGCAAAGGGCAAGTGTACAGCACATGCATCCCATTGAAACGCAAAAATAGTTTACAACTATTTTAGGGTGCTATACTGTATGCATAAACAGTATTTGTGTGTGCAGTCTTTTGGCATTCATGTAGTGGTAGGAGGATAGATGCAGGATTACTTTTTGGAGTCGTTGAAGCTCCAGCGCATTGATTTTTTTTTAAAGCTTGTAGCTGAGAGTGATTGCAGCGAGGAAGAAAAAGGACTCGCCATCCAGTGGGTTTCTGAGCTTACCGATGAGCTGATGGCTAAAATCCGCAGCCATGAGTATGGGCGGAATATGGATGTTATGAACTAACAGACCATAGCTTGTTACATTGAGTTAATCGTGGCGGCGCTGAAACTTGCTTTCAGCGGTGCCGTGGTTGAGCAACAAGCTGCGCGAGGTATTAGTGATGGGTAGAAAAGACCAAAGTTCTAGGTTGTTTACAGGGGGCTTGGATCTTGAACGGTGGGTTCCAGATGGGCAGGTATTTTTACAGTGTCCAAAAACCTGCGGCGGTATTGGAGTTAAAACAATATTCTTTAGCGGTACCTATGGTACTCATGATTGAGTTTTTAGTAATCCTCCAGAAATGAATAGCTAGCTGCCTTGTGTTACAAAATCAACATTGGTAGTTGTTACTGCTAAGATTTTGCGTAAACTGGTGTAATGGCGCTATTTTTATGTTTGATGGTAATATAGTTTTTACTTTAGCTTTTCATCGCATTGAGGATGCTGAAATGTATCAGTACAAGAATATCAAAATAAGTGATCTAATGCTGGATGTACAAAACTCTCGATTTAGTGAGAACGCAGATGGACAGCGTGAAGCTATTAAAGTTATGGTCGAGAATCAAGGTCAAAAGTTAATTAAGCTAGCAAGAGATATCGCTGAGAAAGGAGTAGATCCCTCTGAGCGTATGATAGTCATTGAAAATGATGATCTTGAAAAAGGCTTTGTTGTAAAAGAGGGTAATCGCAGGGTTACTGCATTGAAATTAATAGAAAATCCTTCTCTGGCTCAAAATAAAACCTTTGAATCAACTTTTGATAGAATAAAGAAATCTAGAAAAATCAAGGTCATGGACGTTGATTGTGTCGTTTTTGATAATGAAGAATACAACCATTGGATAAATTTGAAGCATACCGGTCAGAATGATGGCGCGGGAAGGGTTGGCTGGACAACTCCGGAACAGCTAAGATTTATGGCAAGAAATGGTAAAGAGTCTTTTGCTAATCAACTTTATTCTTTTATTGATTTGTTTCCAGAGCATTTCGAGAAGATAATTAAAGAAAAGAATAGGATTAAAATAACCAACCTTGACCGACTGATCGGAGATCCAAGCTTTAGAAAAAGTTTGAATATTAATGGAGTAGATGGCGTTCTTTTTTGCTCACAACCTTTAATTCGCTTTATTAGTGAGTTGAGGAAAGTTTTAAATGTAATGATTTTAACTGATGATAGTGGTAAAACAGAATTTACAGTTAATAGGATTAGATTTAAAGAAGATCGTGCAAATCTGATATCTGAGCTTCAACTTACATCTTATTCACCTCAACTTGAAAAAGAATGGCGCCTATTGGAACCGCCTAAATTATCTGACGTTGATAACTCTGATGAACAAAAAAATAATAATGGGTCCGAAGGTTCAAAAGATGGTAAGGACTCCGGAGATAACGAATCTGGTGGTAAAGATAGTGATAACCATACTAATGGTTCAGATAGTTCAGATAGTTCAGGGAAAGAAAAAGGGAAGGATAATAAAAAATTCAATCCTGTAGGTATTAATCGTAATCATATGATCCCAATGGGGGTATCACTGAAGTTTGGCACCGAACATAAAAGGTGTCATCGAATTTTTACGGAGTTAAAAAAAATGACTCATAGTGAGCATCAGAACTCACTTGCTGTAATGTTGAGAGTTTTTATTGAACTATCTCTAAATACTTACTTTGACACTCATAAATTGGTTTTTTTAGATAGTAAAAATCCAAAAAGAACACCAGGACTACATGATAAGGTTGTATTGGTTTCAAATGATTTATTTGAAAAGAAAAAAATGAGTGGTGCACAGAAAACTGCTATTTTGAGTTATTCTAAGCAAATGACAAATGCAGGTTCTTCGTTACAACAGTATGTTCATAATCCTAATTTGATACCTTCAAAAGAGTTTGTGAATACTGAATGGGATAACTTTCAGCCATTAATTGAATCAATATGGAAAGTTGTTTCTTTGTAACTTATTGTTATTAAATGGAAAAATCACATGGATTGTGCTAGAATGCTTTCAACTTATTCTTTATTATTAAAGGGTTGTAAATTATGAGGTTTTATACACCGCTCAGATATCCAGGAGGTAAGGGAAAGCTATCTTACTATGTGAAATCTTTGCTTGATGAAAATTCAATCACAGATGGTTATTATGTCGAGCCATATGCTGGCGGTGCTGCAATAGCTATTGATTTAGTTATGAATGAATATGTTCGAAATGTTATCATTAATGATGCAGATCCAGCTGTGTATAGTTTTTGGTATTCGGTTATTAATGATACAGATGCTCTTTGTTCAATGATTGAAACTTGCTCGGTTACAATGGATACATGGTACCATCAGAAGGATATCATTAATTCCTCTGATACTAAATCACCATTGGAATTAGGGTTTGCTGCTTTCTTTTTAAATAGAACTAATCGTTCCGGTATTCTCAAGGCTGGTGTGATTGGCGGAAAGGAGCAGTTAGGTGATTGGAAGATGGATGTTCGGTTTAATAAGGCTGATTTAACATCTAGAATAAGGGCAATATCTAATTACAGAAATAGAATTAAAACCACCAATTTAGATGCGGCGAAATTACTATCCAATATCAAGGATGTTACGTCTGGAAGCGATAATCTACTAGTCTATTTAGATCCCCCTTATTATGTTAAAGGGCAGGATTTATATAGGAACTATTACGAACATGAGGATCACGTTAACGTGAAAAATGCCTTATGTAAGTCCGGTATAAAAAATTGGCTTGTATCATATGATAACGCTGAAGAAATAAAGAAAATCTATGAGGCTTTCAGGCAATCAGAATATTCGTTGAGTTATACAGCACAAAGCAAGAGAGTCGGTGAGGAAGTGATGATTTTTTCTGACTCATTAATAATTCCTAGTGTTAATTTGGGTAAGGCTGCTTAGTTTTTTCTCCTTGCTGTGTGTGCCTGCATTACCTGCATGTATTCGCATACACTTCTGAACTATTTCTGCGGCTATCCGCGCCAGCGATGCCGCGCCTCCGGCCTGTTCATGCAGTTGCATGAAAACCGATCCATAAAGCGGGCAGGCGTGGCGGGGAGAGCATTGCGCGCTGACGGTGTATTTTATTTTTATTTTTTTCAGTCTGAGTAAGCCGTAGCGATGATTTTTTCACTGACATGGATGTATGGGGCAGGGCGTAAAATGCGTGGCCTGCTACGCGTCTGGTTGCGCGCGTGACGATGCCGCCCGGAGGCGGCATTTCAGGCGGGTTTAATCAGCATCGATGGTGTACTCCTTAAAGCGGATCACCTCCATTCCGAGCCAGTCATTAATCTCTTTAAATCGTTCCTGCAACGGCGTCAGCTCATTGCGCACAAACACTTTTGCCACCTTCTCAATGTCACCCACTGAACCGATATTTTCGGGCTTACATCCCATCAACTGAAAAGGCACGCGATGCGCATCAAGCAGGTCGGCGGCGCTGACTTTTTTAATATTGAAAAAATCATCTTTCGTGGCGACCTCGCTAAGCGGCACAATCTTGATGCCGTCCGGCTTTCCGTTGGGAGCATAGAAAAACAGGTTTTTAAAATTACCGAGCCCTTTCGAGTCACGCATCGCGGAGCGCAGCGCATCAACGTCAGTGCTGCTTTGCGCCGCATCCGTCACATACATGATGTACCCGGCGTGCGCCCCGTTCTGGTAATACTTGCGGCGAAAAAGCGTGGCCGACTCATTAAGCCAGGCTGAATTGAGCGCGCTCAGATATTCCGGCATCCCGTAGAGCTCCTGATTGATATCAGGCTCAAGCAGATGACAGACTGAACCGGGTGCGAACTCGTGAGGAGCGTTGAAGCTTGGCACATACCAGTACACATCCTCTTCCACACCACGGCGGGTATATTTGGCCGGTGAGGTTTCAAGCTTCATGAGCTTGTTAGTGACGCTTACACGCTTTTCAAGATAGCCGTTAGCAAACACCAGATAATCCAGCACAAGGCGGCTGAAATCCTGACGCGATAACAGCGGGTGCGGGATGTAGGTACTGACAATGATATTTCGCTTAACGTAAATCGGGGAACTGTGATGCACGGCGGCACGCAGGCTCTTTGCCAGCCCGGAGAAATTGACCGGCGGCTCATACCATCTGCCGTTATGCACGCACTCGACATAATCCAGAATATCGCGGCGATCCAGAACCGGCGAAGGCTCACCGAAGGTAAATGCCTCCATTTTTTGCGGCGTGCTGGCGGTAGTTTCTTTCACTGTCTTTTGTTCTTTTGCCATTTTAATTTATGTCCAGAATTGAGGTTGAGTGCATCCCGCTACCGGCGGAAAGCGGTTCGTTTAACAGGGCGTGCATGGTTGCCCAGGCGATGTCCGCATGGCTGGCCTCTTCGCTGCGGCTGGCCTCATAGGTGGCGCTGCGTCCGCTGCTGGTCATGGTTTTACGGATTGCCATGAATGAGTGTGTGATGTCGGTTGCGCCTGCGTCATATTCCAGACAGCCGCGCCTGATGGTGTCTTTTGCCTTGAGGACCATCGCGGTTTTCATTTCAGGCGTGTAACGGATGGCGCGCGCTGCCGGGAAAAATGAGCGCACAAGCTGGAAAACACCCTGACCAATGCCGGTTGCATCAATACCGATATAGTCGACGGTGTATTTCTCGGTTAATGCGCGGATAGCTTCGGCCTGTGCTGCAAAGTCCATTCCTTTCCACTGGTGACGCTCAAGAATGCGGAACTTACCCCCGGCCACAACAGGCGGAGCCAGTACCGCACAGCCTGCACTGTCACCGGTGTGTGACGGGTCGTAGCCAATCCAGACCGGTCGCCAGTTAAACGGACGGTCGGCAAAGGGCGCAAAGTCTTCCCATTCTTCCATCGCATCAACCATGCAGCGTTGCAGCTCCTCAAACGGAAACACCGATGCTTTATCGTCGACGAACTCACACATAAACAGGTTTCGGAAATCATCCGCACTGTTTTCACGCCGGAGCTGGTCGAGGTCAAACAGGGTGCAGCCTCCCGCGAGCGCATCCTCAATGGTTACTATCTGTCGCCACTGACCATCCGGGCATAACACCCCGCGTGCCAGTGCCTTGTGACTGATATCGATATCAACGCGCTCGGAGGCACAGCTGCGTCCCTTGTTAAACAGCTCGCCTGACCAGAAGGGGTAAGCGCCATGCGCAAGCGTGGAGGGCGTGGAAAAATAGGTGGTGCGCAGGTGTGACTGTGAGGCCATGCCCGATGCGACCTTGCGCAGCTTCTGAAAGTTGGGTATCCAGAAAATTTCGTCGACGTACAGGTCGCCGTTATGGCTCTGCGCGGTGTTTGAATTGGTGCCAAGAAAAATCAGCTCTGCGCCGTTGTTCCCGATGACAATCGGATCGCCTGACAGGTCGACATCAACCAGACGTGCAAAGGCGATGATGTATTTTCGAAAAACATACGCCTGCGTCTTACTGGCCGATAAGAATATCTGATTCTGGCCGGTCTTAAGGGCGCGCAGCAGGGCTTCACGTGCAAAGTAAAATGTTGCCCCTATCTGACGCGATTTAAGGATGTGCCTGATGCGATGCTCAAGCCCGGCCCGGTGCCAGTTGAGCTGATATTCAAACGACTGACCGAAGAAAATGTCCTCCAGTTTTTCGACCGCCTCGTCGCTGAAAAAATTACGTTTCGGCTTCCTGCGATCCCCTTTGTTGCGGCTGGCAATGTTCGGGTTCAAATCCGCCTCGTTACCGGTCTGGCCGTAGCGGTTCACGCGTGCGAGGCGCTCCATCTGCCGCGATAAAAAATCAGCGACCTTGAAGTCGTGCGCGGTCAGTTCAGGTTTTGCATAGAGCTGAATAAGCCGCGCTTCAAGCGTTGATTCCACGCGACTGAGTGGCGCGGTGTCGTCCCATTTGTCGCGCTGCTTCCAGCTCTGCACCGTCGGGCGTTTGATCTGCAACGTGTCAGCAATCTGCGGAACGGCGAACCCCTGCCAGTACAGAAGGCGGGCCTGTCGTCGCGGATCATTTAAAAGTGAAAGGTCGGTTGAAATGGTCATGTGAGCCTCGTTGTCACTGGTACGAGGCAAGGCTAAGGAAATGGACCGGCTTAATCGCTAAACGCCTGTTGTGTCAGGAATTGCACTTCCCTGACCGGTGGCTGATGAGGGGCAGAGTCGGGAAACTACACCCGACCCGAAAACCCAACATCAGGACATCTGAACAATGGCAAAGAAAGTTTCTAAATGGTTTCGCATTGGCGTTGAAGGTGACACCTGCGATGGCCGTGTCATTAGCGGTGATGACATTCAGGATATGGCGGACACGTTCGACCCGCGTGTCTACGGTTGTCGCATCAACCTTGAACATCTGCGCAGCGTTATCCCTGACAGCGTGCTCAAACGCTACGGTGATGTGACCGAAGTTAAGGCCGAAACCATCAGCGATGACTCGGCACTGAATGGCAAAAAAGCGCTTTTTGCCCGCATTGCCCCGCTTGATGAGCTGGTCAGCATGGTGCGCGCAGGTCAGAAAGTGTATACCTCGATGGAAATTCGCCCGAATTTTGCCAATACCGGCAAAAGCTATCTTGTCGGTCTGGCCGTCACTGACGACCCGGCAAGCCTCGGCACGGAATACCTTGAATTTTGCAGCCGTGCCACGCAGAACCCCCTCGCCGGTAAAAAAGAACAGCCTGACGATCTCTTTTCAGTGGCAACGCTTGCTGAACTGGAATTTGAAGACGCTCCCGACACCATGTTCACCAGTCTGACCGCCACCGTTAAGGCTATTTTCGGTCGTAAACAGGCCAGCGACGATGCGCGCTTTAACGATGTGCATGAAGCGGTCACGGCGGTTTCTGAACATGTGCAGACGAACCTCACCGCGAATGAAAAACGCCTGGGTGAAATGGAGCTGGCTTTCGCGCAGTTAAAGCAGGACGTCGCCACTACCTCGGAAGAAACCACTCAGGCATTTAACGCCCTGAAAACCTCACTCGATAACACCGAAAGCCTGAGCCAGCCGCGCCGCGAGAAGTCGAAAGGCGGTACAGGCGATGAACTGCTGACCAACTGCTGATAACACACCGGGTGTCATTGCTGCCCGGCCTGAACTTATTTTGAAATTACAGGAATAACAATGCGTAAAGATACCCGTTTTAAATTCAATGCCTACCTGAGCCGCGTTGCCGAACTGAACGGCGTCGACACCGGTGATGTGGCAAAAAAATTCAGCGTTGAGCCGTCGGTCACGCAAACCCTGATGACGACCTTACAGGCATCCTCTGAATTTCTGACGCGAGTCAACATCGTGCCAGTTGATGAGCTGAAAGGTGAAAAGGTCGGTGTGGGTGTTAACGGCACCATTGCGAGTACGGCAGATACCGCCGGGGATGATGAGCGTAAAACCGCTGACTTTACCGCGCTGGAATCCAATAAATACGAGTGCGCGCAAATCAACTTTGATTTCCATATTCGTTATAAACAACTCGATCTGTGGGCGCGTTTTCAGGACTTCCAGACGCGTATCCGCGACGCCATCATTAAACGCCAGTCGCTTGATTTCATCATGGCCGGTTTCAACGGCGTCATGCGCGCGGAAACCTCGAACCGTAAGCAAAACCCGATGCTACAGGATGTCGCGGTGGGCTGGTTGCAGAAGTACCGCAATGAAGCTCCCGCCCGCGTGATGTCCAGAATCCTTGATGAAAAGGGTGATGTCCTTTCCGCCATCATCCGCGTGGGTGAAAACGGCGATTATGAAAACCTTGATGCACTGGTTATGGATGCCACCACTAACCTGATTGACGAAATTTATCAGGACGATCCCGAGCTCGTGGTCATTACCGGTCGCAAACTGCTGGCTGATAAATACTTTCCGATCGTCAACAAAACGCAGGAAAACAGCGAATCGCTGGCCGCTGACATCATCATCAGCCAGAAGCGGATCGGCAACCTGCCAGCGGTACGGGTGCCTTATTTCCCGGCTGATGCGCTGATGGTGACGCGTCTCGACAACCTGTCGGTTTACTTCATGGATGATGCACACCGTCGCGCCATCATTGAAGAGCCGAAAAAGGACCGCATCGAAAACTACGAATCCATGAAGATTGATTATGTGGTTGAAGCGTATGCCGCCGGGTGCCTGATTGAAAATATCAAGCTGGGCAAATTCGCTGCTGCAAAGCAGACCGACGGAGAGTAAGCCATGATGAGCCCCGCAGCACGTTACATGATGCGGGTTTCGGCCTCTGAAGCTGCGCGGCGGGGTGCTGCCCCGCTGCGCAATGCAAATGCCTATGAGCAGATGCTGGTTAAGCTGGCCGCAGACCGCCGGACGCTATCAACAATCCATTCAAAAGAACGTAAGGCCGATAAAAAGCGTGAGCTCCTGCCGTTCTACGCCCCGTGGGTGAACGGGGTCATAAGCAGCGGTAAGGGCGCGCAGGACGATATCGTGATGACCGTCATGCTGTGGCGACTCGATGCGGATGATATCGCCGGTGCGCTGGAGATTGCCCGCTATGCCTTGGCGCATGGCCTGACCATGCCGACAGGTCAGCGGCACGCGGCCTATCTTCTGGCCGAAGAGGTGGCACTGTCAGCGCAGCGCCAGCGAGATTTAAAACAGCCGGTCGGGCTGGATGACCTGCTTGATACCCTCCGGCTGACTGAGCAGGCGGATATGCCGGACGTCGTGCGCGCAAAACTGCACAAAATTACCGGCTATGTGCTGCGCGATGCCGGGCGACTGAATGAGGCACTTTCGCACCTGCAACGCGCCATGCAGCTTGACCGCGCGGCGGGCGTCAAGAAGGACATCGAGCGCCTCGTCAACGCGCTTAAACCAAAGCCAGAACGCGCCACTAAACCGGTTAAACAGCGCACGCGCAAACCTGCCACTGTACCGGCGGCAAAGCGCGGACGCCCACGAAAGGCGGTCAGTACCGCCAGTTAACCAGACGCTCCCCGAGCCGGGCGGCACGCCGGTCAGTGCAGGTGTTTCACCTTAACAGTGACCGGCGTCCACCGCCCACCCATTACCGAGGCTGTCATGACGACACTTGTAATTAATAACCCGGCGCAGAAGCGCGACACGCTGGTTATTCCTCCCGCAGACGATGAGGAACTGGTCATTAAAAACACGCCGTTTTTCCCGGATATCGATCCGAAGCGCGTGCGTGAATGGATGCGGCTGGAACAGACCGTTGCCCCGGCAAGGCTGCGAAAAGCTATCAAAACGGCAATGGCTGAAACCAATGCTGAGTTACGCGACTGGCGCGAGCAGCAGGTAAGCGCCGGATTTCCCCGGCTGGAAGATGTCCCGACTGACCAGCTCGACGGCGAAAGCGTGCGTGTCTTTCACTACGTCAGCGCGGTGTGCTCGATGACCACGGCAACGCTTTATGAGGGCTATCGCGGCGCAGATGCGAGCGCCAGAGGCGATAAAAAGGCCGACAGCATCGAGAGCACTATCGATGAAATGTGGCGGGATATGCGCTGGTCTGTGGCGCGTATTCAGGACAAGGCACGCTGTATTGTGGGGCAAATCTGATGAACGTGCGGGCGCAACAGGGCGACACGCTTGATGCTGTGTGCGCCCGCTATTACGGGCGCACTGAGGGCGTATTTGAGGCCGTGCTCGCAGCAAATCCGGGACTGGCTGAACATGGCGCAGTGTTGCCGCATGGCATCGTCATTGAGCTGCCTGATGTTCAGTCATCGCCCATTACTGAAACCATCAACCTGTGGGACTGAGAAAATGACAGAAGGTGAAAAAGGCGTCCTGTCACTGTTTGTGATTGGCGTAATGATAGTGGTCGGCAAGGTGCTGGCAGGCGGGGAACCCGTCACCCCGCGTCTGTTCGTGGGGCGCATGTTGCTCGGCGGGTTTGTTTCAATGGTGGCAGGGGTGGTACTGGTGCAGTTTCCTGATATGTCCCTGCCTGCCGTGTGTGGCCTCGGCTCCATGCTCGGCATTGCCGGTTATCAGGTCGTTGAGATTGCCATTCAGCGCCGTCTGAAATCACCGAAGGAGGAACAGGATGCCGGTCATTGATACGCATCAGAACGTTGCGGCCTTTCTTGACACGCTTGCGTTTTCCGAGGGCACCGCAACGCATCCCCTGACGGTAAATCGTGGTTATGACGTGATTGTCACCGGCACTGACGGCAGGCCGGAAATTTTCACTGACTACGGCGATCACCCTTTCGCGCAGGGCAGGCCCGCCAAACCCTTTAACCGTCGCGGCGACAAGTCCACGGCATCGGGCCGCTATCAGCAGCTTTACCGTTACTGGCCGCACTACCGCGATTTGCTCGCCCTGCCTGATTTCAGTCCGCTATCTCAGGACAGGCTCGCGATACAGCTCATCCGGGAGCGCGGCGCACTGGAGGATTTACATCAGGGGCGCATTGAAAGTGCCATCAAACGATGCTGCAACATATGGGCCTCCCTGCCGGGGGCCGGGTACGGCCAGCGCGAGCACAGCCTCGATAAGCTGGTCACGGTATGGCGCAGCGCGGGTGGAGCAAGGACATGAAGACACTGATTATCCTGCTGGCACTGGCCGTGGCGGGGCTGCTGTGGATGCGGCACGAAAACAGCAGCCTGCGTGCTTCATTCGACAGGGCGAGCCGCATTGCCGGTGAGAACAGGCGCACGGCAGAGATGCTGAAAAACCAGCTCACGGTTGCCGCTGACCGGGCAGACAAAAACGAACGGGCGCAGACTGCACTGCGCGAAAAGCTGAATGCCGCCGGTGCGCGGGAGGCGCAGCGGGAAAAAGTCATCACGAGGTTACTTAATGAAAATGAAGCCTTTCGCCGCTGGTACAGCGCTGATTTGCCTGATGCTGTGCGCCGCCTGCACCGACGCGCCGCCTGCGCCTCAGCCGGTGATTGTTTACAACGGTTGCCCGACCGTCACGCTTTGCCCGATGCCGGGAAGCGACCCGGCGACTAACGGCGATTTAAGCGCTGACATCCGAAACCTTGAGCGCGCGCTGGAGAGCTGCGCGCTACAGGTGGAAACCATCCGACAATGCCAGGACGATTTATATGCTGAAACCCGACAGTCTGCGCAGCGCCCTCACTGATGCGGTGCCGGTGCTGCGCACTAACCCCGATATGCTGCGCCTGTTTGTGGATAACGGCAGAATTGCCGCCACCCTTGCCGCCTCGCTGTCATTTGAAAAGCAGTACACGCTCAATGTGGTGGTGACGGATTTCACCGGTGACTTTGACCTGCTGCTCGTGCCGGTGATGGCATGGGTGCGGGAGTATCAGCCTGACATCATGACAACGGACGTGGGACAGAAAAAAGGATTTACCTTTTATGCAGATATCAACAATGACAGCAGCTTTGATATCAGCATCAGTCTGCTACTGACCGAGCGCACGCTGGTTAAGGAGGTCGATGCAGCGCTGCACGTGCAGAATCTGCCCGAGCCACCGCCCCTGGAGCCTGTCACCCGGCCAATGGAGCTCTATATCAATGGTGAACTGGTGAGTAAGTGGAATGAGTGACCTTAAACCGTTTGAGGACAAACTGACCGGGCTGATAAACGCACTGTCACCGGCTGGCCGCCGGCGTCTGACGATTGATATTGCGAAGAAACTGCGCCAGCGTCAGCAGCAGCGCATCAAATCGCAGATTGCCCCCGATGGCACGCCGTTTACCCCGCGTAAAAGTCAGCCGGTACGGGGCAAGAAAGGCCGGGTTAAGCGTGAAATGTTTGCGAAGCTGCGCACTAATCGCTACATGAAAGCGACCGGTGACGGTAACGCGGCGGCGGTGGAGTTTACCGGCAGGGTGCAGCGCATTGCGCGGGTGCACCAGTCGGGAATGAAGGATAAACCGCAGCGCAACGGCCCCGCTGTGCAATATCCTGTTCGTGAGTTATTGGGATTTAGCCGGGATGATGAAAAAATCATTGAAGAGGAAATAATCAAGGCACTGACTCAATGACTTTTGCGGCTCCTCTTATGGTATGTTTATGCCGAGTGTCTTTAAGTTTATCAGTGAAGGAATATTGAATGTTTGAAAATTTAATTAGTATTGAATCTGTGTTGGGTCTTAGTGTTGGCGCACTATTTAGCTTCAAGATTAACAGGATTAACCTTAATCTAAGGAACAACACCAGGAACCAGAGTCCAGATATAAATGGAAATAACAATTTAGTGATTTATAATGAGATAATGGCGGGCGTTAAGAAGGAAATATCTTTTTCTGTGAAGGTTTGTGCCTTTTTGATGATGATTGTGTTTCACATGTTCCCCCTGTTTTTCCTGAAGTTATTGCTGTCTCTGTCTTTTATTCTCCCCGCATTAGCTATCTTTGGTTATTTCAATACTATAAGATTCAATGGATACAGGAGGGGGTGGGATATCTTATATCCTGTTGCATCTGTTGCTATGGGGGTCATTTTTTATTGCGCGCTAGAAAAGATGGTGCCCTACCTTTCTTTATACCCCCAATTAATCTCACTTTACGAATTTTCGGTTAATGATGGTATCAGGGATGTGTTTAGCACACCTCCGGGATGGCTGGAGATTGCATTCATCGTTCTTTCAAGTTTTGTGTGCCCGCTGCTGATACTTTCGGGCTTCTATTTGTCATATGCATATACAATTGCGAGGGACGGTAATGAAGCCTTTAGATATTCACGCAGATTATTAGCTTTTGGTTATGCGGCTTACCTTGTATTGGCTGGAGCTATTATTCAACCTGAAAAAAATAGCTTTGATGATCTTATTTCAATTCTGTTTTATCCTTTTGTAAGCCTCTATTCACTATTTTCTTTTTAGCTTGTTGTGCAGATGACTGCACATGCATCATGAATTGCCGCCGGGATCGTCCGGCGGCATCCTTCCCGGTATGAACACACTCGCAGATATTCAGGAACTCGCCCGCGCACTGCGCAACATGATACGCACCGGCGTCATTGTCGAAACTGACTCTGACACCGGGCGCTGTCGCGTGCAGACCGGCGGCATGTATACCGACTGGCTCCAGTGGCTGACGCACCGCGCCGGGCGCTCACGCACGTGGTGGGCTCCCTCGGTGGGTGAACAGGTTTTGATCCTCGCTGTCGGCGGTGAGCTTGATACGGCTTTTGTGCTGCCCGGCATTTTCTCTGACGATAACCCTGCGCCGTCGGCCTCGGCTGACGCATGTCACGTGGCTTTTCCCGACGGTGCCGTTATTGAGTATGAGCCGCAGACCAGCGCCCTGACCGTGAGCGGCATTAAAACGGCTGAAGTGACGGCATCAGAATCCATCACTGCCAGCGTGCCGGTGGTGCTGGTCAAAGCCTCAACCCGCATCACGCTTGATACGCCAGAAGTCGTCTGCACCAACAAACTCACCACCGGCACGCTTGAGGTGAAAAAAGGCGGCACGATGAAAGGCAATATTGAGCACAGCGGCGGCTCGCTTTCCTCAAACGGCAAGGTACTGCACACCCATAAACACCCCGGTGACAGCGGCGGGATAACGGGAGGCCCGCAATGACGGCCCGGTATACCGGCATGAGCCGGAGCGATGGCCGGTCTGTCAGCGATGTGCAGCACATCCGCCAGAGCCTGAGCGATATCCTGCGCACTCCTGTCGGATCGCGCGTGATGCGTCGTGAATATGGTTCCCTGCTGTCGGCCATGATTGACCAGCCGCAGACGCCAGCCCTTGAGCTGCAAATTATGGTCGCGTGTTATATGGCTGTCCTGAAATGGGAGCCGCGCATCACCCTCACATCAGTGACCACGGAACGCCGGTTTAACGGGCAGATGGTCGTTAACCTGACGGGCCAGCAGACTGACACCGACGAGAGCCTTTCTTTAACCGTTCCCGTGAGCTGAAACCATGCCGATTATCGACCTGAACCAGCTCCCCGCCCCGGATGTGGTCGAGGAGCTGGATTTTGAAATCATTCTCGCCGCGCGAAAGGCAACACTGATTTCCCTGTTTCCCGAAGACCAACAGGACGCCGTTGCCCGCACGCTGGCGCTGGAGTCTGAGCCGCTGACGAAATTCCTTGAGGAAAATGCGTATCGCGAAGTCCTGTTGCGACAGCGCGTCAACGAAGCCGCCCGCGCCAGTATGCTGGCTTACGCGCAGGGTAACGACCTTGACGTGATGGCTGCGAACAACAACACCGGGCGTCTGACCATTACCCCGGCTGACGACACGACGCTTCCCCCCACGGCGGCGGTGATGGAGTCCGATACTAATTTACGCCTGCGTGCGCAGCAGGCTTTTGAGGGGTTAAGTGTGGCGGGGCCATCCGGGGCGTATGAATATCACGGGCGCAGCGCCGACGGACGTGTCGCCGACATTTCTGTCGTCAGCCCGTCTCCGGCCTGCGTGACGATCACCGTGTTATCACGTGAAGGTAATGGCACGGCCAGCGCTGACCTGCTGGCCGTGGTGGAAAAGGCGCTGAATGCCGAAGACGTGCGCCCGGTCGGCGACCGTGTGACCGTGCAGGCCGCAGGCATTGTGAATTACCAGATTGATGCAACGCTCTATTTCTACCCCGGCCCCGAAGCGGAGCCCATCCGGCAGGCAGCAGAGAAAAAACTCTCGGCTTATATCAGCTCGCAGCACCGGCTCGGGCGCGATATCCGCCAGTCGGCTATCTATGCTGCACTTCACGTCGAGGGGGTGCAGCGTGTCGAACTGACATCCCCGGCACGCGATATTGTGCTCGACCGCCATCAGGCATCTTACTGCACCCGTTACACCATTACTGCCGGGGGTACGGATGAGTGATGACCGCCTGTTACCCGTGGGCTCTTCCCCGCTGGAAGTGGCCGCAGCAAAAGCGGCCGCTGAAATCAACCGCGTGCCGGTGCCGCTGCGCACCCTGTGGAACCCGGCAACCTGCCCGGTCAGTCTTCTGCCGTATCTGGCGTGGGCGCTGTCCGTTGACCGCTGGGATGAGCACTGGCCGGAGGCAACAAAACGCAGCGTCATCGCGTCAGCGTTCTTTGTCCATCAGCATAAAGGCACCATCAGCGCCCTGCGCCGGGTGGTGGAGCCGCTCGGCTATCTGATTCAGGTGCGTGAGTGGTGGCAGCTCAACGAGGAGCCTGGCACATTCCGCCTTGTGGTCGGCGTACTCGACAGCGGCATCACCGATGCGATGTATCAGGAGCTGGAGCGCCTGATTGACGACGCGAAACCGGCAAGCCGTCACCTGACCGGGCTTGCCATCAGCCTGAGCTCCACGGGCAGCATTTATGCCGGTGCAGGCTGCTATGATGGCGATGCGCTGACGGTTTACCCCTACATCCCCGAGACGATCATCGTCGGCGGTGATTTTTACACGGCCCCGGCCATTCATTTGATTGATAATCTGAGAGTGAACGCATGACAGCGAAATATTATGCCATTCTGACCAGTCAGGGTGCGGCACGGCTGGCGAACGCCGCCGCCCTCGGTACGAAGCTGAACCTGACGCAAATGGCCGTCGGTGATGCTAACGGCAAATTACCCACGCCCGATCCGGCGCAGACGAAGCTCATTAGCCAGAAGCGTATCGCCCCGCTGAACCTGCTGAACACCGATCCAACCAACCCCGGCCAGATTATCGCCGAGCAGGTGATCCCCGAAAACGAGGGCGGTTTCTGGATACGTGAAATCGGTCTGTTTGATGACAGCGGCGTGTTAATTGCGGTCGCCAACTGCCCCGAAACCTATAAGCCGTTATTGCAGGAGGGCAGCGGGCGCACGCAGACCATTCGTATGATCCTGATTGTATCGAGCACGACCGCCATCACCCTTAAGATTGACCCGGCTGTCGTGCTGGCAACCCGCCAGTATGTTGATGATAAAGTTATCGAGGTTAAAAGTTACGTTGATGATGCGATGAAAAAGCATCTCGACAATAAAGACCCGCACCCGCAGTACGCCCCGAAGGCCAGCCCGACCCTGACCGGTACGCCCAGAGCGCCGACGCCCGCAGCGGGAAATGACAGCACGCAGATTGCGACCACGGCATTTGTGCAGGGCGAAGCCGTCAGCGCAGTGAGCGATGCCGCGCTACCCTTTCCGGCGGTGTGGGCTCCTCTGAGCGATGATTTGCGCCTGCTGGCCGGGGTTGCGCCTTACGACACGCTGAGTATCGCGGGGCAGACGCTGGAATTACCGACCAAATCCCTGAGCTTTCAGCGCGCCAGTACGGCAACCTATATCGATAAATCCGGCAATTTACAGGTAGCGGAAATTAATGAACCGCGATTTGAAAAAGAGGGATTGTTAACGGAAGGTCAGAGCACGAATTTACTGATTAAAAGCGAACCAACCGCTTTTCCCATCCTTCAGGGTGGTCAGACTGCCTCTCAGGTTAAGCTCGACGGCGTGAATGCGGTGCGTATTACCGGGGCGAACACGTCCGCGCAGTCATGGAAACAGGCTGTGGGTATTCAGGCAACAGTAAACGCCGGTGATTACTACTGCCTGTCAATGACCATTGACCGCCCCCTGCACCCTGACGGGGAATATGCGTATTTCGCGGGCAGTAAATTCCAGCTCCAGACCCTGTGTACTTATGGCAACGGCCTTTATATCGTTTATGTAGCCGGACCCGTGACAAACACCGGCGAAGCTAACCCGCACACGTATTTCAACAGCGATGTGACCGTCACGCGTATGCAGTTTGAAGCCATGCCGATGCCGACCTCGTATATACCCACCAACGGTGCCGCCGTCACGCGCGCGCCTGACATTCTCACCCTGCCGATGGCCGGGAACATTGGCCTTTATGAATGTACTGTCGCGATGGAATATCAGATAACTGACACCCCCGGCCGGAATTTCTTGCAGCGGCTGGTTGAATATTCGCGTGATATTAACCCCCGCTGCGTTATCCAGTACACGACCAAAGGCGATATGTCGTTTCTGAATTCGGCGGCATCCTTTCAGATTGTGGATGCGCCTGCCGCCGGGGTGACAGCAATATCAGTCGGCATGGATACCCTTTCCTGTTTCACAAGGGGCAGGGAGATTGTCAGCGGTGTGCCGCAGCACCCCCGCATCATGACGGAAAAAATATGGCTGGGAGCGGGCGTTAACGGTGGCTCTCATATTTTCGGACACATCAGAAATGTACGCATGTGGAACCATGCACTGTCTGACAGGCAATTAAAGGGGATTCGCTGATGAAAGATTTATATCTGCGCTTTACTGATGCGCGCGAAATGGAACAGCAGTTATTGAAAGCCGGTTATCAGTCAGGCGAAGACGGACTTTATCATCCTGATATCTGCACCGATATTATCGGCATTATTTATATTGCGGACAACCCTGATGCAAAGGAGCCGGAATATAAACCGGTGCCGGGATGGCATGTAAACCTGCGCATCATCCGCGATGATTTCGACACCAGTTTACTGGATACCTTTTCGATTAATCCTGCCCCCCCTTACAGGGTATGGGCGTGAGAGGCTGACCATGACATTACGTAAAGACACAATTGATAAAGAGGTTTTTCTCGCCTTTCTGCTCTCCCGTCTTGCACCGGGGACGGATATTAAAAAAGACGCGAAAACCGCAGACTTTTTAACTGAAATCGGCATGGGGACAAAAGACTCGCCTGCCTTTTCCGGTATCACTGCCCCGACGATGATGTTTTACCCGAAAATGGCAGGCTGGAATGCAGCGGCGGACGGGAGCAAGGTTGCGCTCACCGTTGGCGGTACGTCAGTGCTGGAAGTGAGTAAAGATTCACTGTTTCACAGCGGTACGATAAGCGCCGGAAAAGCGCTTAAGGCCGGTCAGGCGACGATTGCGGAAGACGGCAATATCTCCGGCACGAAATGGGGCGGCTGGCTTGATGCTTTTCTGAAAGACGGCATCAGCACCGACGGTAACGGCCTGTGGTGGAATGCGGCGCTGTCCTCGCTGAAAATGCGTATTGGCGCGTGGTCCATTCCCGGCTCATCCGGTGGCGACGGGGTGAGCATCACCTTTCCGCAGGCGTTTCCGAATGCCTGCCTGATTGTTATCCCGATCCCGTCCACCGGGGGAGCCTCTGAGCAGATAGGCTGTCAGGGGTTTAATAAAACCGGAGCCGTGATTCAGAAGGGGGCCAGCGACACTAACCCCCGTAGCGGTAAATACCTCGCAATAGGATATTAACGATGAGCCAGACCTACTATTACAGCGCCGCAGTAAGAGGGTTTTACCTGCTGGAGAACAAAAGCGAATATGAGGACTCCCCGGCGGGCTGGCCTGCTGATGCCGTCGAAGTCAGCGATGCTGATTATCGCCGCCTTTTTGCCGGACAGGCAGAGGGGGAAGTTATCACGCCGGGCGATAACGGGTATCCCGTTCTTGTGCAGCCTGCGACCGACTGGCCTGCATGGGCCATCAGCGAGCGTGACCGCCGTATCGCTGAGGCGAACGCCATCACCGCTGACTGGCGCACCGAGTTACAGCTCGACACCATCAGCGACGATGACCGGCAAAGCCTCATCAACTGGATGAGCTATATCCGGGCGCTGAAAAAGGCCGACCTGTCACGTTCACCGGATATCAACTGGCCTGAAAAGCCGGAGTAAGGCAGGCGGGCTGATGCCCGCCGTTGTTCTGTTGTCCTGTTCCTCATCCAACCCTGACAAATAGCGCCCCGCCCCCGCCGACCTGACAATGTCCTCACCCCTTAACCACGGAGTTAACCGGATGAGTGACTATCATCACGGCGTGCAGGTTGTCGAAATCAACGACGGCACGCGCGTCATTTCCACTGTCTCAACCGCGATTATCGGCATGGTCTGCACAGCCAGTGATGCCGACGCGAAGACTTTTCCCCTCAACGAGCCGGTACTGATTACCAGCGTACAGAGTGCCATTGCAAAAGCCGGTAAAAAAGGCACGCTGGCCGCGTCATTACAGGCCATCGCGGACCAGTCAAAGCCTGTTATTGTTGTCGTGCGCGTGGAAGAAGGCACCGGCACCGACGCAAAAGCCGCACTGGCGCAGACGGTTTCTAATATCATCGGCACCACGGATAAAAACGGTAAATACACTGGCCTGAAAGCCTTGTTGACCGCAGAGGCCGTGACCGGCGTTAAGCCGCGCATTCTCGGCGTGCCGGGATTTGATACCCCCGAAGTCGCGGCCGCACTTGCGCCGGTCTGTCAGAAGCTGCGCGCGTTTGGCTATGTCAGCGCATGGGGCTGTAAAACCGTGTCCGAGGCCACTAAATACCGCAGCACGTTCGGTCAGCGTGAATTAATGGTTATCTGGCCGGACTTTCTCGCATGGGATACCACGGTAAACGCCACCGCGACGGCATGGGCGACCGCCCGCGCGCTGGGGCTGCGGGCCTACATTGACCAGACGGTCGGATGGCATAAAACCCTGTCCAACGTCAGCGTGAATGGCGTCACCGGTATCAACGCTTCGGTATTCTGGGATTTGCAGGAGCCCGGCACCGATGCCGACCTGCTCAACGCCGCAGGCGTCACCACGCTTATTCGAAAAGATGGCTTTCGCTTCTGGGGAAACCGCACCTGTTCAGACGATCCGCTTTTCCTGTTTGAAAACTACACCCGCACCGCGCAGGTTATCGCCGACACGATGGCCGGGGCGCACATGTGGGCGGTGGACAAGCCCATCACCGCAACGCTCATCCGCGATATCGTCGACGGCATCAACGCCAAATTCCGCGAGCTGAAAACGAGCGGCTATATCGTGGATGCGACCTGCTGGTTTGATGAAGAAGCCAATGATGCGACAACCCTCAAGGCCGGTAAGCTGTATATCGATTACGACTATACGCCGGTTCCCCCTCTCGAAAACCTGACCCTGCGCCAGCGCATCACCGATAAATATCTGGCGGATCTGGTGTCGTCGGTCAACAGCAATTAAGGAGCCAGGCTAAATGGCAATGCCGCGCAAACTCAAACACATGAACGTCTTTCTGAACGGCTACAGCTATCAGGGTGTTGCCAAGTCAGTCACGCTGCCAAAGCTGACGCGTAAGCTCGAAAACTATCGCGGGGCGGGGATGAACGGTGCAGCACCGGTTGATCTTGGCCTCGACGATGACGCCCTGTCGATGGAATGGTCACTTGGCGGTTTTCCTGATGCAGTGATATGGGAACTCTACGGTGCAACCGGCGTTGATGCTGTGCCGGTGCGCTTTGCTGGCTCCTACCAGCGCGACGATACCGGCGAAACGGTGGCGGTCGAGGTGGTCATGCGTGGCCGTCAGAAAGAAATCGACACCGGCGAGGGCAAACAGGGCGAAGACACCGAGTCGAAAATCTCTGTGGCCTGCACCTATTTTCGCCTCACGATGGACGGTAAGGAGCTGGTCGAAATCGACACTATTAACATGGTGGAGAAAGTCAACGGCACTGACCGGCTGGAGCAGCACCGGCGCAATATCGGCCTGTAATTTTAACCCGGCCAGCACGTCTGGCCGCTTATCCCTTTTTACTGAGAGAGCATTATGAGCAACGAAAATGTGATTTTCCTGGACACCCCCGTTAAACGTGGCGAGCAGACCATTGAACACATCACACTGATGAAACCCAATGCCGGGACGCTTCGCGGCGTCAGTCTGGCGGCGGTGGCAAACTCTGAGGTTGATGCGTTGATTAAGGTGCTGCCGCGCCTGACCGCACCGATGCTGACCGAGCAGGAGGTCGCCGCGCTGGAGCTGCCCGACCTTGTGACGCTCGCCGGTAAGGTGGTCGGTTTTTTGTCACCGAGTTCGGCGCAGTAGAGTTTCCGAAAAAACTGTCGGTTGATGACCTGATGGCTGACATCGCAGTGATATTTCACTGGTCGCCATCAGAGCTGTATCCCATGAGCCTGACCGAGCTCATCACATGGCGTGAAAAAGCGCTCCAGCGAAGCGGAAACACGAATGAGTGAAAACGTAAAGTTACAGGTATTACTCAGGGCTGTAGACCAGGCGTCGCGCCCTTTTAAAGCCGTGCAGAACGCCAGCCGGACGCTGGCCGGTGATATCCGGGGATCGCAGGACGAGCTCAAGGCCCTGAATGCGCAGTCGCGGCGTATCGAGGGCTTTCGCACGACCAGTGCGCAACTGGCCGTGACCGGCAAGGCGCTGAAAAATGCGAAAGCGGAAGCCGCTGCGCTGGCTATCCAGATGCACAATACGGCCAGTCCCACGGCGGCACAGGTAAAAGCCTTTGAAAATGCAAAGCGCAGTGCAGCCGCCATGCAGGCGAAATACAACAGCCTGCGCCAGTCCGTTCACCGCCAGCGTACCGAGCTGCAACAGTCCGGCATCGATACGCATAACCTGTCTGCTGCCGGGCGCACGCTTCGCGACAGTATCGAGCACACCACCGCCACTATTGAGCGTCAGCGGGCGGCGCTGATACGCGTCAGTCAGCAGCAGGAAAGGCTCAACGCGGTACGCCAGCGCTATGAGCGCGGCAAAGCGGCGGCGGCTGGCGTGCGTAATGTCAGCGCCGCTGCGCTGGGCGCGGGAACCGCCGCCCTGTATGCCGGTAGCCGGTTAATGGCCCCCGAAGTACACACGCAGCAAAGCGGCACGCTGATTGCCGCCCGTCAGGGAGAGAACGCGGCAAAAGGGGCGGAGTATGCCGGGGTCATTCAGCGCATCAATACCTCGGGGGTGAGCGAAGACCTTGAGAAAATCACTGAGGCGGTATCGGCAGTGCGCAGTACGCTCGGCACCCTCGGCAATGTGGGTGAGGCAGAGCTGTCCCGCATCACCCGCAAGGCGCTTGATATGCAGACCGCGTTCGGTCAGGAGGCAGCGGAAAGTATCCAGATTGCCGCCATCATGATGAAAAACGGTCTGGCGGGCAGCAGTGATGAGGCACTGGATTTGATTGTCGCCGGAATGCAGCGCGTATCCGCTGAAATGCGCGGTGAAATGCCCGAAATTCTGCACGAATATTCCACGCACTTTCGAAACCTCGGATTCAGCGGGCAAGAGGCAATGTCACTGCTGGTTGATATGTCGAAACAGGGCAAATTTGCGCTTGATAAAACCGGCGACGCCATCAAGGAGTTCAGTATACGCGGCTCGGATATGTCAAAGAACAGCGTCGCGGCTTATCAGCAGATTGGCCTTAATGCTGAAAAAATGTCGCGCAGTATCGCCAGCGGCGGCGCGAAAGCCCGTATGGCAATGCAGAAAACCGCGAAGGGCTTGCTGTCCATCAAAGACCCGGCGGAGCGAGCCAACGCCGCAATAGCGCTTTTCGGCACGCCGGTTGAGGATTTGTCTGTCGACCAGATCCCCGCGTTTCTCGGCGCGCTGGCTGGCGTTAAAAATCAGTTCGGGGAGGTCAGCGGCGCAGCCGACAGGATGGGCGGTACGCTGCGGGATAACCTGAGTGGTGACATTGCACGCCTGAAAGGGGCATTTGCAGGGCTGCGTTTTAATGTCTTTAACGGACTCGACAAGCACCTGCGCACGCTGACGCAAAGTGCGACACGGTGGATGGATAAGCTCGGGGCATGGGTGCGGGCAAATCCTGTGCTGACGTCAAATCTGGTCATGATGGCCGGAGCGGTTGCCGGGCTGGCGGCTGTGCTGGGCGGCGTAGGGCTGGTTATCTGGCCGGTCATGACGGGCATCAATGCGCTGATAGCCGGTGCCGGGTTGCTGAGTGCCGGTTTCAGTTTTGCCGGGGGTGCCATTGTGTCGGCCATTGGTGCAATAGCCCTGCCGGTTGTGGCGACGGTCGCCATCATTACCGCCGCCGCGCTCCTGATATACAAATACTGGGAGCCGGTCAGCGCATTTTTCAGCGGTGTGGTTGACGGTCTGCGCGCGGCGTTTGCGCCGGTCAGTGACCTGTTTGCACCCCTTAAGCCGGTGTTTGACTGGCTGGGCGAAAAATTACAGGCCGTGTGGCAGTGGTTTACTAACCTGATAGCCCCGGTTAAAGCGACGCAGGACACCCTTAACCGTTGTCGTGACACCGGCGTGATGTTTGGTCAGGCGCTGGCTGATGTGCTGATGCTCCCGCTTGCGGCATTCAACAAACTGCGCAGCGGGATAGAGTGGGTACTGGAAAAGCTCGGCGTCATCAATAAGGAGTCCGGCACACTCGACCAGACGGCCGCAAAAGCAAATGCGTCCACGCAGAGTAATGCGTCTGTCGCGGTCACTGGCGCAGCAGGAGGTTATCAGGGATACCAGCCCGTATCCGGTCCGCTGAGTGGTTATCAGTCATATCAACCCGTCACCGCCCCCGCCGGGCGGTCGTATGTTGACCAGAGTAAAAATGACTATCACATCACGCTACAGGGCGGTGCGGCACCGGGCGCGCCGGTGGAACGCCAGTTACAGGATGCGCTCGAAAGATATGAGCGTGATAAGCGCGCCCGCGCGCGCTCCAGTATGTTGCACGACTGATGAGGAAAAAATAAATGATGCTCGCACTTGGCATGTTTGTCTTTATGCGTCAGACGCTGCCCTATCAGAATATGCAGCGTGATGCAGATTATCGCTGGCCGTCAAACAGTCGCGTCGGCAGGCGTGACGCCTTTCAGTTTCTCGGCGTCGGGGAGGAAAAAATCACCCTGAGCGGTGTCCTGTATCCTGAGTTCACCGGTGGCAGGCTGACCATGACAACGGTCAGAATGATGGCCGAAGAGGGCCGCGCCTGGCCTCTCATGGACGGTAACGGCACAATTTACGGCATGTATGTCATCAACAACGTCAGCGAAACCGGGAGCCTGTTTTTTTCCGACGGGTCAGCACGCCGGATTGATTTCACCCTGACCTTAACACGCGTGGATGAGTCGCTCGCGGCGCTGTATGGCGATATCGGAAAGCAGGCTGAATCCCTTGTCGGTAAGGCATCCGGCATGGCAGGCAAAATCACAGACATTATGGGGGCCGGATAATGCTGGATGCGCTGACGAGTCTGGCAGGCGGTACTCTGACGCCTGATTTTATGCTGACGCTCAACAGCCGGGACATAACCGGCAATATCAGCCCGCGCCTGATAAACCTCACCCTGACTGACAACCGGGGATTTGAGGCTGACCAGCTCGATATTGAGCTCGACGACAGCGACGGGCTGGTCGAGCTGCCAATACGCGGGGCGGTTGTGTCGCTGTTTATTGGCTGGAAAGGGTCGGCCCTGACCGGGAAAGGCAGTTTTACCGTGGATGAGGTTGAACACCGGGGCGCACCGGATACGGTCACCATTCGCGCCCGCAGCGCGGATTTTCGCGGCTCGCTTAATTCCCGCTGTGAAGGGTCATGGCACGACACCACGCTCGGGGCCATCGTGGATGCGATTGCCAGTCGTAACAGGCTGACCGCCGCCGTCACGCCTGAGCTGGCCGGAATTAAAATCCCTCATATTGACCAGTCGCAGGAGTCCGACATTAAATTCCTGACGCGCCTTGCCGGGCGTAACGGCGCAGAGGTGTCGGTAAAAGCCGGTAAGCTGTTATTTATCCGGGCGGGCCGTGGCGTAACGGTCAGCGGAAAGCCCATTCCGCAGGTAATTATTGCGCGTGGTGATGGCGACCGGCATCAGTTTGCCATTGCTGACCGGGGCGCTTACACCGGCGTCACGGCCCGGTGGCTGCATACCAAAGATCCGAAGCCGCAAAAACAAAAGGTCAGACTCACACGTAAGCCCAAAGACCCGCACGCGACCACTCAACAGCATCCGAAAGCAAAGCCGGTCAAAAAAAAGAAAGCGAGCAAAGAGCAGGAAGCCCGTGAAGGTGAGTATATGGCCGGTGAAGCGGATAATGTCTTTGCCCTGACAACGATTTTTTCCACTAAGGATCAGGCCACGCGTGCAGCACAGGCAAAGTGGGATAAGTTGCAGCGTGGCGTGGCTGAATTTTCAGTAAGCCTTGCCACTGGCCGGGCAGATCTCTTTCCTGAAATGCCGGTACGCGTTAGGGGTTTTAAGCGGGTGATAGATGAACAGGCATGGACCATCACGAAGGTGACGCACGCGTTAAACAACAACGGCTACACAACATCGCTGGAGCTGGAGGTAAGGCTTTCCGATATCGAATACGATCTATATGAAAACATAGGGTAGGGATGTTCTCAAAAAGTGGATTTAGGAGTATTATAAATTCACATTAAGTGAATTATGAGATGCATAATGTTCCATTGCCCTAAGTGTCATTACGCGGCGCACGCTCGTACAAGCCGTTACCTGAGTGAAAATACGAAAGAACGTTATCATCAGTGCACCAACATAAATTGCAGTTGCACATTTGTAACGATGGAGTCAGTTGAACGCTATATCGTTACTCCCGGCGCTGTAATTCCAGCTCCGCCCCATCCATCCGCGAATGGACAACGGCCATTATGGCTATGATGAGAGCCCGCTTAAAGCGGGCTTTTTTACGCCTTTGATAAAGCAGTTAGAAAAAATTTACCGCCACTTTATCGCCACTCAAAATTCAGACATTAAAAAAGCCACCTTTAAAAGTGGCTTAATTTCATGATTTATATAGAAAAATTTGGTGGCCCCTGCTGGACTTGAACCAGCGACCAAGCGATTATGAGTCGCCTGCTCTAACCACTGAGCTAAGGGGCCGTGGCCGGGAATTATAAAGTAACTCGCCATGGCAATCCAGACATAAACACCTGCCTGCTGTTTTTATAAACAATGGCTTTTCAATCTCTTATACTTTGAATTCGATGTATTCAGCGGAGTAATCATGATTAGCGATATCCTGGCGCCCGGACTGCGGGTGGTGTTCTGTGGCATCAATCCAGGCAAGTCTTCCGCCCATACGGGCTTTCATTTTGCCCATCCCGGCAACCGTTTCTGGAAGGTGATTCACCAGGCCGGATTCACCGAGCGGCTGCTGAAACCGGAAGAGGAACAGCATCTGCTGGATACGCGCTGTGGGATCACCATGCTGGTGGAGCGGCCTACCGTGCAGGCCAGCGAGGTTGATCTTCACGAACTGCGCACCGGCGGGCGGGAACTGGTGAAGAAGATTGAGGACTACCAGCCAGACGCGCTGGCGGTACTGGGCAAGCAGGCGTTTGAACAGGCTTTCAGCCAGCGCGGAGTGAAGTGGGGCAAGCAGCAAATAACGATTGGTGGGACACAGGTGTGGGTGCTGCCGAATCCGAGCGGGCTAAATCGTGCATCGCTGGAAAAACTGGTGGAGGCCTATCGTGAACTGGATGAGGCGCTGGTGGTGCGGGGACTGTAGTTTTGCAGATATAAAAAAGCCCTCACGAGGAGGGCTTAAGCACGATCTGTACGATTAATCGTCGAGGAAGCTCCGCAGCACTTCAGAACGGCTCGGATGGCGCAGTTTACGCAGCGCCTTCGCTTCGATCTGACGGATACGTTCGCGGGTCACGTCGAACTGTTTACCCACTTCTTCCAGCGTGTGGTCGGTGTTCATATCGATACCGAAACGCATACGCAGGACTTTCGCTTCACGGGCGGTCAGACCCGCCAGCACGTCGTGGGTGGCGGCACGCAGGCTCTCAGTGGTGGCAGAATCCAGCGGCAGTTCGAGGGTGGTATCCTCGATGAAATCCCCCAGATGCGAATCTTCATCGTCGCCGATTGGCGTTTCCATGGAGATGGGCTCTTTGGCGATTTTCAGCACTTTGCGGATCTTGTCTTCCGGCATCAGCATACGTTCAGCCAGTTCTTCCGGCGTCGGCTCGCGGCCCATCTCTTGCAGCATCTGGCGGGAGATACGGTTGAGTTTGTTGATCGTCTCAATCATATGCACCGGAATACGGATGGTGCGCGCCTGATCCGCGATGGAACGGGTGATAGCCTGACGGATCCACCAGGTTGCGTAGGTGGAGAACTTGTAACCGCGACGGTATTCGAACTTATCAACCGCTTTCATCAGACCGATGTTGCCTTCCTGAATCAGATCGAGGAACTGCAAACCACGGTTGGTGTATTTTTTGGCGATAGAGATAACCAGACGCAGGTTCGCTTCAACCATCTCTTTTTTCGCACGGCGGGCTTTCGCTTCACCGATGGACATGCGACGGTTGATATCTTTAACCTGCTCAATGGTCAGGCCGGTTTCTTCTTCGATCTGCTGCAATTTTTGCAGGCTGCGATGCACTTCATCAGACACGTCGTGCAGCTTCTCGGACCATGCTTTGTTCATGGCGATAGCGGCGTTAAACCAGGTTTCGCTGGTTTCGTTACCGGTGAACAGGGTGATGAAGTTTTTCTTCGGCATTTTGCACTGTTCGACGCACATCTTCATGATCAGACGTTCCTGGGTACGCACGCGGTCCATCATTACGCGCATACTGTTAACCAGGTAATCGAACTGTTTTGGCACCAGGCGGAACTGTTTGAACACTTCAGACAGTTTCAGGATTTCTTCCTGCGATGCAGCGTTACTGCGGCCCTTCGCTTTGATGGTGTCGCGAGTAACGATGTACTGCGTGCGCAGCTCGCCGAATTTTTCGCGCGCCAGCTCCGGGTCGATGCTGTTGTCGTCATCGCTGCTGTCGTCGCTTTCTTCGTCCTCGTCTTCATCTTCGTCGTCCATCTCTTCGCTGGACAGCTCGGAGCCGACGTGCGTCGCCGTTGGCGCTAAATCTTCTTCCGCGTTCGGGTCGACGAAGCCGGTGATCAGATCGGACAGGCGTGCTTCTTCCGCTTCCACGCGATCGTACTGCTCCAGCAGATAGGTGATCGCTTCCGGATATTCAGCAACGGAGCACTGGACCTGGTTGATGCCGTCTTCGATGCGCTTGGCGATGTCAATTTCGCCTTCGCGGGTCAGAAGCTCAACGGTGCCCATTTCACGCATGTACATGCGGACCGGGTCAGTCGTACGCCCGATTTCAGATTCAACGCTGGAGAGTACCTGTGCGGCAGCTTCTTCGGCATCTTCGTCGGTGTTGTTTGAGTTTTCAGCAAGCAGCAGATCGTCGGCGTCCGGTGCTTCTTCCATCACCTGGATGCCCATATCGTTGATCATTTGGATGATGTCTTCGATCTGATCTGAGTCGACGATATCTTCCGGCAGATGGTCGTTGACCTCGGCATAGGTCAGATAGCCTTGCTCCTTACCACGTTGGACAAGAAGCTTGAGCTGTGACTGCGGGTTTTGCTCCATAAGACGGTATCCACACTTAATTCATGAGGTTGGTGTCGGTCGGCGAAACAAACCGCCAACATAATACGCTTCATCTTTCAGGCTGTTTTCACTGCCGTGAAAGATGTCGTGTATGACTTAATGAGGGCTTGCTTATATTTTTGCCGCTGCCCTTCAGTGCGGCTGTCGGGATCTTCCCGAACGATATTCGGCACTTAAGCCGTTAAATTCATTTCTTTGCCAGTTCCTGGTTTAACGTCCAGAGTTCCCGGCGTTCTTCATTGTTCAGGCCGTGCGTGCGGTCGCGAGCGATTAACTCTTCCTGGCGCAGCTTGAGCAATGAATCAAACATATGATTAAGCGAGTCGGTGAACGTTTTTTCTGCAATATCTCTATCTGCTATATCGTCCCACATCGACAGTTTTTCAAGGGTCGCGGCCTCATTTGTGCCACGATAATGTTCTAAAAGTTGCCCAGTGGTCAGGCCAGGCTGTGACAAACAAGTGTTGACCAATTCGGCAAATAAGCCAAGTCCGGGCAGCTTACTTTGGTCCAGACCTGCCAGCGGTGGCACCAGCGGAGCTAAATCCGGGTTCTGTAACAGCAGTCCTATCAGTATACGCATGGTCGTGCGTTTTAGCTGTGGAGCCGGGCGCGCCGTGCCACTTTCTGCCTGTTTCGGCATTAAACGATCAAGCTGGGCATCATCCAGAATGCCGAGCTTGTTACCGAGCTGCTGACGCAAATAAATGCGCAGCGTTTCGCCTGGCACCTGGCCTATCATCGGCAATGCCAGCGCGGCAAGCTGCGTTTTGCCGTCCGGGGTGCTGAGATCCACCTGCGGCAACAAACTGTTAAACAGAAACGTGGAGAGCGGCAGAGCCTCGTCCATCCGCGCTTCAAACGCCGCTTTTCCTTCTTTACGCACCAGCGTATCGGGATCTTCGCCGTCGGGCAGAAACATAAAGCGTAGCTGACGCCCGTCGGACATATACGGCAGCGCCGTTTCCAGCGCGCGTTTCGCCGCGTCGCGTCCTGCGCGGTCGCCGTCGTAGCAGCAGATCACGTTCTGCGTGGCGCGAAACAGCAACTGAATATGGTCGGCGGTGGTGGAGGTGCCTAACGACGCAACGGCATAGTTGATGCCATACTGCGCCAGCGCCACCACATCCATGTAGCCTTCGACCACCAGCAGGCGCTGCGGTTCCGCTTCGCTCTGCTGCGCTTCATAAAGGCCATACAGCTGGCGGCCTTTATGGAAAATATCGGTTTCCGGTGAGTTCAGGTATTTTGGCGTATCGTTGCCTAAAACACGGCCACCAAATCCAATCACCCGACCACGTTTGTCGCGAATAGGGAACATTACCCGTTCGCGGAAACGGTCATAGCTGCGGCCCTGATCGTTAGTGACTAACATGCCCGCGTCGGTTAACGACTGACGGTTTTCACTGTTGCCACCAAAACGTTTTAACGCGTTATCCCAGCCTGGAGGCGCAAAGCCGATGGCAAAGCGAGCAATGATGTCACTGCTTAAACCACGTTTTTCCAGATACTGACGCGCGGGTTCCGCTGCGGGATGCGTAAGGGCTTGTTGATAAAACGCATTCAGGCCATCCATCAGTTGATATAGCGTCTGCCGCTGATGACGCTCAATCTGCGTTGGCCCGCTGCCTGCTTCGAACGGGATTTCCATGTTGTGCATGGCCGCCAGTTCTTCGACGGTTTCGACAAACTCAAGTTTGTCGTAATTCATCAAAAAATCGATCGCGTTGCCGTGCGCACCACAGCCGAAGCAGTGATAAAACTGCTTTTCACCGTTGACGGTGAAAGAGGGGGTTTTTTCGTTATGGAACGGACAGCACGCGTGAAAATTCTTGCCCTGCTTTTTTAGCTTCACCCGCGCGTCGATCAGATCGACGATGTCGGTGCGCGCCAGCAGGTCATTGATAAAGACACGTGGGATTCGTCCAGCCATAAGCCCCGTTCAATTTTTACCAACTCGTAAACGAAAATAAGCCGCGCATTCCTTACGGAAGCACGGCCTTACAACTACAACTCGGTCTGAAAAATGAGAGCTTATGCCCTCATATCATTAGTACAGACGAGTACGGCGTGCGTTTTCGCGAGCCAGTTTCTTCGCGTGACGTTTCACAGCAGAAGCTTTAGCGCGCTTACGTTCGGTAGTCGGTTTTTCATAGAACTCACGACGACGAACTTCCGCCAGAACACCTGCTTTCTCGCAGGAACGCTTGAAGCGACGCAGTGCTACGTCGAACGGCTCGTTTTCACGTACTTTAATTACCGGCATGTAACTCTCACCTTTAATAAATTCGGTTTGCCGCTGGCATCAACGCCAGCTTATTTCAAAATGGTGCGGAATTTTACTGCAAATGCTGCTGCTTTGTAAAGCACCGCTGCCGTTTTTGAACAGGACATTTATAAGGGTGAGGAGTATACACGACCTTACTGCCAGGGGTGAGCAAAGTTTTACAACCACGACCATTGGCCCTACACTGCGCGGTATTGAAATGAGGTAAAACAAGCCATGCGTGTACTGGGTATTGAAACATCCTGCGATGAAACCGGCATCGCCATTTACGACGACGAAAAAGGTCTGTTAGCCAACCAATTGTATAGTCAGGTGAAATTGCACGCTGACTACGGCGGCGTGGTGCCGGAGCTGGCCTCCCGCGATCACGTGCGCAAAACCGTGCCGCTGATCCAGGCGGCGCTGAAAGAGTCCGGGCTGACGGCAAAAGATATTGACGCGGTGGCCTATACCGCAGGGCCAGGGCTGGTCGGCGCGCTGCTGGTCGGTGCAACCGTCGGTCGGTCGCTGGCGTTTGCCTGGGACGTTCCGGCGATCCCGGTACACCATATGGAAGGACATTTGCTGGCTCCGATGCTGGAAGAGAATCCGCCCGCCTTCCCCTTTGTGGCGCTGCTGGTTTCCGGTGGTCACACGCAGCTGATTAGCGTGACCGGGATCGGTCAATATGCTCTGCTGGGCGAATCCATTGACGACGCGGCGGGTGAAGCTTTCGATAAAACCGCCAAGCTGCTGGGGCTGGATTATCCCGGCGGCCCGATGCTGTCGAAAATGGCCGCGCAGGGCACGGAAGGGCGCTTCGTTTTCCCGCGCCCGATGACCGACCGCCCAGGGCTGGATTTCAGCTTCTCCGGCCTGAAAACCTTCGCCGCCAATACGATCCGCAATAACGATGCTGACGATCAGACCCGCGCCGACATCGCCCGCGCGTTTGAAGACGCGGTGGTCGATACTCTGATGATCAAGTGCAAGCGCGCGCTGGATCAAACCGGTTTTAAACGTCTGGTGATGGCGGGCGGCGTGAGCGCCAACTGTACCCTGCGGGTGAAGCTGGCGGAGATGATGCAAAAGCGGCGCGGCGAGGTGTTTTATGCCCGGCCGGAATTTTGTACCGATAACGGCGCGATGATCGCCTATGCGGGCATGGTGCGCTTCAAAGCGGGCACGACGGCCGATCTCGGCGTTACTGTGCGCCCGCGCTGGCCGCTGGCGGAGCTGCCTGCGGCGTAGCGGTTTTTTGCCGGATGGCGTCCAGAGGCGCGATCCGGCATGTTATTTATTCTTTCAGCATCCCTCTGTCTTCCAGAAAGGCGATAATTTTCCCCAACCCGTCACCCGATTTTAAGTTGGTAAAGGTCCACGGACGCTCGCCGCGCATCCGCAGGGTGTCGCGCTCCATGATTTCCAGCGATGCGCCGACGTAGGGGGCGAGGTCGGTTTTGTTGATCACCAGAAAATCGGATTTGGTGATCCCCGGCCCGCCCTTGCGCGGGATCTTCTCGCCTTCCGCTACGTCAATCACGTAGATCGTTAAATCCGCCAGTTCCGGGCTGAAAGTGGCGCTCAGGTTGTCGCCGCCGCTTTCCACAAATATCAAATCCAGGTTGCCAAATTTTTCGCTCAGCGCTTCTACCGCGGCGAGGTTCATTGAGGCATCTTCACGGATGGCGGTATGCGGACAGCCGCCGGTTTCCACCCCGACGATGCGTTCCGGCTCCAGCGCGCCTGCCTCGGTGAGGATACGCTGATCTTCTTTGGTGTAGATGTCGTTAGTGACAACCGCCAGTTGCCAGGAATTACGCATGGCTTTACACAGCGCTTCCAGCAGGGCCGTTTTCCCGGACCCGACCGGTCCACCGACGCCGACGCGCAGGGGGTGTTTATAACTTGTCATAAGTTCTCCTCAGGAACGGAACAGACGCGAATATTGGGTTTCATGGCGTGATGAAGCGATGGCGGTCAGCGGTGTGGCCGAGCCAATGTCGTCATCGGGAAGAAGAAGCGCATTCTCCATTCCCGCCGCGTAGCGCGCGCTCAGAGACAGGATCAGCTGTTGCGCCGCCTGCTGACCGAACGGCACCAGCTTAACGCCCGCCATCACCGCGCTTTCGATCCAGCTATAACCGAGGCTGAGCGCCAGCGCGTTCAGCTCGATCCGCCAGCGCACGCCCAGCCAGGCCATGCCGCAGAGCTGGCTTTGCGCGAACAGTGTGCGCCAGGCCGGAGGGCAGTCCGGCTCCCAGTCGGTGACCAGCCGGGTGAAGGCCGCGCCGCGATTGCGCTCTTCTGCCCGCAATTCGCGCGTTTCACGGCAGGCCAGCAGGCAGGCGGTCCAGCGCCGGGCCTGGTCGATGTCATCCGTCGCGCAGGCGCGATAAAGCCGGGCAAAAATGGGCAGATCGACGGTGAAAAAACTGCGTTCCATCTGCTGAATCTGCCAGCGGTGGAAGCCTGCGCTGTCAGCGATCCAGCCCGCTTCCACTGCCCATTCCAGCCCCTGCGACCAGGTAAACGAGCCGACGGGCAGGCTGCTGCTGGCAAGCTGCATCAGACGCAGCCACTGTACGGGATCCGTCATTTAATGTGCATGCGCGTGGGAATGGGCCTGTGCAGAATACGCCCCGGCCTCTGGCTCAAACGGCAGGTGGGCGAACGTCACTTTCAGCGCAAACTGGCGCAGCATCTCATCCAGCACGTGATCGTGGTGATAGCGCAGCTCGCCCGGCAAAATTTGCAGCGGGACGTGGCGGTTGCCGAGGTGATAGCAGGCTTTAGCGAGCAGAAACGGGTCGTCACAGCGCACCACCGAAACCGATTCATCGGCGGCGATGACTTCAATGATCTCGCTGCCGTCATCGCTACCCAGCAGATCGCCGCCGCGCAACTGTAGCCCGCGCGGTAGCATCAGCCCGGCTTCGCGTCCGTCGCTTAAGGTCACTTTCGCCCGGCTTTTCACCCGGACATCAATCGGCAGCGTTACCGTCGCCGTAACGCTGGCGGGCGCGGTGAGGCGGGTCGTTAAATACAGCATGGCGGCTCCTTAAAACAGAAAATAACGTTGTGCCATCGGCAGTTCTTCTGCCGGTTCGCTGGTGATAAGTTCGCCGTCAATGCGCACTTCATAGGTCTGGGCATCAACGGTAATCGCCGGTTGCAGGCTGTTGTGGATCATGTCGCGTTTTTTCACCGTCCGGCATCCTTTCACCACGCCGATCGCGCTCTGCAAATGAAGCTGCTGCGCGACGTTACCCGCCTGCGCTGCCTGCGAAATAAACGTCATGCGGCAGGCGTGGCGGGCGGCACCCAGCGCGCCAAACATCGGCCGGTAGTGAACCGGTTGCGGAGTCGGAATAGACGCGTTGATATCACCCATAGGGGCGCAGGCAATCATGCCGCCCTTCACAATCGTGGCGGGCTTCACGCCAAAGAACGCGGGCGACCAGACCACCAGATCCGCCAGCTTACCGGCTTCAATGGAGCCGACTTCGTGGGCGATGCCGTGGGTCAGCGCCGGGTTGATGGTGTATTTGGCGATGTAGCGTTTGACGCGAGCGTTGTCGTTATCGCCGGTTTCTTCCGCCAGCGGGCCGCGCTGGGCTTTCATCCGGTGCGCCACCTGCCAGGTGCGCAAAATCACCTCGCCCACGCGTCCCATCGCCTGCGAATCTGATGAGGTCAGCGAAAACGCGCCCAGGTCATGCAGCACATCTTCCGCGGCAATGGTTTCCCGACGAATGCGCGATTCGGCAAAGGCCACGTCTTCGGCGATATCCGGGTCAAGATGATGGCAGACCATCAGCATATCGAGATGTTCGTCGATGGTGTTGACGGTGTAGGGCAGTGTCGGGTTGGTGGAGGAGGGCAGAATATTCGGATGCGCGCAGGCGGTAATAATATCCGGCGCATGACCGCCGCCCGCGCCTTCGGTATGAAAAGTGTGAATGGTGCGATCGCCAATTGCCGCCAGCGTGTCTTCCACAAAGCCGGATTCATTAAGCGTATCGCTGTGCAGCGCCACCTGAATATCCATCTCATCCGCCACCGTCAGCGAACAGTCTATGGCCGCAGGCGTTGCGCCCCAGTCTTCATGAATTTTCAGGCCAATAGCCCCGGCGGCGACCTGCTCGCGCAGCGCCTGTGGGTTAGCGCTATTGCCTTTACCCAGCAGGCCGATATTCACGGGAAGCGCGTCTGCGGCCTGCAACATGCGGGCGATGTACCACGGGCCGGGTGTACAGGTCGTGGCGTTGGTGCCCGCCGCCGGGCCGGTGCCGCCGCCGATCATGGTCGTTACGCCGGAGACCAGCGCCTCCTCTGCCTGCTGCGGGCAAATCCAGTGAATGTGCGTATCGACGCCGCCTGCGGTAACGATTTTGCCTTCCGCCGCGATAATTTCAGTGGCCGCGCCAATGGGAATGGTGATGTCAGGCTGAATATCCGGGTTGCCCGCTTTGCCAACGGCCGCGATCCGTCCGTCCTTAACGCCGATATCCGCTTTGACGATCCCCCAGTGATCGATAATCAGCGCATTGGTCAGCACCAGATCCATACACTCGCGGGCAGGCATCTGCCCCTGACCCATGCCGTCGCGGATCACTTTACCGCCGCCGAATTTCACCTCTTCCCCGTGGGTGGTGAAATCGTTTTCCACTTCGATCCACAGGTCGCTGTCCGCCAGTCGGACTTTGTCGCCGGTGGTGGGGCCAAACATATCGGCCCACGCCTGGCGCGATACCTTAGTCATGATCTGCCTCCAGGCGGCCCATTACTTCACCGCGAAAACCAAAAATACGGCGCTCGCCCGCCACCGCGACCAGTGTGACCTCGCGCTTCTGCCCCGGCTCAAAACGTACCGCCGTGCCAGCCGCAATGTTCAGCCGGAAACCTTTGCAGCGCTCGCGGTCGAACTTCAGCGCCGGGTTTACCTCATAAAAGTGATAGTGCGATCCGATCTGGATCGGACGATCGCCATGATTTTCAACGACGACCGTCAGCGTGGGACGGCCCTGATTAATTTCGATTTCGCCGCTCTGGATCTTATATTCGCCTGGGATCATCGTGCGTCCTCACTGAATCGGATTATGAACGGTGACCAGCTTGGAGCCGTCCGGGAAGGTCGCTTCAACCTGAATATCCGGGATCATCTCCGGGATCCCCTCCATCACCTGATCGCGGGTGAGGACGTGCCGCCCGTCTTCCATCAGCAAGGCGACGCTTTTGCCGTCGCGCGCGCCTTCCATAATGAAGGCGCTGATCAGCGCTACGGCTTCCGGGTAATTCAGCTTCAGGCCGCGCGCAAGGCGTCTTTCTGCCACGAGGGCGGCGGTGAATAGCAGCAGCTTATCTTTTTCTCTCGGCGTCAGTTCCATAGGGGTCTCTTATGTCAGCCAGATACGGGGGAGCACGGGCGGTTTACCTGTCAGGTGCGGACGGACGTAGCACCAGATTTCACGCATCGCCCGCTGGCAAATCAGGTTGTCATCACTGAGAAAGCGTACCGTCAGCAGTTCATCGACGAGCGTCGCGCCAGCATAATCGCCAAGCGTGGCAAGCCGCTCTCGCACGCCGTCAAGCAGCGCGTCGGTACCCGGGTAAAACAGCAGGGTGCCCACCCACGGACGCCCGGCGACCGGGGACAGATCGCCCTGCGCGAGGCGAAGTTGTTCAATCAGCAGCGGCTGCTCGTCTTTCCATACTTCCAGTCGGTTATGCAGGCATCCGGGACTGAAAGGCTCGTTCAGCACCGGGCGGCCGAGGCACAGCAGATCCCACGCCAGCAAACGCGCGCTGGCCCGGAGGTGAAAAACAGAGTGCACGCGCGCCTGCGCGCCGGGAAAGAAAATCGCGTCCTGCGGTAGCCACTCCAGCGTGGCGTTCTCCGCCAGATGGAAATGCTGGGTCAGGCGCGCCGTTGCGCCACCGCTGCGATAAAACTTGCTGGCACCGGGCATGGTCAGCAGGACGTGGCTGTGTTCATCCAGCCGGACGGTTATCTCCAGCGCATCGCCGCCGACAATACCGCCGGGGGGATGCAGCAGGTAGAGATGGCAGGTGTTATCTTCAGGATAAAAGGGGCGCTGTACCGTGAGCGGTCCGAGATGGCGGGCCGAGCGCAAAACGGTCTTCTCCGGGGTGTGAGAAAACTGCAACGCAAGCGACGCCTGCCAGCCTTTATCTCTTTTATCAGTGACCTGGGTGACTAACATCCTGCATCCATCCGCTCGTCATATTCAGCTTCAGTATGCCCTGGCAGAAATAAACCCTGTCATACGAGTCGCTTATGGATGAGAGAGGAAAACCGGCGCAGAAATGCGCCGGGAGAAGGGGATTAACGGTAATCTTCCGCGTCAATATCATAGCCTGACGGCTCCCAGCGGATCGCCAGCAGCGACACCAGACCGATCAGCGGAGCGATAGCGATAATCCAGAACACGGCGGTATCCAGCGAGGCCACCAGCAGCGGGAACAGGAACAGGGATAACGTGGAGCTACTGCGCATCAGCGTCTGGTTGAGGCCCACGCCCACGCCGCGCAGCGAGGTCGGATAGCTAAGGGAGGCAAACGTCATCGTATGCGCCCCCGGCCCAAAGCCCTGACCGAACAAAAACAGCGCCAGCATCGCGACGGCGGTCACACCTTCCGCCGCGCCGTCAGGACGACCAATAAGCGCCAGCACCAGCAGCGCGATAAGCTGACAGGCATAGCCGCCAAGTGACATGCGCCATGCGCCAATGCGAGGCACCAGCCGCACGGCCAGCAGGCCACCCACGAAGGCAAACAGCAGATTCAGCGCCAGCGAAATCAGAATGGTGGTCAACATCGACTGCACGAAGAAACTGGAGATAATCACCGGCAGGCCGAACGCCACTGCGTTATAAGCAAACGATGACACCACCGACAGCAGCGTCGCCAGGGTGGTACGGCGCAGGTAAACCCCGTGGAAAAGATTGAGATAGTTTTGCCACCTGGCTTTGTTGACCACCGGTGCAGGCCGATCCAGCGCATCCTGCGGCACGTGCGCGTTGATGTTGTACGCCTTGCGCAGAATTGACGCGGCCTGTTGCAGATTTCCCTGATTCGCTGCCCAGACCGGCGATTCGCTCATATAGCGGCTACGAATGGCGATAATCACCAGCGCGGGAATGGCGCCAAAGCCGAGGATCAACCGCCACAGCCAGTCGCTGTGGCTCTCCGGCAGGACGGCATAGAAAAACAGCACCAGCAGATAAGAGATGCTGATGGCGGCATACCAGGTCGGACACCACATGGCGACGCTGGCGGCTTTATTACCCGGTCCTTTCAGCCGCGCAAACTCGCTGAGAAAAGCCATCGCCACCGGCAGGTCAATCCCCACGCCAAGCCCCATCACAAAACGCGCCCCGGCGAGAACATATTCATTCGGCGCAAACGCGCAGGCAATCGCTGCCACGACGAAGAAGATCATATCGGCCATAAAAACGCGGTAGCGACCGATTTTATCCGTCAGATAGCCACCGATCAGCGCCCCGACAATCGCCCCGAAAGTGATGGCGGAAGCAACCATGCCGGTGCCAGCAGGCGTGAGGTTAAACTCGCGGGTAATATCTTTGATGCCGAAGGCCAGCGCGCCGAGATCGTAAGCGTCAAGGAAAATGCCGCCCAGCGCGATGCCGATAACGATGCGCGCGTTGGCTCTTCCCTGCGATCCGCCGTTAACCAGTTGCGTAACGTCAGAGGCGTTGCGCACCCATTTAATCTCGCCGCCGGGGGCGCTCCCTGTCGTTGCAACGGAACCTGATTCAGTGATGTCAGTCATTTTCTTTAGTTAGGTTGGCAATACGTACCAAAAGAGTACCCATAGCCAGAAAGTGAGCTAAATCACATTTGGTTATAAGACATAACGAAGCGGTTGAAAAGAAAGGTATTTTGGGGGAATAAGGCCCGAATTACTTCGGGTCTTTTGATTTTTTCTTCTTCAGGCGAGTCCAGATTTTGGTTTCCTGACGCCGCCATAAACGCTGAATATTGTCATGGTGGCGCAGCAAAATCAGGCAGGAGAGCATGGAGACCGGGAAGGTAAACTGCGGCTTAAACCACCAGACGTAAAACGGGGCGATCAGCGCGCTGACAATGGCGCCCAACGATGAATAGCCGCTAAGCAGAATAGTCAGTAGCCAGGTGCCAGCCATCACGCCAGTGAGATCCCAGCCGATGGGGGCGATAGCGCCAAACGCCGTCGCCACGCCTTTACCGCCGCGAAAATGAAAGAACACCGGCCAGATATGCCCAAGGCAGGCGGCGATCGCAATCAGCCCCAGCCAGAAAGGGGCAATGCCTAACGCATACGCGCCCCAGACGGGCAGCATACCTTTCAGCACGTCGAAAATCAGTACCGCTACGGCTGCTCGCTTGCCGCCAATTCGTAATACGTTGGTTGCCCCAGGATTCCCGGAACCGCTCTCGCGAGGGTCCGGCAGCCCCGCAATGCGGCAGACCAGAATGGCGCTGGAAATTGAGCCGCAAAGGTAGGCGAGGAGGATCATTCCAGGCGCGATTGCACTCATAACGCTGTTCCGTTTAGAAAAAATCGGTTTATTCTCTGCATCTGTGGATAATACGCATAATTCGCCGGAAGTGGTATCCGGTTTAGCTAAAAAGCAGGCAGGTCATGATGGATATTGTATTTATAGAGCAACTTTCGGTAATCACCACTATTGGGGTTTATGACTGGGAACAAACTATCGAACAACAGCTCATGTTCGATATCGAAATGGCGTGGGATAACCGCAAAGCGGCAGCCAGCGATGACGTTGCAGACTGCCTGAGCTACGCCGACGTCAGCGAACTGGTCGTCAGTCACGTCGAAGGCGGACGTTTTGCGCTGGTGGAACGCGTGGCGGAAGAGGTTGCCGATCTGCTCCTTAAACGCTTCCCCTCACCGTGGGTGCGGATCAAAGTCAGCAAACCCGGCGCAGTCGCCCGCGCGCGCAGCGTTGGCGTAATCATTGAGCGTGGCAATAGTCCTAAATAAAACATTTAAATACAGTATGATTAAACCCAACGCGAGAATGTTGGTCATAATGCGGGATTATCTTTAATTTTTTATTCATTTATCTTTTAGGGGTTTACCTGATGAGCGATATGCACTCCCTGCTGATTGCGGCGATACTGGGTGTGGTCGAAGGATTGACAGAATTTTTGCCTGTTTCCAGCACTGGCCATATGATTATCGTCGGACATTTGCTGGGTTTTGAAGGCGAAACGGCAAAAACATTTGAGGTGGTGATCCAGTTAGGCTCGATTCTGGCGGTGGTCGTGATGTTCTGGCGTCGGCTGTTTGGTCTGATCGGCATTCATTTTGGTCGCCGCCCGCAGCCGCATGAAGGCACCGGCAAAGGTCGCCTGACGCTCATCCATATTCTTCTGGGGATGGTTCCGGCGGTCGTGCTGGGGCTGGTATTCCACGATGTCATCAAATCGCTGTTTAACCCGATTAACGTGATGTATGCGCTGGTGGTGGGTGGTTTCCTGCTGATTGCCGCCGAGTGTCTGAAGCCGAAAGAGCCGCGTGCGGTGGGTGTGGATGATATGACGTATCGTCAGGCGTTTATGATTGGCTGCTTTCAGTGCCTGGCGCTGTGGCCGGGGTTTTCACGCTCCGGGGCGACGATTTCCGGCGGGATGCTGATGGGCGTCAGCCGTTACGCGGCCTCAGAGTTCTCCTTCCTGCTGGCGGTGCCAATGATGATGGGGGCGACCGCGCTGGATCTCTATAAGAGCATCGGTTTCCTTTCCGTGGCGGACATCCCGATGTTTGCCGTGGGTTTCATCACCGCGTTTGTTGTAGCGCTTATCGCGATTAAAACCTTCCTGCATATCATCAAACGGATTTCGTTTATCCCGTTTGCGATCTACCGCTTTATCGTCGCGGCAGCGGTTTACGCCGTCTTTATGTGAGTTGTTGCCCTCAGCCTTCCGGCTGGGGGCAGTTTTTACTCTTCCACTGTGCGACGGCCTGAATGCGGCGTCGCGTCAGCTCTTCGCGAATCTCTGGCCCGGTAAATCCTGCTTTAACCACTTCACTGACCGGCACGGCGCGGGCCACTTCCCACGCGGCACGCAACTGGCGTCCCTGCGGATAATCATTGCCTTCAAACCCGGCGCGTCCGCGCACATCGGCCTCGCTGGTCAGCGCGATTTGTTCCACGCGCTGCGGTTTACGCCAGGCGTCGATGGCGTCGAATAGCTTGACGATCGTTTTAGGTTGCAGCAGGGGAAAAGTGTGGATCAGGTCGTGATATTCCGCCACCAGCTTCGCCAGATCGCGGATTTCATTCGGCACGCGCAGACGCTGGCACAGCTTATTAACCAGCAAGACGCCCGCCGGACCGTGACCGTGGTGACGCGGCCACAGCGCTTCAGGCGTCAGTCCTTTACCAAGGTCATGGCACAGGGTTGCGAAACGCACGTCAATATCCGGGCTAAGCATCGCCGCCATTGAGAGCGTCATTAACGTGTGAACGCCGGTGTCGATTTCCGGGTGCCATTTCGCCGGCGCCGGAACGCCGTACAGCACATCCAGTTCAGGGAACAGCACCTTCAGCGCACCGCAGTCGCGAAGCACCTGAAAATAAACCTGCGGATTACGGGTGCCAAGCGCGCTTTCCGTCTCTTTCCAGACCCGTTCCGGGGTCAGATATTCAAGCTCCCCGGCGGCGGTCATGTCGCGCATCAACGCCAGGGTTTCATCCGCAATGCGAAAACTTAAATGCGCATAGCGCGCGGCAAAACGCGCCACGCGCAGCACGCGCAGCGGATCTTCATTAAACGCGGGTGAGACGTGGCGCAGCAGGCGCTGACGCAGGTCATCGCGCCCATGGCAGGGGTCGATAAGCTGACCGTCAGGATCCATCGCGATAGCGTTGATGGTTAAATCGCGGCGCAGGAGATCCTGCTCAAGCGTGACGTCCGGTGCGGCGTAGCAGGTAAAGCCGGTATAGCCGGGGCCAGATTTGCGCTCGGTACGCGCCAGCGCATACTCTTCACGGCTTTCAGGATGGAGAAACACGGGGAAATCGCGGCCTACCTGAAGGTAGCCCGCGTCGAGCATTTGTTGCGGCGTCGCGCCAACCACGACCCAGTCCCGGTCTTTGATCGGCAGCCCTAATAACGTATCCCTGACAGCCCCACCGACCAGATAACTCTTCACCTACCGCTCTCCTGAAATAATCGCTATCCATAAATCATACGTAAGTGTCAGGAAGAAGGCGAATCCGGCTTAATTCATCCAGCGGTCTTTACGCTTGCGGGTCGGGATCATATGCGGTAGCACCAGCCCCAGAATCAGCCCGGCACCCAGCACGCCGCCGCCATACATAAACCACTGCATAATGATGGTGCGCTGTTTGTCATCAAGCTGGAGATTCGCGGCGCTGACTTTCTTCTGCGCCACGATCAGTTCATTCTTAAGCTTCTGGTTTTCATCTTTCAGGCCGTTAATAACGCTGTCGCTCTGCGCTACTTTCTGCTGCATTTCTGCGGTGCGCTGATTCCAGGTGGTGTCGATACCGTTAAGTTTATCGGTCAGCGTTTTAACCTGGTTTTCGAGATCCGGCACGCGCGAGCGCAGGCTCGGCTCGGTATTCAGCTCTTTGAGCGGGATCCAGGCGGTACGACCGCTGCTGTCGCGCACCTGACCGTAGCTGGTGCCCGCGTCGCTCTGGAGCAGGGTAACTTCTTCGCCAGCATTCACGGTGCCAACGAGACGGTAATTATCGCCGGGTCCGCTGCGAACCCAGGTATTCAGTTCATCAGAAACGTAACGCTTTTCTTCGGCATGAACCAGGGAGGATGCGCTAAGCGCAAGTAAAGTTAATCCAATCAGGCGTAATTTTGGCATTAGATCATCGTTATTGTCATAGAAGTGGAACGAATGTCGTGGCAACAGTCTGACGACGCAATGGCTTTTGCAGCAATCGGAATCATCCGGGTCGGGAAGCCAAACTTTTCTGCCCTTCAACGCGCGTGTTGCATGGTATTTTGCCGCAAAATACTATCTACTGACAAAAAAGATGTGAGTAAGTTCGCCAAAATCGCCGTTTGTAATAACTCAACCTTAAGAATTCAGCTATGGCTCAAGAAATCGAATTAAAATTTATTGTGAATCAGGACGGCGTTGAAACGCTGCGTAGCCACCTCAACACGTTACCGGCGGAGCATGTTGCCGCGACTCCGTTGCTTAATATTTACTACGAAACCGACGATAACTGGCTGCGTCAGCACGATATGGGGCTGCGCATTCGCGGTAACGAGGGGCGTTACGAAATGACCCTCAAAGTTGCCGGACGCGTGGTGGGCGGACTGCACCAGCGCCCGGAGTACAATGTTGAACTCAGTCAGCCAGAACTGGATCTGGCGCGCTTTCCTGCCGAAGTCTGGCCGCAGGGCGAACTGCCTGCGGATTTAGCCGCGCGGGTGAAGCCGCTGTTCAGCACCGATTTTTCCCGCGAGAAGTGGCTGGTGGAGGTGGGGCAAAGCCGGATTGAAATCGCGCTGGATCGCGGCGAGGTGAAAGCCGGTGAATTCCAGGAGCCTGTGTGCGAGCTGGAGCTGGAACTGCTTTCCGGCGAAACGCAGGACGTGCTGAAGCTGGCGCGCCAGCTGGTGAATCTTGACGTGCTGCGTCAGGGGAGCCTGAGCAAAGCCGCGCGCGGTTATCATCTGGCGCAGGGCAATGAGCCACGGCAGTTAAAACCGTTGACCATCCTGAGGCTACCGCCGAAGGCCAGCGTGGAGCAGGGTTTTGAGGCGGCGCTGGAAATGGCGCTGGCCCACTGGCAGCATCATGAAGAGCTGTGGGTGCGCGGTAATGCCGCGGCGAAAGCTGGCGTGCAGGATGCCATGAGTTTGATCCGCCATACCCTGACCCTTTTCGGCGGGATTGTGCCGCGTAAAGCGAGCGCTCGCTTACGTGATTTACTGACCCTCTCCGAGGCGACGCTGGCGTCCGATGTCTCAGCCGAAACCGCCGCCAGCAGCACCCCGCTTTCGCTGGCAAAATTAGTGCTCACCGAGTGGCTGATCGCGCGGGGCTGGCAGCCGTTCCTCGATGCGAAAGCGCAGGCCAAATTCGCCGATTCATTTAAGCGTTACGGCGATATCGCGCTCTCGCGCCACGCTGCGGAACTACGGAAAACCTTTGCTTATCCGCTCGGCGACAGCTATGCCGATCAGCTTCCGCGACTGGGACGTGATATCGACAGCGTGATGCTGCTGGCGGGATATTACGACACCGTCGTCGCCGAAGCCTGGCTGGAAAACTGGCAGGGACTTAAGCACGCCATCAAAACCCGCCAGCATATTGAAATCGAACATTTCCGTAATGAAGCGCTGGCGATGAAGCCGTTCTGGTTGCACAGCGGCAAACAATAATTCAGGCAAAGGACTTTTCCGATGATGCCGCTTTCTTCACGACTACAGCAGCACTGGCAAACGGTGGCAGAACGTCTGCCGGAGGCGATTCCCGCGAGCGCGCTTAGCGAGCAGGCGCAGTGGGTGCTCACTTTCAGCGATTTTGCTGAGCAGGCGCTGGTGGCGCACCCGGACTGGCTGACATCGCTGCAAAACACGCCGCCGCAGGCGGATGAGTGGCGACACTATGCGGCGTGGTTACAGGCAGCGCTGGCAGAGGTCAGCGACGAAGCCGCGTTGATGCACGCCCTGCGCCTGTTCCGTCGGCGAATTCTGGTGCGCATCGCCTGGGCGCAGACGCTGATGCTGGTCGATGAAGAAAATACCCTGACGCAGCTTAGCGTGCTGGCGGAGACGCTGATCGTCGCCGCCCGCGACTGGCTGTATGCCGCCTGCTGTCGCGAGTGGGGAACGCCGTGCAACGCGCAGGGTGAAGCGCAGCCGCTGCTCATTCTTGGGATGGGAAAACTGGGTGGCGGCGAGCTGAATTTCTCTTCGGATATCGATCTGATTTTTGCCTGGCCGGAAAACGGCTCCACACGGGGCGGGCGGCGTGAACTGGATAACGCGCAGTTCTTTACCCGTCTGGGACAGCGGCTGATCAAAGTGCTCGACCAGCCAACCCAGGATGGTTTTGTGTATCGCGTTGATATGCGCCTGCGCCCCTTCGGTGATAGCGGTCCGCTGGTGCTGAGCTTTGCCGCGCTGGAAGATTATTACCAGGAGCAGGGGCGCGACTGGGAGCGCTATGCGATGGTGAAAGCGCGGATTATGGGCGATAACGACGGCGTGTACGCCAGCGAACTGCGCGCGATGCTGCGGCCTTTTGTTTTCCGTCGCTATATCGACTTCAGCGTGATCCAGTCGCTGCGCAATATGAAAGGCATGATCGCCCGCGAAGTGCGGCGTCGCGGCCTGAAAGACAATATCAAACTTGGCGCGGGCGGCATTCGTGAAATTGAGTTTATCGTTCAGGTTTTTCAACTGATTCGCGGCGGGCGCGAGCCGTCGCTACAGCGGCGTTCACTGTTGCCCACGCTGTCGGCGATTGCCGCGCTGCATTTACTGACCGAAGAGGACGCCGCCGCGCTGCGCGAGGCGTATCTTTATCTGCGGCGGCTGGAAAACCTGCTGCAAAGTATTAATGACGAACAGACCCAGACGCTGCCGGGCGACGAGTTAAACCGGGCGCGGCTGGCATGGGGAATGGGCGTTGCCGACTGGTCAACGCTGGAGGCCGCGCTTGGCGGGCATATGCTTCGTGTGCGCCAGGTGTTTAATCAGCTTATCGGCGATGATGAAGGCGAAGCGCAGGAGGCGGCGCTGTCAGAACAGTGGCGCGAACTGTGGCAGGACGCGTTGCAGGAAGAGGACGTCACGCCCGTGCTGGCGCATCTCTCCGACACCGATCGCCATCGGGTGGTGGCGCTGATCGCCGACTTCCGTAAAGAACTGGACAAGCGCACGATTGGCCCGCGCGGGCGGCAGGTGCTGGATCACCTGATGCCGCATCTGCTCAGCGACGTGTGCTCGCGCGACGATGCGCCGGTGCCGCTTTCGCGCCTGACGCCGCTACTGACCGGCATTGTAACCCGCACCACCTACATCGAATTGCTAAGCGAATTCCCCGGCGCGCTCAAGCATCTGATTACCCTGTGCGCCGCCTCACCGATGGTGGCGAGTCAGCTTGCACGTTATCCGCTTCTGCTGGACGAACTGCTCGATCCCAATACCCTTTACCAGCCGACTGCCACCGATGCCTATCGCGATGAACTGCGTCAGTATCTGCTGCGCGTGCCGGAAGAGGACGAGGAACAGCAGCTTGAAGCGCTGCGTCAGTTTAAACAGGCGCAGCTATTGCGCATCGCGGCGGCGGACATCGCCGGTACGCTGCCGGTAATGAAAGTGAGCGATCACTTAACCTGGCTGGCGGAGGCGATCATCGACGCGGTCGTCCAGCAGGCGTGGACGCAAATGGTCGCCCGTTACGGTCAGCCTACCCATTTGCGCGAGCGGGAAGGGCGCGGATTTGCGGTTATTGGCTACGGCAAACTCGGCGGCTGGGAGCTGGGCTACAGTTCCGATCTCGACCTGGTATTCCTTCACGACTGCCCGATGGAAGTGATGACCGACGGCGAACGGGAAATCGACGGTCGCCAGTTTTATCTGCGGCTGGCCCAGCGAATTATGCATCTTTTCAGCACCCGCACCTCGTCCGGCATTCTTTATGAAGTGGATGCGCGGCTGCGCCCTTCCGGCGCGGCGGGAATGCTGGTGACGACGGCCGACGCCTTCGCCGACTATCAGCAAAACGAGGCGTGGACCTGGGAGCATCAGGCGCTGGTGCGCGCCCGCCCGGTGTACGGCGATCCGCTGCTGAACCGCCGGTTTGAGACTATCCGCCGCGAGATTTTAAGCGTGCCGCGCGATGGCGAAAAGCTGCAAACCGACGTGCGCGAAATGCGCGAGAAAATGCGCGCGCATCTCGGCAATAAACACCGCGATCGTTTCGATATCAAAACCGATGCGGGCGGGATCACCGATATCGAGTTTATCGCCCAGTATCTGGTGCTGCGCTACGCCCATGAAAAACCGAAGCTGACCCGCTGGTCGGATAACGTGCGCATCCTCGAACTGCTGGCGCAGAACGACATTATGGATGAGCCGGAAGCACAGGCGCTAACCCGCGCTTACACCACGCTGCGCGATGAATTGCATCACCTGGCGCTTCAGGAGCTGCCGGGTCATCTGGCGCAGGACGCTTTCGCGGCGGAACGGGCGCAGGTCAGCGCGAGCTGGCAGAAGTGGCTGCCTGAACCGCGCACATCGGGTCAGGTGTGATATTATCGCGCGCAACAAGTATGACTGATAAATCTCTACCCTTGACCTCTTTGGTCTGCCGCCGCGCAGCCTGAAAGATGACGGGTATCTCAGGAGACAGGAATGAAAGTAACGCTGCCAGAATTTACGCGTGCAGAAGTGATGGTTGTCGGTGATGTGATGCTGGATCGCTACTGGTACGGCCCCACCAGCCGTATTTCGCCGGAAGCGCCGGTGCCGGTGGTGAAAGTGGACACCATTGAGGAGCGTCCTGGCGGCGCGGCAAACGTGGCAATGAATATCGCCTCGCTCGGCGCAGCATCGCGTCTCGTCGGGCTGACCGGCATTGACGACGCCGCCCGTGCGCTGAGTAAATCGCTGGCTGACGTCAACGTGAAGTGTGATTTTGTCTCCGTGCCGACGCATCCAACCATCACCAAGCTGCGCGTGCTGTCGCGTAATCAGCAACTGATCCGCCTTGATTTCGAAGAGGGCTTTGCCGGCGTCGATCCGCAGCCAATGCACGATCGTATTCAGCAGGCGCTGGGACACGTAGGCGCACTGGTGCTTTCCGACTACGCGAAGGGCGCGCTGACCAGCGTCCAGCAGATGATTACCCTGGCACGCAACGCGGGTGTGCCGGTGCTGATCGACCCGAAAGGAACCGATTTTGAACGCTATCGCGGCGCGACGCTGCTGACGCCTAATCTGTCAGAGTTTGAAGCGGTGGCGGGCAAATGCCAGAGCGAAGACGAGCTGGTGGCGCGCGGGATGAAAATTATTGCTGATTTCGATCTCTCCGCACTGCTGGTTACGCGCTCCGAGCAGGGCATGACGCTGTTGCAACCGGGCAAAGAGCCGCTGCATATGCCTACCCAGGCGCAGGAAGTTTATGACGTCACCGGCGCGGGCGATACGGTGATTGGCGTGCTGGCGGCCACGCTGGCAGCGGGAAATTCGCTGGAAGAAGCCTGCTACTTTGCCAACGCGGCAGCGGGCGTGGTAGTGGGTAAACTCGGCACCTCAACCGTTTCGCCGATCGAGCTGGAAAACGCGGTACGTGGCCGCGCCGAAACCGGCTTTGGCGTGATGGACGAAGCCGAACTACAGGACGCGGTAGCGGCCGCCCGCAAGCGCGGCGAGAAAGTAGTGATGACCAACGGCGTGTTCGACATCCTCCACGCGGGGCACGTCTCTTATCTCGCTAACGCCCGCAAGCTGGGGGATCGGCTGATTGTGGCGGTGAACAGCGACGCTTCGACGAAACGGCTGAAGGGCGATTCCCGCCCGGTCAACCCGCTGGAGCAGCGAATGATCGTACTCGGCGCGCTGGAAGCGGTGGACTGGGTCGTCTCGTTTGAAGAGGACACTCCGCAGCGCCTGATCGCCGGAGTATTGCCGGATCTGCTGGTAAAAGGCGGCGATTACAAGCCGGAAGATATCGCGGGCAGCAAAGAAGTGTGGGCCAACGGCGGCGACGTGCTGGTGCTGAACTTTGAAGACGGCTGCTCAACGACGAATATCATCCGCAAAATCCAGAAAGACAGCCAGAAGTAAGTGGGCTGTATATCCCCGGCGGTGCAATGCCACCGGGGAATATTAGTGGCCTGCGAACACAAATCGCCTGGTTTTTACCCAATCGCAAAAAGATTATTCCTCATCCCCTGTCCCTGGCGAAATTTAGCCTAAGCTTAAAAAAAATGACGGGAGATGCAGGAAAATGAACGAGCAGGATTTGTACTCAGTACAAAACTTTGACTTCCTGGCGCGCAGTTTTGCCAGAATGTCGAGTGAGGGAAGGCAGATTGATATTCGTAAAGTGACCGGGAATATGGATGAAGAACACCGTAGCTGGTTTTGTCAGCGCTACGAGTTTTATCAGCACCAGGCAGTAAGCGAGTAATACATTATGGCCCAACATCGTTGGGCCATTGATCGATAAAGAGTTATTCCTGCGGATCGACCGGGGGAATGGCCGGAGCCGGTTTCACTTCTGACGGCGCGGAAACCGTACGGTTCTCCAGCTCGCCAATACGCTGCTCAAGCAGCGCCAGCTTTTCACGGGTACGCAGCAGTACCTGCGTCTGCACGTCAAACTCTTCACGACTGATTAAATCAAGACGGGTTAACTGCGACTGAAGCACCTGACGGATCTTCTTCTCCACATCTTCCCCAAAGTCGCGAATGCCTTTTGGCATTGATTCGTGGACCTGACGGGCGATTTGTTCAATTTTTTTCGGGTCAATCATTCTGGTTTCCCTGATCGGTTAGGCTTTCAATTCATTGTAGTGCGAGATTGTCGCACTATACACAAAATCATTCGACTGACCTTAAAGTGGTACGCATGGCACCGTCGCGCGCGCAAGTGACTGAAGGATAAAAGAGCTATATACCGGCATTGTTTGATGCGAATAGATTGCCCGCCGTAGTCAATGGCGTTATAGTTGCAGTGCTTATTCTCAGGGCGGGGTGTAATTCCCCACCGGCGGTAAATCAACGCATGTTGAAAGCCCGCGAGCGCTTTGGGTGCAAACTCAAAGGTCAGCAGATCCGGTGAAATTCCGGGGCCGACGGTTAAAGTCCGGATGGGAGAGAGTAACGATCAAACGGGCTGTGCCTGCGTACGTTATTTTTTTGACTCCTAAGACTGCCCTGATTCTGGTAACCACAATATTAATGAGGTTTTTTTACCATGAATCAGACTCTTTTCTCTTCCTTTGGTAACGCGTTCGAGCGCGTGGAACAGGCTGTCGCCGCACTGCGTGAAGGCCGTGGCGTGATGGTGCTGGACGACGAAAGTCGTGAAAACGAAGGCGATATGATCTTCGCCGCAGAAACCATGACCACCGAGCAAATGGCGCTGACAATCCGTCACGGTAGCGGCATTGTGTGCCTGTGCATTACCGAAGAACGTCGTCAGCAGCTTGACCTGCCGATGATGGTTGAAAACAACACCAGCGCTTACGGTACGGGTTTTACCGTCACCATCGAAGCGGCGGAAGGCGTCACCACCGGCGTTTCTGCCGCTGATCGTGTCACCACCGTGCGCGCCGCTATTGCCGATAACGCTAAACCTTCCGATCTCAACCGTCCGGGTCATGTCTTCCCGCTGCGCGCGCAGCCGGGCGGCGTATTGACGCGCGGTGGACACACCGAAGCGACGATCGATCTGGTCACGCTGGCAGGCTTTAAGCCGACCGGCGTGCTGTGTGAACTGACTAACGACGATGGCTCTATGGCGCGCGCGCCGGAGTGCATTAAGTTTGCCCGCGAGCACAACATGGCGGTCGTCACTATTGAAGATCTGGTGGCGTATCGTCGCGAGCACGAGCGTAAAGCCAGCTAATCTTTCTGTCCCGTCAGTCAGCGCTGGCTGACGGGACGATCATTATCCCAGCCCGATGGCCTGTAGCAGTACCAGACTTAATCCCATCACCGACATTCCACAAAGCACGCCGTAACTCGGATTATTATGCGGGTCGATCTCCTTCGCCAGCGGCATCAGTTCATCCACCGACAGCGCCACCATAATACCAGCCACCGCCGCCATAATGGCTGCCATCAGGATCGGCGACATCATACTGCCGAGGATCAGCCATGCCAGCACCCCGCCGAAAATTTCCGCCAGCCCTGAAATTCCGGCCCAGAACACCGCTTTGCTCCGCGAGCCGGTTGCTGCATATACCGGACCGGCCACCGCCAGACCTTCCGGGATATTATGCAGCGCGACCGCCAGCGCAATGCCAAAGCCCAGCTCCAGATTATTGCTTGCCGTCACGTAGGTAGCGATGCCTTCCGGGAAGTTATGCAGGCTGATGCCAAGTGTCAGCAAGATCGCGGTGCGGCGAATTTTGCCCAACGAAGGCAGCGGTTTTGTCTGCATTAAATCCTGCGGATGTGAATGCGGCAGCACGCGGTCCAGCGCGTAGTAGCCCAGCAGCCCGGCGATAAACATTCCGTAACCCAGTACCGGCGGCATATTTTCCGTATGCAACGCGGCGGGAAGCATCTCCATCAGCGAGATCAGCAGCATGATCCCGGCCGCAAAACCGAGTGAAAATGCCAGTAAGCGGTTAGAGGGTTTCTGTCCCAGCACGCCGAGGATCGCCCCGATAAAGGTGGCCGCTCCGGCGAGTACGGTCAGAATAAGAGGGACTGACATTGGCTACTCCTTATGATAATGATTCTCATTTATGATAGAGGCATCTTCCATAATGTTCGAGAGGGTATGCCCGGCCTTTAATTATCCTTACATTCAAAATTTCTGACGATGATCATCATCGTTATCAGCGTTTATCAGATGTAGAAAAAGCGTAATGTGATGTTATCAAATTTCACTCTTTGTAAGGATATCATCATGACACGCTCCCGTATGCCAGCACTATTTTTAGGTCATGGCAGCCCAATGAATGTGCTGGAGGATAACATCTATACCCGCGCATGGCGGCAACTGGGCGAAGAATTACCGCGTCCAAAAGCGATTGTGGCGATTTCCGCACACTGGTTCACGCGCGGAACGGGCGTCACGGCAATGGAAGCGCCAAAAACTATCCATGACTTCGGCGGTTTTCCGCAGGCGCTGTATGACACGCACTATCCGGCTCCTGGCTCTCCGGCGCTGGCGCAGCGGCTGGTTGAACTGCTGGCACCCGTCCCGGTGGCGCTGGATAACGAAGCCTGGGGATTTGACCACGGCTCGTGGGGGGTACTGATCAAAATGTACCCTGACGCCGATATCCCGATGGTCCAGCTGAGCGTCGACAGTACCAAACCGGCGGCGTGGCATCTGGAAATGGGGCGCAAGCTCGCAGCCCTGCGCGATGAAGGCATTATGATTGTCGCCAGCGGTAACGTCGTTCACAACCTGCGCACCGCGCGCTGGCATGGAGAAAGCACGGCGTATCCGTGGGCAACGTCGTTTAATGATTACGTGAAAGCAAACCTGACATGGAAAGGCGAGGCGCAAGCGCATCCGCTGGTGAATTATCTCGATCACGAAGGCGGCTCGCTGTCGAACCCGACGGCGGATCATTTCCTGCCGTTGCTGTATGTGCTCGGCGCATGGGACGGCGAAGAGCCGGTGAGCATTCCGGTTGACGGGATTGAAATGGGAAGCCTGAGTATGCTCTCGGTGCAGGTAGGCTGACGCGGCTGCGCGCTCCCGGTCAGGAGCGCGCGTTCAGCGCCTTACTCGACAAAAATATGCGGATAAAAGCGCGACAGATCCTGGGTGATCAGCGCCCGATCTTCGCGAATGCCGATCCCCGCTGGCTGGTCGTCGATCAGCCAGCTGCCGATCAGCATATAGCTGTCGCCGAATTTTGGCAGCGGACAGAACTGCTGGACGATCATGCCTTCTTCGCCGTACGGTCCTTCGACTTCTTCAATCGTTTTACCGTTTTCAACGATCGAGACGTTGGCCCCTTCGCGGGAGAAAATCGGCTTAACGACGAATTTTTCCATTGGCGGATGATCGTCTTCGGCAAAGTACGCGGGCAGCAGGTTCGGGTGATCCGGGAACATTTCCCATAACATCGGCAGCAGCGCTTTATTGGAAATAATGCTTTTCCACGCAGGCTCCAGCCAGCGCACGCCCGCATCTTCCAGCTTGGTAGAAAACATCTCGCGCAGCATATATTCCCACGGGTACAGCTTGAACAGGTTGCTGATCACCTGATCCTGTAAATCGGTGAACTGGCCTTTTTCGCCGAGGCCGATATCTTCGATATACAGGAATTCAGTGGCGACACTGGCTTCCGCCGCGCAGTCCTGCAAATACTGCACGGTACCGCGATCTTCGACCGTATCCCGGCAGCAGGTCAGATGCAGAAGCTGGAAGCCGTGCTGTTCGCGCAGTTGGGCAAAACGCGCGATCAGCTTTTCCTGAAGACTGTTGAACTGATCGCTGCCCGCTGGCAGGTTGCCAGCGTTAAGCTGATCTTCCAGCCACAGCCACTGGAAAAAGGCGGCTTCATACAGCGAGGTTGGCGTATCGGCGTTATTTTCCAGCAGCTTAGGCTCGCCGGTGCCGTCCCACGCCAGATCGAGACGCGAGTACAGCGAAGGCTGGTGAGTCTGCCATGACTGGCGTACAAAGCTCCAGGTATGCTTCGGAATGCGGAATTTGGCCATCAGCTCGTCGCTGGCGATGACTTTTTCTACCACTTTCAGGCACAGCTGGTGTAGCTCTGCGGTGACGTCTTCCAGCTTCTCGACCTGGGCGAGCGTTAGTTTGTAATAGCCATCTTCACACCAGTAAGGCTCGCCGTACATTGTGTGGAAATTAAAGCCGAACTCGGTGGCCTTTTCGCGCCAGTCCGGGCGCTCGTTGATGCTGATTCTTTCCATCGCGATCAGCCACCCATCGAGCGGGAAGAGCTGCCCGTTGCGCTACGCTGCATGGTGGACTGCTTCGCTACCGACTCACCAAAGCCGCCACGGGTGATGGTAGACGTGGTGGCGGGTTTCGGAGCCATTGCAGTTTTCGGCACGTTCATGGTCCGGCCCGGCTGGGCGGCACCGTAATTTTTACCGCTGGCATCAGTATATTGACCGTAGGCCGGGCTTGCCGGATTACGCGAGCTGAACAGCGGCTGCTGGGCAAAACCAGCACCGCCGCCCATCATCCGCCCCATCATGTAGCCCGCCATCAGCGGCATCCAGAAACTGCCGCTGGACTGTGCCTGCGCCTGGTTTTCCGGGGACATTCCTGCCTGGGATGGCGTTTGCTGGCACTGGCCTTCGCCAAATTCGGCAACGCAGTCTTCGCGCGTGGCGTACTTCGGTGCAGTGCGTTCCGCTTCTTTCAGCGCATTGTTATACGCCGTCGTACACTCGGCGCTTTTGCCCGGATTTGCCGACGTACAGTCGTCAGCATTGAGATACGTTGACACTTTTTCGTCGCTCTTTTCACAGCCAGCCAGCATAAACACGGCGGAGACGGCGAAGGCGACAGGGGTAAGATGGCGCGCGTTCCAGCTTTTGCGGAACGTGGCATGATTAATCGTTTTTGTCCGTTTCATAGTGGTCTTCCTGAACCCAGTAGCATTGGCGTGATGAATAATGCTCAGGATAGAGGATGGGGGGGTGAAAATGAAGCGGGAAGGGGATCTTTACGTTGCCTTACGTTCTGAACGGGGACTGGCGTCCCCGTCCATTCAGATGACTTAACGACGAGCGGACGCAGGCTGCACCGCCGCGCCGGAATAACCATCCGCGCTGGCCGTCTGCGAAGCATCTTCCGGGGCTACGCTTTCCGGCGTGGTCGGGACCGCTTTACCCAGAGCACCGTTGAGCGATGCCAGATCCTGCTCGTTCAGCGTGCCGAGGGCAGACTTCACATTAAGCTGGTTAATCAGGTAGTTATAACGCGCGCTGGACAGCTGCTGCTTGGCATTGTACAGCGTGGTGGTCGCATCCAGCACGTCAACGATAGTACGCGTTCCCACCGAGTAACCGGCTTCCGATGCGTCCAGTGAGCTTTGCGCCGAGACAACCGCCTGTTTGTAAGCGTTAATGCTGCTGATAGAGGCGTTAATGTTGTTAAAGGAAGAACGCACGTTCTGCACGACGCTGCGGTGCGCGCTTTCTAACTGCTCGCTGGAGCCAACAAAGTTATACTGCGCCTGTTTCACCTGCGAGTTCACCTGTCCGCCCTGATAAATCGGCAGCGAGAAGTTCAGGCCCACCTGATTCTGACCGGCGTCGTTATCTTCATATTGCGTGCCGTTCACGCCACGGGTTCTGGAGCCGCTGTACGAGGTGTTGGACACGCTGGTGGAAGCCGTTAAATTCAGGGTCGGCAGATGACCATCCTGCGCCAGACGAATTTGCTCGCGTGCCAGATCCTGATTCAGACGCGCCTGTAGCAGCGTCAGATTACGGTTTTCCGCTTCTTTCAGCAGATTGTTTACCGCCTGTGGCCGCGTGGTTTTGAAGTTATCGACGTTCAGCGAAGCCAGTTCAGGATAGTAATTACCGGTCACCTGGCGCAGCGATTCCACTGCGTTATCGAGGTTATTACGGGCGGTCACTTCGTTAGCCAGTACGGTATCGTACTGTGAACGGGCGTTCTGCACGTCGGTGATGGCGACCAGGCCCACGTTAAAACGCTGGGTGGTTTGATCTAACTGACGGTAGATAGCCTGTTTCTGCGCTTCGGTATAGGAGAGCGCATCAATCGCGCTTAATACGTTAAAATAGGCGGTAGCGGTGTTAAGGATCAGCGTTTGCTGATCGGCCTGCCAGGTGACATCCTGAATACCGGCAGATTTTTCCTGCAGCGTCAGCGCGCGCCATTTCGACATATCAAAGATGGTTTGCGTCAGTTGCAGAGAGCCGCTGGTGGCTTTGGTATCCAGACCATTGCTGTCGCGAAAACCGTTGCTGTAAGTATAGTCGGCACCCAGACCCAGCTGTGGCAGTAAAGGGCTACGCGCTTCGTTGATTTTCTCGAATGCCGCATCGCGATCGGCCGCTGACTTACGCAGATCCGGGTTGCTTAAACGCGCCTGCTGATAAACCTGCAACAGGTTCTCGGCCTGGCTCACTGCGCTGAAACCGGTCAGGCTCAGGCCGACGAGAATGGGGAGCAATTTCTTCATTTGCATTCCTTGTTGAGAAGCATGTCTGGCACTAAACAAATTCAAAAAATAATCGCCGATTCTAGCAGAATCTGCCAGTCTCAAAGGTTGGCGTTATGTGCCATCTGGCGTTGATGGGCACCAATCTATCATAGAGTCTGTGAAACAGTCGTTAAACTGGTGAGAAATCCATAATTTCATCACTATTGTCACCCGGAGATAATCATGACCATACAAAATGGACAGGCGGTAACCTTTACAAAAAATGATATAGAAATTATTGCACGCGAAAAACTCTATCGTGGTTTTTTTTCGCTCGATTTATACCGCTTTCGCCATCGCCTGTTTAACGGTGAAATGAGCGGCGAGGTCACGCGTGAAATTTTTGAGCGCGGTCATGCCGCAGTCTTGCTACCCTTTGACCCAGTGCGCGATGAGGTGGTGTTAGTTGAGCAAATCCGCATTGCCGCTTACGATACCAGCGACACCCCGTGGCTACTGGAACTGGTGGCTGGCATGATCGAAGAGGGTGAAACCGTAGAAGAGGTCGCGCGTCGTGAAGCCGAAGAAGAAGCAGGTCTTGACGTCGGGCGGGTGAAAAAATTTATGAGCTATCTGGCAAGTCCGGGTGGCACCAGTGAGCGCCTCTCCTTAATGGTGGGGGAAGTGGATGCCACGACCGCAGAAGGTATACACGGTCTGGCGGATGAAAACGAAGATATTCGGGTTCATGTGGTGAGCCGGGAACAGGCTTACCAGTGGGTAGAAGAGGGGAAAATCGACAACGCGGCGTCAGTCATCGCCCTGCAATGGCTACAGCTGCATTATAAAGAGTTAATTAACGAGTGGAAAAAATGAAGCGTTACACACCTGACTTTCCCGAAATGATGCGCCTGTGCGAAACCAATTTCGCCCAGCTCCGCCGCCTGCTGCCCCGTAATGACGCGCCAGGCGAGACCGCAAGTTATCAGGTGGCCAACGCGCAGTACCGGTTAACAATCCAGGAATCTACCCGTTACACTACGCTGGTAGAAATAGAACAAACCGCGCCCGCCGTCAGTTACTGGAGCCTGCCTTCGATGTCGGTTCGCCTGTATCATGACGCGATGGTGGCTGAAGTGTGTTCAAGTCAGCAGATCTTTCGTTTCAAAGCGCGGTATGATTATCCTAATAAAAAGTTGCATCAACGCGACGAAAAGCATCAAATTAATCAGTTTTTAGCCGACTGGCTACGATATTGTTTTGCACATGGAGCGATGGCGATTCCGGTTTTATAGCGTCGTTAAACCTAAGGACACCATTTGGAAAGCCTGTTAAATCTTCCTCTGGCTGGTGGGGCCAACGTGAAGATACTACAAGTTACTGATACTCACCTGTTTGCTGAAAAACATGAAACGCTCTTAGGCGTCAACACATGGGAAAGCTATCAGGCGGTGCTGGCCGCCATTCACGCCGAACAGCGCGAATGCGATCTCATCGTGGCAACAGGTGATTTAGCACAGGATCAGTCCGCTGCGGCCTATCAGCATTTTGCTGAAGGCATCGCAGGCTTTGCCGCGCCCTGCGTCTGGCTGCCGGGCAATCATGACTTCCAGCCTGCGATGTACAGCGCGCTTCAGGAAGCAGGCATTTCCCCGGCGAAGCGCGTGTGGATTGGCGAACACTGGCAGATTTTGCTGCTGGACAGCCAGGTCTTCGGCGTACCGCACGGCGAGCTAAGCGAGTTTCAGCTTGAGTGGCTGGAGCGCAAGCTGGGTGAGTCCGGCGATCGCCATACGCTGCTCCTGCTGCATCACCATCCGCTCCCGGCGGGCTGCGGCTGGCTCGATCAGCACAGCCTGCGCAATGCGCAGGAGCTGGACAACGTGCTGGTGCGCTTTCCCCGCGTGAAGCATCTGCTGTGCGGGCACATTCATCAGGAGCTGGATCTCGACTGGAACGGTCGGCGGATGATGGCTACGCCCTCAACCTGCGTTCAGTTCAAGCCGCACTGCGCCAACTTCACGCTGGATACCATCTCTCCGGGCTGGCGTTGGCTGGAGTTGCACGACGATGGCACGCTGGTAACGGAAGTCTGCCGTTTACAGAGTGCGCAATTTAGCCCGGATACCGCTTCTGAAGGATATTGATGTCTACGCTTCTTTATCTGCACGGTTTTAATAGCTCTCCGCGCTCCGCGAAAGCGACCGCGTTGCAGCAGTGGCTGGCTGAACATCATCCGCAAATACGGATGGTGACGCCGCAACTGCCCGTTTTTCCCGCGCAGGCGGCGGAGCTGCTGGAGTCGCTGGTGCTGGAGCACGGCGGCGAACCGCTGGGCATTGTCGGCTCTTCGCTTGGCGGTTACTACGCTACCTGGCTGTCGCAGTGTTTTATGCTGCCAGCGGTGGTGGTGAACCCGGCAATCCGTCCTTTTGAACTGCTGGCAGATTACCTCGGTCACAACGAGAATCCCTACACAGGGCAGCAATATGTGCTAGAGTCTCGCCATATTTACGATCTTAAAGTCATGCAAATCGACCCGCTGGAAGCGCCGGATCTCATCTGGCTGCTGCAACAGACCGGCGACGAAGTGCTTGATTACCGCCAGGCGGTGGCGTATTTCGATGCCTGCCGCCAGACCGTAGAGCAGGGCGGCAATCACGCATTTGTTGGCTTTGACGATCATTTCTCACAGATTATCGATTTTCTGGGCCTGCGCTAAGCAGCCGGAACGACCTACGAAAACACCATGACGCAATCTTATAACGCTGATGCCATTGAGGTACTCACCGGGCTTGAGCCGGTTCGCCGCCGTCCGGGGATGTATACCGATACCACGCGCCCTAACCACCTGGGCCAGGAAGTAATTGATAACAGTGTGGATGAAGCACTGGCGGGCCACGCGAAGCGTGTGGACGTCATTCTTCATGCCGATCAGTCGCTGGAGGTGATCGACGACGGGCGCGGTATGCCGGTCGATATCCACCCGGAAGAGGGCGTACCGGCGGTCGAACTGATCCTCTGCCGTCTGCACGCGGGCGGTAAATTCTCCAACAAAAACTACCAGTTTTCCGGCGGCCTGCACGGCGTGGGTATCTCTGTCGTTAACGCCCTCTCGAAGCGCGTGGAAGTCACGGTGCGCCGCGACGGGCAGGTTTACCGCATCGCCTTTGAAAACGGCGAAAAAGTTGAAGAGCTGAAGGTGGTCGGCACCTGCGGCAAACGCAACACCGGCACCAGCGTTCACTTCTGGCCGGATGAAAGCTTCTTCGACAGCCCGCGCTTCTCTGTGTCGCGCATGACTCACCTGTTGAAGGCGAAGGCGGTCCTCTGTCCGGGCGTGGAAATCACCTTTAAAGATAACGTCAACAACACTGAGCAGCGCTGGTGCTACGAAGACGGTCTCAACGACTACCTGAGCGAAGCGGTCAACGGCCTGCCGGTGCTGCCGGAAAAACCCTTTACCGGCAATCTGGCGGGCGATACCGAAGCCGTGGAATGGGCGCTGCTGTGGCTGCCGGAAGGTGGTGAGCTGCTGACCGAAAGCTACGTTAACCTGATCCCCACCATGCAGGGCGGCACCCACGTTAACGGCCTGCGTCAGGGGCTGCTGGATGCGATGCGCGAATTCTGCGAATACCGCAATATTCTGCCGCGCGGCGTGAAGCTGTCTGCGGAAGATATCTGGGATCGCTGCGCTTACGTGCTGTCCGTCAAAATGCAGGACCCACAGTTTGCCGGGCAGACAAAAGAGCGTCTTTCTTCCAGGCAGTGCGCGGCATTTGTTTCCGGTGTGGTCAAAGACGCCTTCAGCCTGTGGCTGAACCAGAACGTACAGTCCGCCGAACTGCTGGCGGAAATGGCGATTTCCAGCGCCCAGCGCCGTCTGCGCGCGGCGAAAAAAGTGGTGCGTAAAAAGCTGACCAGCGGCCCGGCGCTGCCCGGAAAACTGGCGGACTGTACCGCCCAGGATCTTAATCGTACTGAGCTGTTCCTGGTGGAAGGGGATTCCGCAGGCGGCTCGGCGAAGCAGGCGCGCGATCGTGAATTCCAGGCGATCATGCCGCTGAAGGGGAAAATCCTTAATACCTGGGAAGTCTCCTCTGATGAAGTGCTGGCCTCGCAGGAAGTTCACGATATTTCGGTGGCGATCGGCATCGATCCTGACAGTGAAGATCTCAGCCAGTTACGCTACGGCAAAATCTGCATCCTGGCGGATGCCGACTCCGACGGCCTGCATATTGCCACCCTGCTGTGCGCGCTGTTTGTGAAACACTTCCGCACACTGGTTAAGCACGGCCACGTTCACGTTGCGCTGCCGCCGCTGTACCGCATCGATCTCGGCAAAGAGGTGTACTACGCGCTGACCGAAGAGGAAAAGACCGGCGTGCTGGAGCAGCTTAAGCGTAAGAAGGGCAAGCCAAACGTACAGCGCTTTAAAGGGCTGGGCGAGATGAACCCGATGCAGCTGCGTGAAACCACGCTTGATCCGAACACCCGCCGTCTGGTGCAATTGACCATCAGCGATGAAGACGATCAGCGCACCAACGCAATGATGGATATGCTGCTGGCGAAGAAACGCTCCGAAGACCGCCGTAACTGGTTGCAGGAGAAAGGCGATATGGCGGAGATTGACGGCTAAGCTAGCGCCGCGATAAATGATTTTTCCGGTACTGCAAGGGGGTCTCGCCGATCCCCTTTTTAAATGATGTGATAAACCACGTTACGTCGGAAAACCCCGCCTGCCCGGCGATATCGCTGATGCTCATTTCGCTGTGTAACAGCAGCTCGCAGGCTTTGCGCAGACGGATCGTATTCAGATAGTCATGAATGTTCTCGCCGGTTTCCGCATGAAAACGGCGAGAGACATAGCTGCGGGATTTATTCAAATCCCGCGCCATCCGCTCCAGACTGAATTTATACCGGTAGTTCTCTTCCAGCCAGAACATCACCTCGCTGGCAATTCCCCGCTGGCTTTCCGGCATCGTTTCCCAATCCTGCGGCAGCAGACTGAACAGCATGATCAGCAGGCTGGCGACGCTTTCCGCGTTCAGTCCGGTTTCCAGAGCGATCCGCGCATAGCGGCTGAACAACGTGTCGAGGCAAGAATGAATATCACGCAAATCAGCCACAAATGCCATGCCCCCGCGCGCAGAAAGCGCCTGTAGCCAGCGCTGGTTTTGCGGAAAATCGCGGAGGATTTTCCCTACCGCGTGCTGATCGACATGAATGATAGTGCGGCGGTAACTGGCCTGCGCTTTTTCATCCACCATCACTTTATGAATGGTAAACGGCGGGAATAAAAACATCCGTCCGGGGCGCATGGTGTACTGGCGATTGTTGACCATGACCACGCCAAAACCTTCCTCAACGTACAGCACCTCCAGGCACTGATGCCAGTGGTGATAGCGTACCGTATTGGCAAAAAGGCGGCTAAACGAGACCACAGTATCGTTCAGCGCAATCAGCTCCAGACGTTCCGCATTCCAGTGTTCAGCCATGTGCAACCAAATTAAATTTTTGCCAAAGAAATTTGATAAATAAACCACCATTTTAAATTTATGCAACAGGCGGTTCAGTTAAATATATCAGTTGTGACGCCGGTAACATTTCTGAGGCATGGCGATTATTTATGCTCTCACCACTTTCGGGGGAGGATAAACAGATGGCTACGACAACCGGACAAAAATCAATACCATTGTCTTCGCGCGACGACGTTGCTGCCGCGCTGATGTCGATGCTGGCGGCGCTGGATAAGCAGTTTCCCGCAGGTGCCGCGCAGTTTCCGCTGGGCAATACCTGCGCTCATTACGACGTCAGCATCGCCAACATGGAGGGGTTATCGCGCGCGTTGTGGGGGCTTTTCCCGCTGCTGGCCGGAGGCGGCGAAGTGCCGTTCAGCGGGAAGTATCTGGAGGCTATCCGCCAGGGCACCGATCCGCAGAGCGCGGGCTACTGGGGCGAAACCGGGCCTTACGATCAGCGGCTGGTGGAAATGGCGGCTTACGGTCTGGGGCTGGCGTTGCTCCAGGATAAACTGACCAGCGCCTTCAGCGAGCGCGAACTGAAGAACCTGCACCGTTGGCTGGCGCAAATTAACGCGGCCGAAATGCCGGACAGCAACTGGAATTATTTTGCCATTATCGTCCAGTTAGGTTTTAAGCGCGCCGGGCTGCCGTGGGATCGGCAGGCGATTGAGCGCCGCTTTAATCAGATGGAAGCCTACTACCTCGGCGACGGCTGGTATTCCGACGGCCCTGGTCGGCCAAAAGATTACTACATTTCCATGGCCTTCCATTTTTACGGCCTGATCTACGCCACCCTGAATGCCGAAGACGATCCGCAACGGGCCAGCACGCTGCGAGAACGTTCACGCCTGTTTGCCGACGATTTTATTTATCTGTCGGCGGCGGACGGCGCATCCGTGCCTTTTGGTCGCAGCCTGACCTACCGCTTTGCCATGGTCGCTTTCTGGAGCGCGGTGGCGTTCTCCGGGCTGGACGTCCTGACGCCGGGCGAAATCAAAGGAGTGATCCTGCGTCATCTGCGCTGGTGGCTGGAGAAGCCCATTTTCGACCGCGACGGCATTCTGACGCTGGGATTTGCTTATCCTAATCTGGCGATGTGTGAAGACTATAACTCTCCCGGCTCGCCGTACTGGGCGCTGAAAGTGTTCCTGATCCTTGCCCTGCCCGGCGATCACCCGTTCTGGCTGGCGGAGGAAAAAGCGCTGCCGATGCTGGCCGCCACGCGCGCTATTCCTCACGCGCAGCAGTTGCTGATGCATACGGAGGCATCACAGCACGTGGTGATGCTCACCTCCGGCCAGCTTGAACTGAACAACTACGTTAACACCGAGGCGAAGTACACCAAATTTGCCTACTCCAGCCGTTTCGGTTTCACCATTGAGCGTGGACGCTACGGCATCAGGCACGCCGCCTGCGACAACATGCTGCTGTTAAGCGAGCACGATGATTATTTCCGCGGTCGCCGCCAGTGCGATGCGGTGGAGGTCGCAAACGACCACATCTATTCCCGCTGGTCGCCCTGGCACGATGTGCATATTCAGACTTGGCTTATCGCGTTTGGCGAATGGCATCTGCGGGTGCATCGCATCGACAGCGCCCGGCATTTGACCAGCACAGAGGGCGGGTTTGCGGTGATGAAAGCCGCGCCGCAGATCGCGGACCGCAGCGTCCGGGTGCAGGCTGCCAACGGCGTCAGCACGATCGTCGATCTCGCGGAGGGGGGCCGCCGTCAGGCCGACTGCGTGATCACCCCGCCCAATAGCAGCGTGATGTTCGCCGAATGTGCGGCGATCCCGCTGCTGCGTGGGGAAATTGCACCGGGAGTAAGCTGGCTGTACAGCGCGGTAGCCGCCAGCGGCAACCCGGCGACGCGCTTTGATAACGTTCCCTGCCTAACGGTGGATAACCAGCAGGTGATTGCGGTTGATCCGCAGAGCGGAAACCGTCTGATCGTGCAGCTACGGACGGCATAACGCTGCCCGGCCTGGATACCTTATTCTTTTACAGACTTTCATCGAGGAAAGTATGGAACACACGCCAACTAACACCCGGGCTGAATATTACAAAATCAGCGCGTTTATTTTTCTCTACTTTTTTACCTGGTCTGCCAGTATTGGCCTGCTGGCGATCTGGCTGGGGCAGAAAGCCAATCTTAGCGGCGCAGAAATAGGCACTGTCTTTGCCGTTAATGGCATATTTTCGGTGATCCTTAAACCCATCTACGGGTATATTCTCGATAAAATCGGCATGAGCAAATATTTGCTCTATTTTGTCGTGCTGATGTCGGCATTAATGGCTCCGTTCTTTATTTACGTTTATCAGCCGCTGCTGCTGTCAAATACGCTGCTGGGGATTATCGTCGGCGCGATTTACCTGAGTTTTGCGTGGTATGCGGGCGTCGCCGCCTGCGAATCCTATACCGACCGCTTCAGCCGTCTGAACGGTATGGAGTTCGGGCAGATCCGCATGTGGGGCTCGCTGGGCTGGGCGGTGGCCTCGTCGTTTTCCGGGCTGCTGTTTAACCTTTCGCCCGCGTATAACTTTATTTTGGGCAGCATGGCGTCAGTTATTATGCTGATCGTACTGTTTAGCCTGAAGGTTAACGTCAATTCTGCTCACGCCAGTGAGGTTCTGGCGAAGGATAAAATCGTTCCGGCAGACGTCTGGCAACTACTGCGCAGCCGTAAACTCTGGGCGTTCTGCCTCTACGTAGCGGGCGTGGTGTGGATGATGTTCATCGCCGAACAGCAGTTCTCGCGCTACTTCGTGACCTTCTTTGCCGATGTGCATCAGGGCAACGCCATCTTCGGCTATCTCGGCACCGTGCAGTCCGGGATGGAATTCATTATGTACATGGTGATCCCGCTGTTTGTGAACAGGATCGGCGCAAAGCGCGGACTGCTGCTGGTCGGGGCGCTGGTTGGCGCACGGCTGATTATTTCCGGGCTATGCGATTCGCATTTGCTGATTTCGCTCCTCAAACCGCTTTACGGTCTGGAAATCTGCCTGCTGCTGGTTTCGGTATTTAAATATATCGCCGAGCATTTCGATAAACGGGTTAATGCCACCATGTATTTGCTGGGTTATCAGGCGATGCTGTACGTCGGTAATGTGGTGGTGTCTTCTCCGGCAGGAATATTATACGACCGCATCGGCTTTGAGCAGACCTATATCATTATGGGCGCAACCGCACTGCTGTTTACGCTTATCTCTGCCTTCACATTATCCGCGTGCCAGACGCGAAGCCGCGCAAAATATGATGTCGCGGAAAATAGTGCCGCTAAATAAATAAGGAACCGAAATATGTTAAGTCAAATCACAGAGGAAACCTTACGTGCGTGTCCGGGGCCAGCGGTGAGTCCGCAGGCGCTGAACGTTCAGTTGCGTACGGCGCGCGAACACGTCCTCGAACTGATTCGCCGTCATTTAACGGAATTCGGTGAACAATTTCCGGCAGAAACCTGCGTACAGGGGAAATACCCGCTGACGGATAACGTCGAGTGGACCACCAGCTTCTGGACCGGGCAACTGTGGCTGGCATGGGAAATGAGCGGCGACGACGTTTTCCGCCAGATGGCAGAAAAGCACGTGCGCTCGTTCGGCCTGCGGATTGCCGGACGCCACGATACCAATACCCACGATCTGGGCTTTTTATATACCCTGTCCTGCGTTCCCGCCTGGCGCTTAACGAGCAACCGCGAGGCGCGCGGCTTTTCGCTGCTGGCGGCGGATGCGCTGCTGGAACGTTTTCACGCGAAAGCACATATCATTCAGGCGTGGGGCGATCTGACCGATCCTGAACAGGCGGGGAGAATGATCATCGACTGCAATATGAATCTGCCGTTGCTGTACTGGGCGACGGAGCAGACCGGCGATCCGCGCTATGCCCAGGCGGCAAAAGCGCACGTCATGCAGGCGGCAAAATACCTGATCCGCCCGGACGCATCGACGTTCCACACCTATTATATGGACGTCGTGACTGGCGAGGCGCGCTACGGGAACACCCAGCAGGGCTATGCGGATGATTCCTGCTGGTCGCGCGGTCAGGCGTGGGGCATTTACGGCTTCCTGCTGAGCTATCTTTATACCGGCGATAAAAACATGGTGGCACTGTCAAAACGGCTGGCCAACTATTTTCTGAATCGTCTGCCGGAGGATGCGGTTTGCCACTGGGATCTGGCGCTGGTCGGCAGCGATGCCCTGCGCGATTCCTCATCGGCGGCGATTGCGGTATGCGGCCTGCTGGAACTGGTGAAGCAGCTACCGCTGACCGATCCTGACCGGGAAACGTATCAGCACTGGGCGGTCAAAATATTTGTTTCGCTGACGGAAAACTATCTGACCGGGCTGAGCGAGCCGGGAAACGGCCTGCTAAAACATTCCGTGTATCATCTTACCAGTGATAAAGGGGTGGATGAGTGCAGTAGCTGGGGGGATTATTTCTACGTCGAAGCCCTGATGCGGCTGTCGCAAAGCTGGAAGCCGTACTGGTAGGCATATGGCCCGGCGACGTGGCGTCAGCCGGGCATTTCAGGGCTTTTTCAACTTTGAGCGGGGGAAATGATTCGCCCGCTGTTCAATGCGCAATCAGGAAAAACAGCCCGGTCAACGCGGCGCTCATCAGATTCGACAGCGTACCGGCGAGGATCACCTTCGCCCCCATTTTGGCGATAAAGCTTTTTTGCGCAGGCACAATCCCGCCCAGCACGCCGATCAGCGCCGCAGGCGCGGAGAGGTTGGCGAACCCCGCCAGCGCCATAATCACAATAATTTGTGAATAGTCGGAGAGGCTGTCTTTCAGCGGAATAAAGCTGGTGTAGGCCACAAACTCATTGAGCACCAGCTTCTGCCCAAGCAAATTCCCCACTTGCAGGATCTCGGACAAAGGCACACCCAGCAGCCAGGCGACAGGGGCGAACAGGTAGCTGAAGATCAGTTGCAGGCTGACGTTTTCCATCCCGAACAGACCGAACGCCCAGCCAAGCAGCCCGTTAACCATGGCGATCAGCGCAATCAACGCCAGCAGCATCGCGCCCACGTTCACCGCCAGCTTCAGCCCCTGGCTGGCCCCGTTCGTGGCTGCTTCGACGATGTTAATCGGCTTTTCCTCGCCGGCAGCCATTTCGCCGGAAACGTCGGCGACGCTCTCCGTTTCGGTTTCCGGGTAGAGGATCTTCGCCATCAGCAGCCCGCCTGGTGCGGACATAAACGACGCCGCCACCAGGTAGCGAATTTCAATCCCCATGCTGGCGTAGCCGACCAACACCGATCCGGCAATCGACGCCACGCCGCCGCACATCAGGGCGAACAGCTCGGAGCGGGTCATTTTCGGCGCATACGGGCGCATCAGCACAAACACATCGGTATTCCCGGCAAAAATATTGGCCGTTGCCGCCATCGACTCCGCCGGGCTGGTTTTCAACAGTTTATGAATACCGGTGCCAATGATGCGGATCGCCCACTGCATAATGCCCAGGTAATACAGCACCGAGAACAGCGCCGACATAAAGATGATGATCGGCAGGACGTGGAAGGCGAACAGGAAGCCCATTTTAAAACGGCCCAGATCGCCAAACAGAAAATTGATCCCCTCAGAAGAGTAGGTGAGTACGCCAGACAGACTGTTGGAAATCGCCAGCAGGATTTTTTCTCCCGCCGGGACGTACAAAATAAACGCCGCCAGTCCGGCCTGAATGGCAAACGCGCCGCCCACGGTGCGCAGATTAATCGCCCGACGGTTGGCGGAAAAGAGCAGCGCAATCGCCAGCAGCACCACGATCCCCAGACACAGGATGAGAATTCGCATCATCCCTCCTTATCGGCGTCAATAATTTTGCGAAACATGTCCCTGAACAGATTGTCGCGCTCAATGAATTGCACTACCCGAATCAGATGGCGACGGTTGTCAAAGCTCCAGCTCAGGTTGTCGTTGATGAGCGGGGCAGGGCGGTACTGGCAGGTGTACCAGTCCGGGTCCAGCACGTAACCGACGGTAGTGATATCCCAGATAACCTTGCGGGAAGCGAAGCCGATCCACGGACAGCGCGGGGCGATCTCCGCGAAATAGCTGCCGATGCGGCTGGTACTGGCGAAGTAAAACTGCATTTCCGGCACCGACGACGCCATGCAGTTCGCCACGCCGAAGCAGGGGATTTGCGTCAGTGCCACGCCGCTGTCAAACAGCACGCGGCTGGCGGCGATATCCTGCATCAAATTGAATTCCTGATTATCTTTCCAGTCGTAGCTGTTGCCGCCGAGCCAGATCACATGGATTTTGTCGATAATATCCGGGGCGAGCAGCAGGGCGCTGGCGATATTGGTCGGGGCGGCGATGCTAAGCACATGCAGCGTCTGCGTGGCGGAACGGGCGCGGGCAATCAAATCGGCGACGGCGGGCGAACATTCCGGCGTTTCGCTGCCAGTCAGGTAGCGCGTCGCGCCTTTAAAAATGCCTGGTCGCGCCTGACGCAGCGGGAGCTTTTCAAAGACCCGGTGGATCTCTTCGACGCTGAGCGTCATGCCCGTTTCAGGATTATCGACGTAAGTATGTGAGCTGCCTTCGCCAAAAAAATGGTTGGTAAACGGGGCGGCATACACTGCCTGAAGATCGAGGCGCTGCGGGTTAAGGTACGCCCAGGCGATCGCCATTTGATCGTCGATTTCGTTATAAGTATCGCTGTCGATGACGATCGGCACGCGGCCGTTGGCCGGAACTGACATCAGCGAGATTCTTTTTTCCAGCGTTAACGCTGGCCATTGTGCGGTAGACATAGCAATGTATTCCTTTAGTGAAAAATCATAAGTCACGCGAGAGATCAAACATCGCCATATCCGTCGGCGATGCGTTTTATATCAATATCAATCTATGAGTGAGTGGAGCCTTTCAATGACGGCGCTATGTTCCGGCATATTCGATGCCCCTTCGCGCTCCCCGGCCAGCGATGCAAAGGCGCTGGCGTAGGTCAGCGCGGCGGTGATGTTTTCTCCGCGGGCGAGCTGGGCGGCGAGCGCGTTAATTTTTACGCTTTTATTTTTCTTAATTTCAAGAAGGATAAAACGTTGGCGCATTTGCTTATAGCGACCAGACATAATTTACCCCGCGCTCCCCGACCACATCCGAAGGGCAGAAATGGGTAATTTAATGAATGTAAAAATAAATGCGGTAATTAACCCGGCAACCAGGGCAAGTAATATCTCCATTCGGCAACTTCTCCATGCGCTTATTTATATACGGATAATATCGATAAAAGGGACGGGGTGAATGCGGTTTAAATCACATAAAAAACACCCAATCGGACATTGCGTCCGGTTGCCGAAAAATAGCTTTTATTAAAGCCATTTTTTTTATTTGTATTTTCTATGTGAATTGTTTGTATTTATTGAAATGGTGAATGTTTATTAACGCTTCACCGGGGGGGGCGGGAATATAAATCAGCGGGGGCTGACCGGGCAAACCGGATCGGAGGTTTGCCCGTTCGCGCTACTGTTGCGGTCAGATACCGGCTTCGAGAATGCGAATGTGCGTTTCCAGTACGCTGCCTTTCACCGCTTCGCCGTGCGCTTTCATATGCGGCGTTTGCAGGTGCGCTTCAAGGTGAGCCACGCTTTCCCACTGTTCCAGCATGATGATGGAATCGGGAGCGGTAGTCTGGAAGCTGACGCCCGCCGCGTGATCGACCAGCGGCGCATAGCCGTGGCAGCCTTCTTCCTGAAGTACGAGCGGAACAGTTTTCGCAAACTGATCCAGTACCGCCTGGCGGTGATGCTGTCCAGGACGGGTGCGAATTTCAGCAATAACGGTCAACATGGTTACTCAACTCCTTCTGTGAATAATTCCTGTATTTAACCAAAAATCGCCGCCAGATGCTTGCGGTATTCTGCGATATCACGCGGGACGTCGGGCAATTTAATCACGTCGTTGGCGATAAATGTCGGCAGAGGTTCGAGCGCCAGAAACTGATTCGCCTTGTGGAACGGCAGGTATACGCCGTCCACGCCGACGCCGTGGAAGAACTGTTCCGGGTCGGTAAATGCGTCCAGCGGCGCGTTCCAGGTCAGCGAAAGCATATATTTTTTACCTTGCAGCAGACCGCCGGAACCATACTTTTTGCTGGCATCAGAGCGGGTACGACCGTCGCTGGCGTACAGTGCGCCATGACCTTCGGTAAACACGTCATCGATATATTTTTTCACCGTCCAGGGGGCGCCCATCCACCAGCCCGGCATTTGCCAGATGATAGTGTCGGCCCAGAGGAAATTCTGCACTTCCTCTTTCACGTCGTAGTCGCTTTCCGCACGCACTACGCGCACCTGATGACCGACGTCGCGCAGAAAGGTTTCTGCCACTTCGGTCATGGTGTCATTAAGCTGGCCGTTAGAGTGGGCGAATTTCTTCGCGCCGTTGATAATCAAAATATTGCTCATTGTGTGTTCCCGGTATATTGCGTTTGCCGGGCATTTTACGGCATGGGGCACAGCGGTAACATTGGCAAAATGTGCAAAGACTTTTGCGTTCAGAGCAATAATCAGATCACCAGCGCACCTGAACATCAAACCCGCCTTCCGGCGCATGTGAGAACGTCACCGACATTTTATGCAGCGTGGCGATGCGCTGCACGATAGACAGCCCCAGCCCGCTGCCGGTTTCATCCTGCCCCGGCGGGCGGTAAAAGCGTTCGCCGAGCCGCGCCAGCGTTTCATCGCTGACGCCGGGACCGTTGTCACGCACCATAAAGCTTCGGCTGTTCAGCGTGACGTAAACCTTGCTGCCCGGCGGACTGTAGCGCACGGCGTTGTCGAGCAGGTTACGCACCAGCAGGCTTAATAGCAGCGGTTGCCCGGTCAGGGTGACGTTCTGGGCGGCGATATGCAGCCCCACCTCTACGCCCGCCTGATGCGCGGGATGATAAATATCCATCACCGCCGATTGCAGCAGATCGGCAAGGTGGACGGGTTGCACGTCGTCGAGATTTTCCAGCGAATCCAGTCGCGACAGGGTCAGAAGCTGCTCCACCAGCCGCGCCGCGCGGTCGATGCCGGTATGCAATTGGGCCAGCGCTTTGCTGCGCGCGTCAGGATCGTCCATACAAAGCTGGGCGACCTCCGTCTGCACCTTCAGTGCGGTGAGCGGGCTGCGCAGCTCGTGCGCGGCATCGGACGTAAACCGCCGCTCGCGGGTCATCATTTCCCAGGTGCGCAGAAACAGATGGTTGAGCGCTTCGACCAGCGGGCGCACCTCGCTGGGTACGCCTTTGGTGCTCAGTGAGTCCGCCGATTCCGGCGAGCGGTGGCGCAGGGTGTGGGTCAGTCTCTTCAGCGGGCGCAGTTCGCGGCTTAACAGCGCGATCAGCAGCAGCAACATCAGCGGCAACGCAATCAGCCACGGCGTGAGCTGGGAGGTGATGATCTTCAGCGCCATCTCTTCGCGGTATTCCCACTCCTGGGCGACCACGATACGGTAGCGGTTATCCGGCGTCGTCAGCCATAACAAACGCCACGTGTCGTCGTCGGTGGTGAGATAGCCGTTTTCGAATCCATCCTGCTGATAATTATAGGGAATATCGCGGCCATTCTCGCCATCATGCAGCACCATCGTGCCGTCGCTGCTGTAGATGGTAAAGGCCATCACGTCGTCGTCGTAGTGACCGTTTTTAATCTTGCGCGAGGGCGTCAGGGGCGGTTGCGGCAGGCGCAGTTCGTTAAAATCCATCGCGCTAAGCCGTCTGGCAAACTGGAGCTGCTGGGTATCAAACAGCGTGTTGAGCTGTTTTGCCGTCTGATGCCACGCCACCAGACTGGCGCAGCACCAGGCGGTGAGGGCCAGCAGTAAAAAAAGCAGGGTCAGCCTGACGCGCAGGCTCAGGCGCTGGGTAAAAATCATGCATCACCTAAGGTGTAGCCGATGCCATGCACGGTGCGAATAAATTCGTTACCGAGCTTGCGGCGCAGATGGTGGACGTGAACTTCCACGGTGTTGCTGGACACTTCATCATCCCAGGAATAGAGTTTTTCTTCGATCAACTTACGCGGCAGCACGCGCCCGGCGTTGCGCAGTAACAGTTCCAGCAGGGCAAATTCTTTCGGCTTGAGCGCGAGCGGTTCACCGGCAAGCGTCGCCACCAGATTGCCGGGGTCCAGCATGACCTGACCGTGGCGCAGTTCGCTGCGGGGCTTACCGTGGGCGCGGCGGATCACCGCTTCCAGCCGGGCGGCAACCTCAATGAGCGCAAATGGCTTGCACAGATAATCGTCCGCCCCGAGGCGCAGCCCTTCCACGCGCTGCGCCAGCGCATCGCGGGCGGTGAGGATCAGCACCGGCTCGTCGCGCCCTTTTTCGCGCCACTCGCGCAGAATATCAAGGCCGTCCATGCCGGGCAGCGTCAGATCGAGAATAACCGCATCGTAGGGCGCGCTATACAGCGCCGCGCGTCCGTCTTCACCTCTGGTAAACCAGTCGAGATTAAAGCCCATTTTTGTTAATCCGGCTTTTAAGCCATCGCCGATCAGTTTGTCGTCTTCTATCAACAAAATACGCATCTGACGCTCCTTGTGCCCCGATGAAGATAGCCTGCGATCTTCTCATACCCGGAACAGGCTGAAAATTTTTATTTTTTCCAGTTAAGAAGTTGTTAAGTATTACACTGTTTAATAAAGATGAAATAAACCGAAGGGAGAAGATCAGATGAAAAAATTTGCTGCAATGACGGCTATTCTTGCGATTTGCGCTGCCCCGGCGTTTGCTGCCACCCAGGGTGGATTTAACGGACCAAACGGCACCCAGAACGCCACGCAAAACGGGGGCTTCAATGGCCCGAACAGCAGCGCGGTCACGGTTGAGAATGCGAAAAAACTCAATGACGATGCGCCGGTTACCCTGCGCGGTACGCTGGTTGAGCGAGTAGGCGACGAACTGTATCTGTTCAAAGATGCTTCCGGTACGATTAATGTCGATATCGACGACAAGCGCTGGAACGGCGTGACCATTACCCCGCAGGATACCGTTGAAATTCAGGGGGAAGTCGATAAAGGCCGCAACTCTGTTGAAATTGATGTTAAGCACGTCAATAAAGTGACGAAATAATCCCCTGCCGGGCCGGTTCTCCGGCCCTTTTTCTTTGTGACTCAACGCCGCAGATAGGGTAGTATCTGCGGCAATATTGCCCATCAATAGCCGGGTACAAGTTGAGGAATCACAATCAATGAGCGATATGGCAGAGCGCCTTGCGCTACATGAATTCACAGAAAACGCCTACCTGAACTACTCCATGTACGTCATCATGGATCGGGCATTGCCATTTATTGGCGATGGCCTGAAGCCGGTTCAGCGCCGCATCGTGTATGCGATGTCGGAACTGGGGCTGAATGCCAGCGCGAAATTTAAAAAATCCGCCCGTACCGTCGGCGACGTCCTCGGTAAGTACCATCCGCACGGCGACAGCGCCTGTTATGAAGCGATGGTCCTGATGGCACAGCCGTTCTCTTACCGCTATCCGCTGGTGGACGGGCAAGGGAACTGGGGCGCGCCGGACGATCCGAAATCCTTCGCGGCGATGCGTTATACCGAATCGCGGCTGTCAAAATATGCAGAACTTCTGCTGGGCGAGCTGGGCCAGGGCACGGCGGACTGGGTGCCGAACTTCGACGGCACGTTGCAGGAGCCGAAAATGCTGCCTGCGCGCCTGCCGAATATTCTGCTTAATGGTACTACTGGCATCGCGGTGGGAATGGCGACGGATATTCCGCCGCATAACCTGCGCGAAATCGCCAAAGCCGCCATTACGCTGATTGAGCAGCCGAAAACCAGCCTCGACGAACTGCTGGATATCGTGCAGGGGCCGGATTACCCGACCGAAGCGGAAATCATCACCTCCCGCGCTGAAATCCGTAAAATCTACGAAAACGGTCGCGGCTCCGTGCGGATGCGTGCGGTGTGGAAAAAAGAAGACGGCGCGGTGGTGATTACCGCGCTGCCGCACCAGACCTCCGGGGCGCGCGTGCTGGAGCAGATCGCCGCCCAGATGCGCAATAAAAAGCTGCCGATGGTCGATGACCTGCGCGATGAATCCGATCACGAAAACCCGACCCGTCTGGTGATTGTGCCGCGCTCCAACCGCGTGGATATGGATCAGGTAATGAACCACCTGTTCGCCACGACCGATCTGGAAAAAAGCTATCGCATCAACCTGAACATGATCGGCCTTGACGGGCGTCCGGCGGTGAAAAACCTGCTGGAAATCCTCAGCGAATGGCTGGTGTTCCGCCGCGATACCGTGCGTCGCCGTCTGAATTACCGTCTGGAGAAAGTCCTTAAGCGCCTGCATATCCTTGAAGGTTTGCTGGTGGCGTTTCTCAATATCGACGAAGTGATTGAGATCATCCGCAGCGAAGATGAACCGAAACCAGCGCTGATGTCGCGTTTTGGCATCAGCGAAACCCAGGCCGAAGCCATCCTCGAACTGAAATTGCGCCACCTCGCCAAACTGGAAGAAGTGAAAATTCGCGGCGAGCAAGCGGAACTGGAAAAAGAACGCGATCAACTGCAGGGCATTCTGGCGTCCGAACGTAAAATGAATACCCTGCTGAAGAAAGAGCTACAGGCCGATGCGGAAGCGTTTGGCGATGACCGTCGTTCCCCGCTGCACGAGCGCGAAGAAGCGAAAGCCATGAGCGAGCATGACATGCTGCCGTCAGAACCGGTGACTATCGTGCTGTCGCAGATGGGCTGGGTGCGCAGCGCCAAAGGCCACGACATCGACGCGCAGGGGCTGAACTATAAAGCGGGCGATAGCTGGAAAGCCTCGGTAAAAGGCAAGAGCAATCAGCCGGTGGTGTTCATTGATACCACTGGCCGCAGCTATGCGATCGATCCGATTACTTTGCCATCGGCACGCGGGCAGGGCGAGCCGCTGACCGGCAAGCTGACGCTGCCGCCGGGCGCGACGGTTGAGCATATGCTGATGACCGGCGACGAGCAGAAGCTGCTGATGGCGTCGGATGCGGGCTACGGCTTTGTCTGCACCTTTAACGATCTGGTCTCGCGCAACCGCGCAGGCAAGACGCTGATTACGCTGCCGGAAAACGCTCACGTGCTGCCGCCGCTGATCGTTGAAGATGAATCCGACATGCTGCTGGCCATCACCCATGCCGGACGGATGCTGATGTTCCCGGTCAGCGACCTGCCGCAGTTGTCGAAAGGGAAGGGGAACAAGATTATCAGCATCCCTTCAGCGGAAGCGGCGGCGGGAACGGACGGCCTGGCGCATCTCTTTGTGCTGCCGCCACAGAGCACGCTGACTATCCACGTCGGCAAGCGCAAGATCAAACTGCGCCCGGAAGAGTTGCAGAAAGTGGTCGGTGAACGCGGACGCCGCGGTTCCCTGATGCGCGGGCTGCAAAAAATCGACCGCGTGGATATCGACTCTCCACACCGGGCGAGCGCGGGCGATAGCGAAGAATAAAACATCCTGATTTCCCCTTCCCAACGTGGAAGGGGAAGCAATAAAATTGCTGTAAAATCGTTGTTAATTCACGCGCTGCGAATAACAATACCCCTTCGGGAACCTGCAATTCACATGACGGCGGACCGGGTTAATATCCTGAATAATTCTAAACGGTCCGGGTGTTAGAGGTAGCTATGCTTTCAATTTTGCGTTTAATTGTTGTGGTCATTTATAGCATTCTGGTATGCGTATTTGGCTGTATTTATTGTCTTTTTAGTCCGCGTAATCCTAAGCACGTTGCTACATTTGGTCATCTGTTTGCCCGTCTCGCGCCCGTCTTCGGCCTGAAGGTTGAACGGCGGATGCCTGCCGATGCGGGCAGCTACGGTAACGCTATTTATATTGCGAACCATCAGAACAACTACGATATGGTCACCGCCTCCGGCATCGTCCAGCCACCGACCGTTACCGTCGGTAAAAAAAGCCTGATCTGGGTTCCGTTTTTTGGCCTGCTTTACTGGCTGACCGGGAACCTGCTGATTGACCGTAACAACCGCTCACGCGCGCACAGCACCATCGCCGCCGTGGTCGATCAATTCAAAAAGCGCCGTATCTCTATCTGGATGTTCCCGGAAGGCACCCGCAGCCGTGGACGCGGCCTGCTGCCGTTCAAGACCGGTGCATTTCACGCGGCGATTGCCGCAGGCGTGCCGGTGATCCCGGTGTGCGTTTCTAATACGTCCAATAAAATTAAGCTTAACCGACTGAATAACGGGCTGGTGATTGTTGAAATGTTGCCACCCATTGATACCAGCCGCTGGGGTAAAGATCAGGTCCGCGATCTCGCCACCCACTGCCGTGAAGTGATGGCGGCAAAAATTGCCGAGCTGGATAAAGAAGTTGCCGAGCGGGAAGCGGCGGAACAGCGTTAATCCGGTTTGTCCGGCGGGAAACGGAACCCTCTTACTTTTTTTGGTCTCAACGGAGTCAATATGTCACTCAGTCGGCGTCAGTTTGTTCAGGCATCAGGGTTGGCGCTCTGCGCTGGTGCGGTGCCGCTGAGGGCAAATGCAGCCGGACAGCAGCAGGCTCTGCCGGTCCCTCCTTTGCTGGAGTCGCGTCGCGGGCAGCCGCTTTTTCTGACGCTTCAGCGCTCGCACTGGACGTTTACGCCGGGAACGCGTGCGCCCGTCTGGGGGATCAACGGCCGTTATCTGGGGCCGACGATCCGCGTCTGGCGCGGGGATGACGTCAAGCTCATCTACAGTAACCGGATGACCGAAAACGTGGCGATGACCATAAGCGGCCTTCAGGTGCCGGGGCCGCTGATTGGCGGTGCGGCGCGGATGATGTCGCCGAATGCCGACTGGGCACCCGTATTACCGATCCGCCAGAACGCGGCCACGCTGTGGTATCACGCCAATACGCCGAACCGGATGGCAGAACAGGTTTATCAGGGTCTGGCGGGCATGTGGCTGGTAGAAGATGAGATCAGCAAATCACTGCCGATCCCAGGTCATTACGGCGTGGATGATTTCCCCGTCATTATTCAGGATAAACGGCTGGATAACTTCGGTACGCCGGAGTACAGCGAGCCGGGCAGCGGCGGTTTTGTTGGCGATACGCTGCTGGTGAACGGCGCGCAAAGCCCTTACGTTGAAGTATCGCGTGGCTGGGTGCGCCTGCGCCTGCTCAACGCCTCCAACTCCCGCCGCTACCAGCTGCAAATGAGCGACGGTCGGGCGATCCACGTCATTTCCGGCGATCAGGGATTCCTGCCCGCGCCGGTTTCCGTCAAACAGCTTTCGCTGGCACCGGGCGAGCGGCGCGAGATCCTCGTCGACATGACCAATGGTGATGAAGTCTCGATCACCTGCGGTGAAGCGGCGGGCATTATGGACCGCATTCGCGGCTTCTTTGAGCCATCAAGCATTTTGATTTCCACGCTGGTGCTGACTCTGCGCCCGACGGGCCTGCTCCCGCTGGTCACCGACAGCCTGCCGCAGCGCCTGCTTCCGGCGGAGCTGATCAGCGGCGCGGCGGTGCGCAGCCGCGATATCAGCCTCGGCGACGATCCGGGTATTAACGGCCAGCTCTGGGACCCGCAGCGCGTGGATATCACCGCCCAGCAGGGCACCTGGGAGCGCTGGACGGTGCGCGCCGATATGCCGCAATCTTTCCATATTGAAGGCGTGATGTTCCAGATCCGCAACGTCAACGGCGCGATGCCGTTCCCGGAAGACCGGGGCTGGAAAGATACCGTCTGGATCGACGGTCAGGTTGAACTGCTGGTGTACTTCGGTCAGCCCTCGTGGGCGCATTTCCCGTTCCAGTACGCCAGCCAGACGCTGGAAATGGCGGATCGGGGATCTATCGGGCAACTGCTGGTGAATCCTGCGCCTTAAAAGCAGCAATACGGACAAGGACGTCCAGTGAGGAGCAGCGAAGCAGGGTATCGGTTCGTCACGTTTTGGATGATGACCGCAGGCGGTTATCTTACTCTGCTGGTCATTTTCGACGGTCTCACTGTGTTGTACCGCGCGCCGGATAACCTGTCCGGCGGCATCCTGCATTAACCCTTCGATTTCTGTTGAAATCGGGCTTATAATCCTCGCCCTTTGATTATTTTTTCCCCGGAAGCATTATGAGCGCAATTTCCCTGATCCAGCCGGATCGTGACCTTTTCTCCTGGCCGCAGTACTGGGCCGCCTGTTTTGGCCCCGCGCCGTTTTTGCCGATGTCGCGTGAAGAGATGGATCAACTGGGCTGGGATAGCTGCGACATTATCATTGTTACCGGCGATGCTTACGTGGATCATCCGAGCTTCGGCATGGCGATCTGCGGGCGGATGCTGGAAGCGCAGGGCTTCCGGGTGGGGATCATCGCCCAGCCGGACTGGAACAGCAAAGAGGACTTTATGCGCCTCGGCAAGCCGAATCTGTTTTTCGGCGTAACGGCAGGCAATATGGACTCGATGATCAACCGTTATACGGCGGATCGCCGCCTGCGTCATGACGATGCTTACACCCCGGATAACGTGGCGGGCAAACGCCCGGATCGCGCCACGCTGGCCTATACCCAGCGCTGTAAAGAGGCGTGGAAAGACGTACCGGTGATCCTCGGCGGCATCGAAGCCAGCCTGCGCCGTACCGCGCACTATGATTACTGGTCGGATACCGTGCGCCGCTCGGTGCTGGTTGATTCCAAAGCCGACATGTTGATTTTCGGCAACGGCGAGCGTCCGCTGGTGGAAGTGGCACACCGTCTGGCGATGGGAGAATCTGTCAGTCAGATCCGCGACGTGCGTAATACTGCGATTATCGTTAAAGAAGCGCTGCCGGGCTGGAGCGGGGTGGACTCCACGCGGCTGGACACGCCGGGCAAAATCGACCCGATCCCGCATCCTTACGGCGACGATCTGCCGTGCGCCGATAACAAACCGGTTGCCCCGCAAAAGTCAGAGGCGAAGCGCGTGACCGTGCAGCCGCCGCGTCCGAAACCGTGGGAAAAAACCTACGTGCTGCTGCCGTCGTTCGAGAAAGTGAAGGGCGACAAAGTGCTTTACGCCCACGCATCACGCATTTTGCATCATGAAACCAACCCCGGCTGCGCGCGGGCGCTGATGCAGAAGCATGGCGATCGCTATCTGTGGATCAACCCGCCCGCCATTCCGCTCTCCACCGAAGAGATGGACAGCGTGTTTGCCCTGCCGTACCAGCGCGTGCCGCATCCGGCATATGGTCAGGCCCGCATTCCGGCCTATGAGATGATCCGCTTTTCCATCAACATTATGCGCGGCTGTTTTGGCGGCTGCGCGTTTTGCTCGATCACCGAGCATGAAGGGCGCATCATTCAAAGCCGTTCCGAGGACTCGATCATCAATGAGATCGAAGCCATTCGCGACTCGGTGCCTGGCTTTACCGGGGTGATCTCCGATCTGGGCGGCCCCACGGCCAATATGTATATGCTGCGCTGCACCTCGCCGCGCGCCGAGCAGACCTGCCGCAGGCTCTCGTGCGTGTACCCGGAGATCTGCCCGCATATGGATACCAACCATCAGCCAACGATTGATCTTTATCGCCGCGCCCGCGATCTGCAGGGCGTGAAGAAGATTCTGATTGCTTCCGGCGTGCGTTACGATCTGGCGGTGGCGGACCCGCGTTATATTAAGGAGCTGGCGACCCATCACGTGGGCGGCTATCTGAAGATCGCCCCGGAACATACCGAAGAAGGCCCGCTGTCGAAGATGATGAAGCCGGGGATGGGTAGCTATCACCGCTTTAAGGAGCTGTTTGATACCTATTCGAAGCAGGCGGGGAAAGAGCAGTATCTGATCCCGTATTTTATCTCCGCGCACCCTGGCACCCGCGATGAGGACATGGTGAATCTGGCGCTGTGGCTGAAGCAGCACCGTTTCCGTCTCGATCAGGTGCAGAACTTCTATCCGTCGCCGCTCGCCAACTCGACCACCATGTATTATACCGGCAAAAACCCGCTGGCTAAGATTGATTACAAGAGTGAAGACGTGGTGGTGCCGAAAGGAGATAAACAGCGCCGCCTGCATAAAGCGCTGCTGCGCTATCACGATCCGGCCAACTGGCCGCTGATCCGCCAGGCGCTGGAAGAGATGGGCAAAAAGCATCTGATTGGTGGTCGCCGCGACTGCCTGGTACCCGCGCCGACCCTCGAAGAGATGCGCGAAGCCCGGCGGCAGAACCGTAATACCCGCCCGGCGCTGACGAAGCATACGCCGGTGGCGCACCAGCGGCAGATACCTGCGGGTAATAAAAAACGTGGGAAGGTTGCCGGACGTTAAATGCTTTGCCCGGCAGCCTGGTCTGCCGGGCGGTTTAGCGTGGCGGACTAACGCGTATTACTATGAGCGCTGATGCGCAACATGCAGACGCCGTGAAGGACAATAAGAATGAATAAAAAATTCTGGCCAGCATTGATTAGCGCCGCGCTGTTACAGAGCGGCTGCGTCACCTGGTACCAGTCGCAGCCGAAGGTGGAAGGGCTGATGCTCAATAGTCAGGGACAGCCGCTCGCGGACCAGCAGGTCACCCTCGAAAGTAATGCCGGTTCAGAAACGACGCAATCCGATGGTGCAGGGCGTTTTACGTTTTCCGGGAAACATGAATTGGCGTTCTTTATTCCGATCGGCCCGATTGACTGGATACACCAGGCTAAATTACAGGTTCCTGCTGCCGGGCAGGTAAACACGTTTAATTTGGGCGGCGCGTTCGGTAATTCGCACGCTTTTGACGGGGCGCAGTTTGCTGTGGTCTGCCAGATCCCGGCGACGACGCAACTGCCGCCGCCGGAGATATGTCATCGTGAATTAATGGAAAATGTGACGGGGAATCAGCCGCCGAAGTGATCCGGGTCCGGTCCCAGACGTTTGCCCTGATCCAGTTTGGCAATTTCGCCCAGTTCGTCTTTATCCAGACGGAAGTCCCAGACGCCGAAGTTTTCTACGATGCGCGACGGCGTGACTGATTTCGGGATCACCACCAGCCCGTTATCAAGATGCCAGCGGATAACAATTTGTGCGGGCGTTTTACCGTATTTGTCGGCTAAATCGCGAATGATTTTCTGGTCAAATACGCCTTCGCCGCCCTGTGCCAGCGGGCTCCAGGATTCGGTCTGGATCTTATGCGTCGCGTTCCACGCATGAAGCTGGCGCTGCTGTAACAGCGGGTGCAGTTCGATCTGGTTGATCACCGGCGTTACGCCCGTTTCGTCAATCAGCCGTTGCAGGTGGTTGATCTGGAAGTTACAGACGCCGATGCTCTTGATCAGCCCCTCTTTTTGCAGATCGATCATGCCCTGCCACGCTTCAACATAGCGATCGATCGCCGGAACCGGCCAGTGCATCAGGTAGAGATCGACGTGATCGAGCTGAAGCTTTTCAAGGCTCTCCTGCAAGGCTTCACGAGGACGTTTCTGATCGTCATTCCACAGCTTGGTGGTGATGAACAGTTCATCGCGCGGGATGCCAGCGCTCTGTAACGCTTTCCCTACACCGTCTTCATTTTTGTACGCGGCCGCGGTATCGATGGAACGATAACCGGTCTCCAGCGCTTTATGAATGGCCTGGACAACCTCGTCATTGCCTGCCTTCCACACGCCGAGCCCCAGCTGCGGCATGATGTTGCCGTCCTGAAGTTTGATTACGCCTGGATGTGTCATGCATACCTCCTTTTTGAAAACTCGCCGAAGTGTCCTCCGGCGAAGTTGTGTGCATTAAGTCTGGACGAAAAAGTCAAAAACGAAAGCCGGGAGATGAAATGGTTAACGTGCCGCTTCGTAAATCCGGCGGCTGATGTCGGGGGTGATATCACCGTGTTCGCCCAGCGCGGTCATCCCGTGCTCTTCCAGCTTCGCCAGCAGCGCCGGGATAGAGCTACCGTCCAGGCCGTAGCCGGAAAGGCGGGTCGGCACGCCGAGCTGTTCGAAGAAGTGACGGGTGGCGGCGATGGCGGCGTCAATGCGCTCGTCTTCGCTACCCTCGGTAATATTCCAGACGCGTTCGGCGTACTGGAGCAGCTTGCCGCGCTTGGCAGCACGCTTTTCATTCCACAGCGCGGGCAGCACGACCGCCAGCGTCTGCGCGTGATCGAGGCCGTGCATCGCCGTTAGCTCATGGCCCAGCATATGGGTGGCCCAGTCCTGCGGCACGCCCGCGCCGATCAGGCCGTTGAGCGCCTGGGTCGCCGCCCACATGACGTTGGCGCGCACATCGTAGTTTTCCGGCTCCTGAAGCGCTTTCGGGCCGTCTTCAATCAGCGTCAGCAGAATGCCTTCCGCAAAACGATCCTGGATTTTGCCGTTCACCGGATAAGTGACGTACTGTTCAACGGTGTGAACGAATGCATCGACCACGCCGTTAGCGACCTGGCGCGGCGGCAGAGTGTAGGTGTAAACCGGGTCGAGAACCGCAAAGACCGGCTGCACGAACGGAGAGTGAAACGCCTGCTTGTCGCCAGTCGTTTTACGCGAGATCACCGCGCCTTTGTTGGATTCAGATCCGGTGGCGGGCAGGGTCAGGACGGAGCCCATCGGGATTGCGCTTTTGATTTCGCTGCCGCTGGTTTGCAAAATGTGCCACGGATCGATGCCGTCCGGGTAGTGAGCGGCGGCGGCAATAAATTTAGTGCCGTCGAGAACTGAACCGCCGCCGACGGCCAGCAGAAAAGTGATGTGGTCATCGCGGGCAATTTTTACCGCGTTCATCAGCGTTTCATAAGACGGGTTTGGCTCAATGCCGCCGAATTCGCGCACGTCCAGCCCGGCGAGCGCGCTGTGAACCTGATCCAGCACGCCGGTTTTTTTCACGCTACCGCCGCCATAAGTGATAAGTACGCGGGCGTCAGCCGGGATCTGCGCACGCAGATCGGCAATCGCGCCTTTACCAAACAGGATGCGGGTGGGGGTATGCAGAGTAAAATTATTCATTGTTCGTTCCCTAATGTGGGTGAAAAAACAGGCTTTCATTGTGGGCGTGCTGTGGTCTGCTCTCAATGCATATTCCTGTCGATCTCTTGCCCATTTCTCCACGGCGCTGGAGAATGCGGATAAATGCAGGCACACTCATATTCCCTCATTGCGCCCCGGAGATGACCCATTATGGACCGTCAGGAAATCTGCCAGCAACTCACCGAAAAAATTAACCTGCTAAGAGCTAACGAAAAATCCCTGAGCACCCTGCTGCCGGACGTGCGTCTGCTGTACGGCACCCAGCCGGGGACGCGCACGCCGGTGATGTATCAGCCGGGGATCGTTTTTCTCTTTTCCGGCTATAAAATTGGTTATATCAATGAGCGCGTTTTTCGCTATGACACCAATGAGTATCTGCTGCTTACCGTACCGCTGCCGTTCGAGTGCGAAACCTACGCCACGCCGGAAGTGCCGCTGGCCGGGCTGCGCCTGAATGTGGATATCCTGCAATTGCAGGAACTGCTGATGGATATTGGTGAAGACGAGAGTTTTCAGCCTGGCTCATCGGCGAGCGGTATTAACTCGTCGGTGCTGTCGGATGACATTCTCTGCGCGGCGGAGCGGCTGCTGGACGTAATGGAGCGCCCGCTGGATGCGCGCATTCTCGGCAGGCAGATTATCCGCGAGCTTCTTTATCACGTTCTCACCGGCCCGCGTGGGGGCGCACTGCTGGCGCTGGTCAGCCGCCAGACGCATTTCAGCCTGATCAGCCGGGTGCTCAAGCGCATCGAAAGCCACTACACCGAGAACCTGAGCGTTGATCAGCTCGCTGCCGAAGCGAATATGAGCGTCTCCGCGTTTCACCATAATTTCAAATCGGTCACCAGCACCTCGCCGTTGCAGTATCTGAAATCGTATCGCCTGCATAAGGCGCGGATGCTGATGATCCACGATGGCATGAAGGCCAGCGCGGCGGCGATGCGGGTAGGTTACGAAAGCGCTTCGCAATTCAGTCGGGAATTTAAGCGCTATTTTGGCATGACGCCGGGTGAGGACGCGGCGAGGATCAGAACGTTACAGGGCGTGTAATCGCCCCGGTTTAGCGGGGCGGCGGGCGATCAGGCGTTACAGTATTTCTTTTTGACCACCACGATAATGGTGCCAAGCAGCCCGGCGACCAGCAGGAAAATCGGCAGGACCATCAGGAAGGTCATGACCTGATCTTCATGACGCTTGACGAAGGGGATCATGCTGAGCGCGTAGCCGAAGCTGGTGACGACCAGCACCCACAGCAGCGCACTTAACCAGTTAAAAAACTGAAAGCGGCGGTTGGACAGGCCGGAAATGCCCGCCATTGTCGGCAGCAGCGTACGCACGAAAGCCAGGAAACGCCCCGCCAGCAACGCCAGCAGGCCGTGCCGGTCAAACATGCAGGTTGCCCGCTGGTGGTATTTTTCGGGAAGCTGCGACAGCCAACCTTTGACCACGCGGGTATTGCCCAGCCAGCGCCCCTGCGCGTAGCTTAGCCAGCAGCCAAGACTGGCTGCGGTGGTCAGAATGACAACGGTGGGAACAAAACCCATGACGTCGCGGGCGATCAGCGCGCCCGCCAGTAAAAGCAGGCTGTCGCCCGGTAAGAAAGACGCAGGCAGGAGGCCGTTTTCCAGAAACAGCGTGGCGAACATAACCAGATAAACAACACCAATAACGTGCGGATTCGCCAGAGCAGCGAAATCATGCTGCCAGAGTGCGGCGACGATATTATGAATAACAGCCATGAACTTTCCCGTGAAACTGCATCTATTCGACGATTGTATCTTTTACTGCCCCGGGACACCTTGATCCCGGACGCAACATTACAGACTTTTCCACTTTTGAAGTACGAAAAGATGTGCTTCTGGTCGCCTGTCCGCGTCATCTTCCAGGTCACGAGCGCTTACGCGACCGGAGTGATTTTGCGTTTATTATGACACGATACGGGAAAAACCGGCTGCTAAATCGGCAAGAAGATCGTCAACATTCTCTAAACCAATATGAACACGGATCAGCGTACCGTCAAAGTCCACTTCGCCGTCGGGACGAATGGCGGCAATGTGCTCCGGCTGGTTGGCGAGGATCAGCGATTCATAGCCGCCCCACGAGTAGGCCATGCTGAACAGCGTGAAGTTGTCGAGGTACTCCGCCAGCTCCGCGTCGTTAAGTCGCTTTTTCAGCACGAACGAGAACAGGCCGCTGCTACCGGTGAAATCGCGTTTCCAGAATTCATGGCCTTTGCTGCCGGGCAGGGCAGGGTGATTCACCTGCTCAACCTGCGGATGAATGGCCAGCCATTCGGCAATTTTCAGGCTGCTTTCATGATGCTGACGCAGGCGAACGCCCAGCGTGCGCAGACCACGGCTGGTCATGTAGGCGGTGTCCGCATCCACCATCTGCCCCATCAGGTAGGCGTTCTCGCGCAGTTGATCCCAGCAGCGGGCGTTGGCGACGGCAGTGCCGACCATCGCATCGGAATGCCCAATCAGGTATTTCGTGCCCGCCTGAATGGAGATATCAATGCCGAAATCCAGCGCCTTAAACAGAATGCCCGCCGCCCAGGTGTTGTCGATCATAATGATGGCATCAGGCGCTACACGCCTGACCGCGCTCACAATCGCCGGAACGTCATGCACTTCCATGGTGATCGAGCCGGGGGATTCCAGAAAAACCACTTTAGTGTTGGGGCGCACCAGATCGGCAATTTTTGCGCCGATTGTTGGATCGAACCAGCCAGTGGTGACGCCCAGTTTACCGAGAATTTTCGTGGCAAAGTCCTGCGTCGGTTCATAGGCACTGTTTGTAATAAGGATATGATCGCCCTGTTCGACAAACGCCAGAATGCTGTTTGCTACCGCCGCCGCACCGCAGGGAAACAGCGCGCAGCCCGCGCCGCCTTCCAGTTCACACATCGCTTCCTGAAGCGAAAAATGGGTCAGCGTTCCGCGACGACCATAAAAGAGTTCGCCCTTCGCCCGGTTGCGGGTGGCCTGTTTTTTTGCCGCCACGCTGTCGAATACCAGCGACGAGGCGCGCTGAATGACGCTGTTTACCGATCCCTGGGTGTATTTTTTGCTGCGCCCTGCATTCACCAGGGCCGTATCAATGTGCTTCTCTGCCATAGTCGCTCAACCTGCTTTTATCCATCTGGATGTCTAAATTAACACGATTGATGCATTATGCACCCGCGCGCAGGTGCATTCAGTAGAAAAATTTCCCGGAATTCGACTTAAGACTTTTTTACTGCGTAAGCGCAAGGAAAATGAGCGGAATTTGCGGCAGTATGTAAATACTAATGAGAACTACTATCAATTCGATGATGTTTTGATATTATTATGCTCAGATTTGTGACCTGGGTCCTGGAGATTAAGAGTGGGTAATAATTTGATGCAGACGGATCTCTCCGTTCTGGGCATGTATCAACATGCTGACATCGTGGTTAAAATTGTGATGATTGGTCTGCTTCTGGCGTCGGTTGTCACCTGGGCTATTTTCTTCAGCAAAAGCGTGGAAATGCTGGCGCATAAGCGTCGTATTAAGCGCGAACAGCAGCAGCTCGCTGAAGCCCGCTCTCTGGACCAGGCCAGCGATATCGCCTCCTCCTTCCACGCCCGAAGCCTCAGCACTCGCCTGATTTATGAAGCACAGAACGAACTGGAGCTTTCCGAAGGTTCAACGGATAACGAAGGGATTAAAGAGCGCACCAGCTTCCGCCTGGAACGTCGCGTGGCGGCGTTTGGTCGCCACATGGGACGCGGCAACGGTTATCTCGCCACCATCGGCGCGATTTCCCCGTTCGTCGGCCTGTTCGGGACAGTGTGGGGGATCATGAACAGCTTTATCGGTATCGCCCAGACCCAGACCACTAACCTGGCGGTCGTTGCGCCGGGCATCGCGGAAGCGCTGCTGGCAACGGCGATTGGCCTGATTGCGGCCATTCCGGCGGTGGTGATTTACAACATTTTCGCCCGTATGATTGCCAGCTACAAAGCCTCGCTCGGTGATGTTGCCGCGCAAATTCTGCTGTTGCAGAGCCGCGATCTCGATCTCGATGCCAGCAACGTCGCGCATCCTGTGCGTACCACCCAGAAACTCCGCTTAGGGTAATGCAGCATGGCTTTGCATCTTAATGAAAATCTGGATGATAACGGTGAAATGCATGACATCAACGTCACGCCGTTTATCGACGTGATGTTGGTGCTGCTGATTATCTTCATGGTGGCCGCGCCGCTGGCGACTGTCGATGTGAAGGTGAATCTCCCGGCTTCCTCCAGCCAGCCGCAGCCGCGACCGGAAAAACCGATTTATCTTTCGGTGAAAGCAGACAACAGCATGTTCCTCGGTAACGATCCGATCACCGACGAGACGATGGTTAACACGCTGAATACCCTGACCGAAGGTAAGAAAGACACCACCATTTTCTTCCGTGCGGATAAAACCGTGGATTACGAAACGATGATGAAAGTGATGGATACACTGCACCAGGCAGGCTATCTGAAGATTGGTCTGGTAGGTGAAGAAGTGACGAAAGCGAAGTAATCGCCCTCGTCGCCTCAGTCAATGAAAGCTGGCTTCATGCCAGCTTTTTTTATGCCTAGCCTAAATGTTCCCCGCCGCATACGCCGTGCACTTCGGCAGTAACGTAGCTGGATTCATGGCTTGCCAGATAGACATAAATCGGTGCCAGCTCGGCTGGCTGCCCGGCACGCTTCATCGGCGTTTGCTGACCAAACTCCGGCAGCTTGTGCTGCGGCTGACCGCCAGAAACCTGAAGTGCTGTCCAGATTGGACCTGGCGCGACCACGTTTACCCGAATACCTTTCTCTGCAACCTGCTTGGCCAGACCACGACTGTAGTTAAGGATCGCGGCTTTAGTCGAGGCGTAGTCCAGCAGGTGCGGGCTGGGCTGGTAGGCCTGGATGGAGGAGGTGGTGATAATGCTTGCCCCCGGTTGCAGGTGCGGCAGCGCCTCCTGGGTGATCCAGAACAGCGCAAACACGTTCACCGCGTAGGTCTGCTGAAACTGTTCACTGGTCAAATCGGCGATGTCCTCAATGGCGGTCTGTTTCCCGGCGACCAGCGCCAGCACATCCAGTCCGCCGAGCGCTTCACGGGCCTTATGCACCAGCGAGCGGGCGAAAGATTCATCACTCAGGTCGCCAGGGATCAGGACCGCTTTACGGCCCGCCGCCTCAATCAGCGCTTTCACTTCCTGCGCGTCTTCTTCTTCCGCAGGCAGATAGTTGATTGCCACGTCTGCACCTTCACGTGCGTAAGCAATGGCGGCAGCGCGTCCGATACCGGAGTCACCACCTGTCACCAGTGCCTTACGCTCTTTAAGACGACCGCTTCCCACATAGCTTTTTTCACCGCAGTCCGGCACCGGCGTCATTTTGGCCTGTACGCCCGGCGCAGGCTGCTTCTGTTTTGGGTATTCACCGGTGTGATATTGGGTGGTTGGATCCTGGACAGTGGTTTGATTCTTTGACATGAATACGATCTCCATGGTGGGTGACGAATACGTTAAGCGTAGTCGCCCATACCGGAGGGGGGAAATTAATCGGGATCTTCTGTACCCGGTGTGGCTGCGGGCTGAGGGGCGGGCGGGACGTTTTCCAGCGGGACGATGCGCACGTTGGCGGTGCGAAAACCGCCGTCGGAGAGTTTACGGGTGAGGGAAAGCGTTGCCGTCTCGCGCTCACGTATGCGTTGATATTTCTCTTCTACGCCGTCGAGGATTTTGTCTTCCAGATCGGGACGGCGGGCGATAATCTCATTAAGGATTGCGCCGTAAATTTCTTCTTTGATCTGATAGGCGTATATCTCGCGGCGGTTCTGCCATTTCATTTTGACCAGCGCAGCGGGGATTGAAGTCAGCGCTTTCGCCGTGTTCTGAATGGTGGCATTTTTATCGCTAATCAATACCGCAAGATTGTGCTTTAAGATAACTTCATCGCTTTTTGTATCGTCTAAAGTCAAATAAACGTCTTTGCTATCATATTTTTTCACGTTATTCGTCCTCCAGATTGTAAAACATAGGCGCAGCCTTTTCGCCGGTAATCAAATTAAGCCAAATTTCATTTCCGGCTTCATTAATCTCCAGCGTTTTATCTGCTAAAATTTGACTTAATTCCTGAGCAGAGAAATCACCTTCGGCCTGTAACTGATTAAGGATGTGGCAGAAAGCTTCAATTTTGACAACACGGAACAGTCTGTCTTTTATATGGCGATCGCGTTCTTCCAGTAACATATTTCTGGAAAAAGCGCTGCGCCCGGACGAGGTTAATATGTCTCTTTCGAAATCGGCGAGGGTTCTTTTTCCCTGAGTTAAACTGGCGGTACTTTCTGCTTCCCCACTTTCTTCCCCTGTCTCGGACGTGTGAAAGCGAGCCGGGATAAGGGTCTCGGGTATCATTTAAATTCCTTAACTTTCAACATCATGGGGAACATTATAATATGAGGCTCGTTGACAATAACATGGCGCACTTTTAAAATCAAAAAAAATGGAGCGCGCCATGAACAGCATTATTTATTTAGTGATTGCACTGCTATTGCTCACCGCTATTATTCTCTTCCTGATGGCAGAGTTCAATAAAGCACCGACGGAAAGTGAAGAAGAATCACCGGCACCGGTAGTCGCGAGGTCGAAAGAAGAGGGGGAAGACCATTTCTCCCGGCTAATGAATGCAATTACTCCGGCATGGTACTGGCGGGTAAATCATGAATATATTGACTTTTTACATGCCACTATTAAGCGCATGGACGTCACGCAAATAAAGGCGACGCCGGGTTTATTTGACGCCCAGCGTCGCTGTAGCGATCTCAATTCTGCGGTGTATAAATATTACGACAATCTTAAACAGCGCTGCCTGAACGGCGAGAAGGTGCCGCACGCCGACCTCGACGTGGTGAATCTGCAACAGTGTTTTCGCGAGTTCAGCCTAGACGCTTACCCCACGCTGGTCGCGCTGGTGTGGCCAGAATTCCAGCGCCCGTTCGTGAAACCTTACCATGTTTAACCCTGATCTCTGGCAGGATATTCCTCTAAATCAGGTTAAGAAAAATGATTGTTCTGTTGTGTAGCAGCACTGAATTTACCTTTATGAAAAGTAATATTTACAAAAAATAATCACAAAAGGTTATAAATTCTCCACGCCTTGCCGATAACGAGAGGTAAGCAATCCCACAAGGCAAGGAACTTCAATGCGACTTCTTCGTAATCTCACTATCCGCCTCGTTATGCTGATGATCCTCGGTATCTTCTGCGTGCTATGGTGCGGCGTCGGCCTGTACAGCGTTTTTGCCCTCAGCAAAGTCGCTGAAGGGAACGACATTGACCGGCAACTGGTTAAACAAATGACCGTGTTAAGTCAGGGTAACGATCAGTATTTTCGTTTTGTAACCCGTCTTGGTCGGGCGATGGAAACCAAAGCGGCAGGCGGCACGGCGGATTTTGCGTCGCCGCAGCAGGCGCTGGAGAGTATGCGCTCCAGACTGGAGGAGCTGAAAAAGCTCTCTCCTGGCGCGATGGATGCGCAAATCTCGGCGGAAGTGATCAACAACTGGCAGGCGCTGCTGGACCAGGGTGTGATCCCGCAAATGCAGCGCGCGCAGCAGGGAACGGCGGAGGAGTATCGCGCTCAGGCCAATCAAATCACGCCGCCGCTGAGCCGCGCGTTTGGTCAAAGCGCCGAGAAATTCAACGCCGCTGCCGCAACAACGCTTGAGCGCACCCGCGTGATGGTAGATGCGCGGACCAGCGTCACCCGTTACGCCATTATCGCGGCGGTGATCGTCGGCATTTTGCTGCTGATTTTTTCTGACCGCTACCTGGTTAATTTTCTGGTTAAGCCGCTGGAGCGTATTCGCCAGCAGTTCCGGCAGATTGCGCAGGGCGATCTGAGCCAACCGATGGACGATCTGGGGCGTAACTGCGTCGGGCAACTGGTGCCGCTGTTACAGGCGATGCAGGAAAGCCTGCGCGATGCGGTCAGCAATATTCGCTCCGGCAGTGAAAACATCTGGCGCGGGGCGACCGAAATTGCCAACGGCAATAACGATCTCTCTTCGCGCACCGAAGAGCAGGCTGCGGCGCTGGAAGAGACGGCGGCCAGCATGGAGCAACTGACCGCGACGGTGAAACTGAACGCCGACCATGCTCAGCAGGCCAGCGAGCTTGCCGATGTCGCTTCAACCACCGCCAGCCGTGGCGGCGAACTGGTTGGAGAAGTCGTCGATACGATGGTCGGTATCTCCGCCAGCTCGAAGAAAATCGCCGAAATTACCAATGTGATCAACAGCATTGCCTTCCAGACCAATATTCTGGCGCTTAACGCGGCGGTGGAAGCGGCGCGGGCGGGTGAGCAGGGGCGCGGTTTTGCTGTGGTGGCAGGCGAAGTCCGTAATCTCGCCAGCCGCAGTGCGAACGCGGCCAAAGAGATCGAAACGCTGATTGCTGATTCCGTGAATCGGGTGGATAAAGGCTCGCGTCTGGTTTCCGATGCCGGAACCACGATGGAGGCAATCCTGCGCGCGGTGCAGGAAGTGACTACCATTATGAAGCAGATCGCAGCGGCAACAGGCGAGCAGAGCAAAGGCATTTCTCAGGTCGGGATCGCCATTACGCAAATGGACGGCGTGACCCAGCAGAACGCCTCGCTGGTTGAGCAGGTCTCGGCGGCAGCGGCGGCGCTGCGCATCCAGACCGAAGACTTGCAAAGCTCGGTGCAAAAATTCCGGCTTTCTGCGCAGGAGGCCCGGATGCCTGAGGTCGTGACGCCCGTCATTACGCCACGCACCGGAAAAAACGCATCACAGGAAGAGTGGGTGGCTTTCTGATGGACTCACGCTCCCGCCGGCATAAGCCCGGCGGGAGCGTCGATCAGGACTGGCGTTTGTCTTCGGTCTGGTTATCGAAGTCGCTGGCGTCGTGACGTTCGTGGAGCTGTTCGTTGAGCGGGCCGTTGGTGCGGTTAACAATACGTCCACGCTTCACCGCCGGACGGCTGGCGATCTCATTCGCCCAGCGCAGTACGTTTTTGTAGCTGCCAGCATCCAGGAATTCAGCGGCGTCATAAACGTTGCCAAGCACCACGTTGCCGTACCACGGCCAGATTGCCATATCCGCAATGGTATATTCCTCGCCCGCCACGTACTGATGCCGGGCAAGCTGTTTATCCAGCACATCAAGCTGACGCTTCGCCTCCATGGTGAAGCGGTCAATCGCGTACTCAATTTTCACCGGGGCGTAGCTGAAAAAGTGTCCAAAGCCGCCGCCGAGAAACGGAGCCGATCCCTGTAGCCAGAACAGCCAGTTAAGGGTTTCGGTACGGGCCGCCAGATCTTTTGGCAAAAAGTAGCCGTATTTTTCCGCCAGATAAACGAGGATCGACCCGGATTCAAATACCCGCGTCGGCGGGGTAGTGGAATGATCGCGCAGCGCCGGGATTTTCGAGTTCGGATTGACGTCAACAAAGCCGCTGGAGAACTGGTCGCCCTCGCCGATGCGGATCAGCCAGGCGTCGTATTCCGCGCCGGTCACGCCTTTCGCCAGCAGTTCTTCCAGCATAATGGTCACTTTCTGGCCGTTCGGCGTTCCCAGTGAATACAGCTGGAGCGGATGCTGACCGACAGGAAGCTCCTTTTCATGCGTTGCGCCAGAGACCGGGCGGTTGATATTGGCAAATGCGCCGCCGCCTTTCTGGTTCCATGTCCATACCTTCGGGGGTTGATAGCTATTTTCTGACATGTTGTCCTGCCTTGTTGAGGTGAAGTCATTGCCTTTATGACAACGGATGAATTTTTCCTTTGTTGGATCATGGTAGCGGCTAATGAGGAGTATGATAAGTCGATGTCTGTCTGGTTAGCACATAAGGTCAGGTTAATGAGCAACGCAATTACCCATCAGGATGCCCCTTTTGGGACGCTTTTAGGCTATGCCCCCGGCGGTGTGGCGATCTACTCTTCCGATTACAGCTCCCTCGATCCCAAAGAGTATGCCGATGACGCGGCCTTCCGCAGCTATATCGACAACGAATACATGGGCTATAAATGGCAGTGCGTGGAGTTCGCCCGCCGTTTTCTGTTCCTTAACTATGGCGTGGTGTTTACCGACGTCGGTATGGCGTGGGAGATTTTCTCGCTGCGCTTTCTGCGCCAGGTGGTGAATGACAACATTCTGCCGCTACAGGCGTTTGCCAACGGCTCGCGGCGTCCTCCTGAAGCGGGTGCGCTGCTGATCTGGCAAAAAGGCGGCGAGTTTAAAGATACCGGACACGTCGCGGTGATCACCCAACTGCGCAAGAACAGCGTCAGGATCGCCGAGCAGAACGTGCTGCACACCCCGCTCCCTCCCGGTCAGCAGTGGACCCGTGAGCTGACGCTGGTGGTTGAAGATGGCCGTTACACCCTGCGTGATACTTTTGATGACACCACCATTCTGGGCTGGATGATCCAGACGGATGACACCGAATACAGCCTGCCGCAGCCGGAAGTGGCCGGTGATGCGCTGGTCATTAAAGGCGCACGCCTTGAAAACAAAGGGCAGTTTGACGGTAAGTGGCTTAATGAGGATGACCCGCTGCAGCACGCCTATGTGCAGGCAAACGGTCACGTGATCAATCGCGATCCCGAACAGTATTTTACCATTTCGCAAACCGCCGAGCAGGAACTGATCAAAGCCACTAACGAGCTGCACCTGATGTATCTCCACGCCACCGACAAGGTGATGAAGGATGATAATCTGCTGGCGCTGTTTGATATTCCTAAAATCCTCTGGCCGCGCCTGCGCCTTTCCTGGCAGCGCCGTCGCCACGACATGATCACCGGGCGAATGGATTTTTGTATGGATGAGCGCGGGCTAAAAGTCTATGAGTACAACGCGGATTCAGCCTCCTGCCACACCGAAGCGGGGCTGATCCTCGAACGCTGGGCCGAACGGGGCTATAAAGGCAAAGGCTATAACCCCGGCGAAGGGCTGCTGAACGATCTGATCGGTGCCTGGAAACACAGCCACGCCCGCCCCTTTGTTCATATCATGCAGGATAAGGACATCGAGGAGAACTACCACGCCCAGTTTATGCAGCAGGCGCTGGAGCAGGCCGGATTCGAAAGCAAAATCCTGCGCGGGCTGGACGAACTCTGCTGGGATAGCGCGGGTCAGCTTGTTGATGGCGACGGGCGGCTGGTTAACTGCGTCTGGAAAACCTGGGCCTGGGAGACTGCACTGGAGCAGGTGCGTGAAGTCAGCGAGACGGAGTATGCCGCTGTGCCCATCCGCACCGGGCACCCGCAGCACGAGGTGCGTCTCATCGACGTGCTGCTGCGTCCTGAAGTGTTAGTATTCGAACCGCTGTGGACGGTGATCCCCGGCAATAAAGCCATTCTGCCGATCCTCTGGTCGCTGTTCCCGCACCATCGTTATCTGCTGGATACCGATTTTGTGGTCAATGACGAGCTGGTGCAGACGGGATACGCAGTCAAACCGATTGCCGGTCGCTGCGGCAGCAATATCGATCTGGTAAGCCATCAGGAAGAGCTGCTGGACAAAACCAGCGGTAAATTTGCCGCGCAGAAAAATATTTACCAGCAGCTCTGGTGTCTGCCCAGGGTTGCCGGGAAATATATTCAGGTTTGCACGTTTACCATCGGCGGCAGCTACGGCGGAACGTGCCTGCGCGGGGACGATTCGCTGGTGATCAAAAAAGAGAGCGATATTGAACCGCTGATTGTCGAGAAGTAACCCGCTGGCGGAGCCAGTTAAGGCTCCGCCATGCGCCGTTAACTCTGCGAAACTTTTTTATACCCCGTCAGCATCAGCACCAGACTTTGCCGCGACTCCTCCGGGTAAAATTCATAGTGGTTGCCCTGACGGTCGCCGCCGATATACCAGGAAATCTCGCTTTTCCCTTCTGCCAGCGCTTTGCGCACGGCTTTATCCACATCCACATAACGATACTCGCGGGTGTTGTTAATGTAGAGACTTCCGTCCGCGTTGTAGTTCGCTGCCGGGCGCGTATTCCAGGTCAAGATTCGGGTATTCCAGCTGTTGCTGGTCGGATAGAGGAATATCTGATGCGTGCCGTTTTTTTCGACGGTGCTGCCGTACAGACGCACGCGGTATTTGAACAGTGAGGTATCCATTCCCGCGGGCAGATGAGGAATTTTAAATTTAATCAGCGCCAGGGTTTCCGAATTGTGGGTACGTCCGCCGTTGCTCCAGTCATCCCGTACTTCCAGTCTGGCAGGCGAGTCGTTGTGAATATTCGGCCTCTGACTGCTGACCCAGGTATTTTCTTCCGCTTTTGACCAGGCATAGGGAACGTTGGAGCCGCAGTCCATGTCGTTATTCATGCACATTTCGGTCATGAAGTGCGCGGATTCTTCGCGCCAGCCGTTCATAAAGTCAGCGTGCGCGGTATAAATGCTGCCCCAGTGCTCCTCACGGTGATTGCCATTCAGGGTCGGGTCCAGCGATAGCTGTATTTTTGAGGTATCCAGTGAAGTCAGATGCGGCATCACATACGCGATGTTCATATTGATCCCTGGCAGTTTGATCGGATAGTCCGCCGGGCATTTGCCGTTATCCGCATAGGCCGCGTTGCTGTGGTCGCGGGTTGGTTTGAGGTGAGTGCCGTCCCAGCAGTTGGGGAACAAAATACCGATATTAAACTGCACGGCATCGCCTGATTTACGCAGCCCGCAGACTTCACCTGCGGTATGGGTGGCTTCCGCGTCGGAGCATAAAAAGTTAATGCTGGCGTTGGGGCCGGTGCCGCGATGATCGCCCGCCAGCAGTTCAAGTCCCGCCGGGAAAGGATGCAGCGGATATTTATCCACGCCTGACGCCTGATAATACGTTTTCTGCCAGGCGGGTTTTACCACCTCGCCGTCGGGCAGTTTCAGGCTGGGTGCCCACCAGGCTGAGCTGTCAGCCTGGTTATCACAACTGGTTTCCGGCTGCGTGCGCAGCGTCTGCCATGTTGAGGAGGCATCAGTGTGGGTGTTGCCAAAAAAATCGTACAGTATTGCCTGGCCTGCTTTGCCGAACATCATAATGGCATCGTCGCCGAGGGTGTGGTGGTAGGCGCACAGGGTCTGCGCCTGCGGGCCTGCATGAGCGTCAAAAGTGCATAGCGTGAGGGCAGAGAGCAGCCCGCTGGCGATAGCAATAAGTTTCATAGTAGCGTTCCTGCTGAATGTAAATAGCGCCAGATTTAGCAGGAAGCGCCGGGTTTAACATGTCACTTACTATCAATTACTCTCATCTTACTCGCGCGCTGGTCGTGATCGGTCATGGCTTGCGCGGCGCAGATCAGCGCCAGATGGCTCAGTCCCTGAGGCATATTGCCGCTCCAGGTACCCGTTCTGACGTCGAACATTTCATTGAAGGTTTCGACGTTGCCCTTATCGCACAACGAGTCGAGGATCTCTTTCATCGCTTCTTCGGCTTTATCGATATGCCCCATCGCCGCCCAGGCTTCAGCCAGCCAGAACGAGCAGGCTACGAAGGTATTTTCTTCCTGGTCCACGCCGCTGTAGCGGTAGAGCATTGCGCAGTCATTGCCCAGATCCTTGCGGATCGCCTGATAGGTCGCCAGCATCCGCTGCGGATCCACTTTGCGTCCGTAGCGATGCACCAGCGCCAGCGAAGCGTCCAGACCGCCGTCGCTGCCAGGATAAAACAGGTATGCCTGCTTCTCTTCACTCCAGCAGTGGCTTTCGATCCAGTCGCGGATGCGGTCCCGCTCGCGCTGCCAGCGATGTAGCCAGGTCGGTTCGATGTGCTTCTCTTCCGCCATCAGTACCGCCATATCCAGCGCCAGCCAGCAGGCCATTTTTGAGTGCGTGTAGTGCTGGAGATCCGGTAATTCCCAGATCCCGGAGTCCTTCTGCCGCCAGTGATCGGCGCAGCAGTTCGCCAGTTCTCCAAGCAGGCGGGAGGTCGTCAGATCCAGGACGTGCCCGGCTTTAACGAACAGCTGCGCGGTAGCCAGCATATCGCCGTACATGCTTAACTGCATTTGATCGCGGGCGTTATTGCCCACACGGACCGGCGTCGAGTCTTTATAACCGCGCAGCGGCGGGAAGGTTTCTTCCGGCACCAGATCGCCCTCAAGGGTGTAACAGGCATGGAGCCGCACGCCGTGGCGCAGGATAGTTTTCGACAGCCAGGAGAACGCGGCTTTACACTCTTCCAGCGCGCCGAGGAAGGCAAAGGCTTTGATGATCAGGCAGGCATCGCGGATCCACGCGTAGCGATAGTCGTAATTTTTCTCGCCGCCGATACCTTCCGGCAGCGAGGTGGTTGCGGCGGCAGCCAGCGCGCCGGTCGGGGAGTACCAGAGAAATTTCAGCGCCAGCGCCGAACGGCCAACGTGTTTCTGGAAGCGTCCTTCGTAGCTCAGGCTTTTTGCCCAGTCGCACCAGGCGGTATGGCTGGTTTCAATTCGATCATCAATCGCGGAAAGCTCCGGCACCGCCAGCGGCTCTTTTTCCGTCACCAGCAGCGCGACCAGCGCCCGTGAACCCGGCGACGTTTTTAGCCGACCTTCAACCTGTTCGTCATCAGCATGCATAATATTCACTTCATCGCTGGTGCGCAGCATCGCCATCAGATCGGCAATATGGTAGACATTCCCCAGGTTTGTCTGCGCCATCCACGGTGAGCGGGTCTCCGCGCGGGTGCCAAAGCGCAACGAAAGTTTAAGGGTGACCTCACCTTCAACACCTTCAATACGACGCGCCAGTTCGCTCCACGGCAGTCGGCCCGCCAGCGTGCTGTTGATGGATTCCGTCAGCAGGACTTTACCCGTTTCGGTTTCAAAACAGGTTTCCAGCACGTTGCTGTCCTGCCGGTACTGGCGGGTAGCTTTATATTCCCCTTCGGGCTCAAGCTGAAAAAAACCGCCGATACCGGGATCGAGCAGGCGATCAAAAAGGGGAGGGGAGTCGAGGTTAGGCGCACACCACCAGTCGATGGAACCATCGGGCGCGATCAGCGCCACTGAGCGCCCTTCGCCGATAGCCGCATAGTCGCCGAGTTCGGCGTAGCCCTCCTTGCGGACGGGGGAGTGATATTCAGCGTTCTTCAATGTTTATATCCAGGCTGATGCAGATAGCAGATATGGCCGCCGGACGGCGGCCATGCAGAACAGACTTATAACGTGCCGGTACCACCGTCAGAGCACCATACCTGGCCGGAGCTGTAGCTGCTCTCCGGGGAGGCCATCGTCACATACAGCGCAGCAATTTCTGCTGGCTGACCCGGACGACCCAGCGGCGCGCTGGCACCGAACTGTTTAACTTTTTCCTGTGGCTGACCCCCGCTGGACTGCAATGGCGTCCAGTATGGCCCCGGCGCGACAGCGTTCACCCGAATACCGTCTTTCCCCAGTTGCTGGGCCAGTGATTTGGTGAAGGCCACAATCGACGCTTTAGTCTGCGCATAGTCCAGCAGGATCGGGCTGGGCTGATAAGCCTGCACGGAAGACGTATTAATAATGCTGGCTCCGCGTGGCAGATGCTCCACCGCAGCACGAGTGATCCAGAACATTGCATAGACGTTAGTCTTGAACGTCGCATCAAAATCTTCAGTAGTCAGAGTGCGGATCGACTCATTGAACTGCTGGCGACCTGCGTTGTTAACCAGAATATCCAGCCCGCCAAGCTGACTGACTGCCTCTTTAACCAGCTTTTCACAGAACGCTTCCGAACGAATATCACCGGGAATAGCGATGGCTTTACGTCCTTCCGCCTCGATCAGCTTGATCACTTCCGCCGCGTCAGATTCTTCTTCCGGCAGATAGTTAATGGCAACATCCGCACCTTCACGCGCATAGGCAATCGCCACCGCACGACCGATACCTGAATCACCACCGGTGATCAGCGCCTTGCGTCCGGTCAACCGACCGGAGCCGCGATAGCTGGTTTCACCGTGATCGGGAACGGGGATCATCTTGCTGGCAAGGCCCGGTACTGGCTGCGGTTGCTCAACGAAGGGAGGAGTAGGGTATTCCGGTGCGAGGGAGGTTTTCTTGGTTTGCTCAGACATGCTTACTCCTTTGAACATTGTTTTAAGGTGTTAGTAAGCCTGGCATAGATGTGAGGTTTGTCACGTTTTTCGGGGGGGAGGATTCCTCGTTACGGATGTAGCAGGGAAGAGGTATTTCACTTTCTGGTCGCGGGAAGATGTTGCTTGCAGCAAACATTCTCATACACATACACCACCAGTCGTGCGGCGGTTTCTTCCGCCAGCAGCTGCAGGCCGTTCCAGATAAAATGCGTCACCTGCTCCCGTTCATTCCTGCCCGCAGAACCCGGACGCAGCACATGGCGCATCATACTCATAGCGGATATGGCGCTCCAGGCGGTGCCAGTCCGACGGCAGGCAGGTGCCCTTCACCAGCTGGTGAAATGAGTCATATTCCGGGTGCTACACTTCATGATACAGCGCCCGTTCCGTCACCCGGGCAACGCTGTCATAGCGGTAGCGAACGCCGTTCACCACTTCCGGGCGGTTATGGCAGCACGGCTTCTCCCCGCGTGACAGGCGGTTGCTGAAAGACGGAGGGTTTAGTGTGCTGAACGAAAGTTAAGTAATAAAAAATCCGGGAAGATTAGTTTTTTACCCGGCTACTTTTATTTTACTATTTCAGCATAAAAAAACGTTTCTTCATAAGAAAAAATTATATTGCTTGTGTTCGGAATATAAATAACACTCGCTTCATCACCAGGATAGAAAAAATCATCCCATGCTTTTATAAAGATATCCGCAGAAATGACAATAGCGGCAGCTCGCCGTCCCCAAAAGAATATAATATCAGAGATCCCTATTAACTTCTCGCGGAAAAAAATTGCAGACTCTTCTTCCTCATCAAAATCTAATTCCATTTTTTCAATGATACGGCATTGCGAAGGTTTAATACTCATTAACATATCAAATGGAAAAACCTGATCCCAAAGCTTCTCAGACTCATCCCCATTGAGAAGCACAATCTTTCTTTTCTCATCGGGAGATAAACGACAATCTTCTGAGTTCAGACGCCAAGCTATAGGGTAGAGAGCTTCATCAAAAATGATATCAGTCATAAAAAATATGCCCTTTTCCGCTACCTGGAGCCTTCTTACCTGTACCGTAATCCGACCATTTTATATGTGGCAGGTTATTCTCTGGCGCATTTATAGTATAAGATTCATTAGGATGATATTCAAAACCAGTCTTATCAGGGTAATTTTTACTTCCAAAATATTTTGGATACTCCGGGATATTAGATTTGGAGTTTTTCAATAGATTTTCTGCGGTACTCCTATCTGCAACCCTAAAATTAGGCTTACTACTGCCATTATTCTTCATTGTATCAACAGCCTTTTTCCACTCTACTGTTCCGGGTTTTATTACAGGTAGATTTGATGCATCACCAACTTCATTACCGGTAAGTCCACATCTTAATAATCCTAACGAATCGATCCATGACAGCGGATTCGGTGCATATGCATATAAATTCAGCCCGCCTCTTAATCCTATCGGGTCAGGATGCGTGATCTATCCATCCTGTGGGTCGTACCATCAATTTCATGTGTAACTTACTAAAATTTCCGCGTAGTAGTAAAAAATCTACGGTCTTGCTCTGATAATCTCATCATCATCATCATCGCTTTTAATTTGTATATAATTATTATTTATAATGTATACTCTTCTAACACTATCATTTTTCCCGGAAATATATACAGTATAGTCAGTCAAACCAAGTTCATTTATATATTTAATTGTTAGGATTTCTTCTTTAGAAGCAGTTTGCCTGAGTTTTACATAGGAAAAAAGCCATTTTTTCTTTCTTGTTATATATATATTTGGTGTAATACAATTTATCTCATCCATACTATCCCATTTGGTTATCGTCACACAACAAAAAAAATCCTCATATTCCTCCTTTTTTGTATTAAGGAATGAAACTTTCATAGCGTGCTCTGCTAATTTCACTGCATGTGAGATTAGTAATTTATTATTTTCATCGAATGGTGTATTTTTCAAAAAGGAAACACTTTTCCATCTGGAAAATAAAGGTATCTCCTCGAATGAATCATAATCAGCAAAATATATTTCATCATTATAAAACCCTTCATTTTCTAGGATTTTTTTTATTTTAGAATCTAATTTACTCATAGCCAATCGTCCACATTCCATCCATGATCTTTCAACCATTTTAGTGTTTTTTTGGAAAAGGATGGAGGACCATCATGAGTCGAGCCATCCTGATTTAATGCTGGATTTTTCCCTTTAACTGGTTTGGTTTGATGAGCATGCCACTGGCTACCAGGTACACTTTCTGGCTCTGGCTCATCTATACGTTTAATATCTTTCGGTCCTTGTCCTCTATCAATTTTTTTCTGCGCATCTTTTGGGGAGCCACCACTACACACCTTTGCTAACCCAAGAGGATCTATCCAGCTTAACGGATTAGGCGCATACTGATAAAGATTAATGCCCCCCGCCAGCCCTATCGGATCAGGCGTTAAAAATCTTCCCATATCAGGCGCATAATACCTGAACGTATTGTAGTGAAGCCCCGTTTCCCTGTCCAGATACTGACCCGCAAACCGCAGGTTCTCTTCCGGGGCCCCGTCATGTTTCTGATACCAGTAGCTGCCGCGTTCATCTGCGTATTCACCCAGCGTTTCTCCCCAGGTATCTGCATCAGGACGCCAGTGCTCTTTTCCCTCCGCGTCCGTCAGCGCCTCCGGCATCCCGTTCTGGCTGCAGCGGTAATAGTCCACCCGCGCGTTCTCTCCGCTCCCCCATATTCTTGCCAGCGGCGTGTAACTGCCTGGGTCTTCATACACGTACACCAGCGGCAGTCGTTTAAGTAGCTGAAGGGCGGGGTGTTTAGTGTACTGAACGGGAATTAAATAATAAAAAAGCCAGGAAGATTTAATTTCTTTCCCGGTTTTTAGATCATTTCATTGAATCATATTCCCAATAAAAATATCTACATAAGTCCTGTGATATATAGATATTATTTATAATCTCTATATTTGAAACAATAGAATTTAAGATGGACACAACTCCTTTCCATGAATATTCATCAACAAGTATTAGTTTATATTGCCTGTTAAGCAATTTTTTTTTATTTTTTAAACAAGACACCCCTTCGGTAGTTGCCACAACCACTGAATAAATATCGGAGGCATCTTCGTCACTCATGCCTATATTCATTTCAAGAAGATAAAAAACGTTATTGTCAATCGGCTCCCAAGTCCAGGGGTCATATATATCTGGAGACCAGTAGTTTTTTATTTCTAGTTTTCTTTGCTTTATTTTCATGGTAATGGCTCCGTATCCAGGTGAACATTGCTTGACCACGACCCTTCCGGAATCGTTCTACTTTGGAAGTTTACTTGAGTTCCGGTTTTTGACCACGGTTCACCAGTCAATGCATTTCTTCCTCCTTTCGGAAATGGCCCCCTATATTGTCTTAGACCATCTTCAGAAATCAAGAGATCAGAACCATAACCACTACTTCGCTTATAATTAGGTCCAACAAATGCCTCACCTAATCTGAAAGCATCATTGTTTGAAACAATGCCAGTTATTCCCCGGTTGCCACCGGCGGCAGTCTGGTTTCTAATTCTTTTTAGTTTATCCTTAAACTGCTGATTTGTTAGCTTACAATTTAGACCAAGCGGATCAATCCAACTCAGCGGATTAGGCGCATAAGCATACAGGTTTAACCCGCCTCTTAGCCCTATCGGATCAGGCGTTAAAAATCGCCCCATATCAGGCGCATAATACCTGAATGTATTGTAGTGAAGCCCCGTTTCCCTGTCCAGATACTGACCCGCAAACCGCAGGTTCTCTTCCGGGGCCCCGTCATGTTTCTGATACCAGTAGCTGCCGCGTTCATCTGCGTATTCACCCAGCGTTTCTCCCCAGGTATCTGCATCAGGACGCCAGTGCTCTTTTCCCTCCGCGTCCGTCAGCGCCTCCGGCATCCCGTTCTGGCTGCAGCGGTAATAGTCCACCCGCGCGTTCTCTCCGCTCCCCCATATTCTTGCCAGCGGCGTGTAACTGCCCGGGTCTTCATACACGTACACCAGCGGCAGGCCGTCCCGGTTTTCCGCCAGCAGCCGCAGGCCCTCCCACACGAACGTTGTCACGCGCTGCGTTTCTTTTACCCGGCCCCGGCCGTTTTCGTACTCCGTCACCACGCTGCGCTTTTCCGTCCGTCTTCCCAGCGGGTCGTGGCTGAAACGGACCTCATGCCGCGTTTTACCCGTCCCCGAAGGGATTTCAGTCACGGCTTCTGTCATCCGGTGCCCGCTGTCGTAGCGGTAATGCCACATTCCTTCCGGCCCCGGCTTTTGTATCAGCCTGCCGTAAGCATCGTACCTGCACGCCCCGTGCCTGCACTGCAGCTGCCGGTTATCCTTCAGTTGCTCCCCGGCCTGTGACGGCTCCAGCAGGTTATCGGCAGCATTTCACCGGAGGCCAGTGCGTTGTACATCAGCGGTACAGCTTTATTCAGTGCCACAGTAAAAATGAACGGCTTATGTGCGCGTTGACCCGAAGGCTGCCCAGACTGCGGATCGGTTGGAACAGTAATGTTATGCAGGAATTCCTGCACCAGCATTTCATCTTCATGACCCTGCACGAAAATATTACCAACAGAATCTGCGGTAAATGCACCTGCGGTAATATTCCCCTGAGTCTGACCCGTAATTGATATATAACATGGAGTTGGCATGGTTAATTCCTTATTCCGTTGCCGTATAGATACAACCTGTTAACACAGGTTCTTTTTTGCTAAAGATGCTATGCATCTTTTATTACATTCAAGCAGGCTTAATTCATATCTGGGAATGATGTTTTTCCTGGATTCATTCGCTAAATTATCTATAAACCAAAATGATGCCTTGGGCAAAAATATACGTACATTCAATGCTTATTAACGTTAATGACTTTTATTATTTATCGGGGTGATATGTCATAATTTAATTATGCTTCTACTGAATTTCTGCATTTGTTATTTTCACACTTAAACATAGGATTAGTACATAATGGAATGCTATTTTTACTCTTTGTTGTGATAATGATCACGTAAGTAATATTTGTCAATCCTGTCGGGAAAAACGATTTCATATTCTGGCTGACCAATAGTATGCTATTCCATGCTTATGTTATAACTGGCGTTAACGTTAATGGTTGGGTTCGTTTTTATTTGTGATGCTTATGTGATTCTTGATTTTTATAAATAAAAGCCAATTCATTAATTATTTATATGAGAAAGGTAAGAGCTATGAGCGTAAAAGATGGGTCCATTGCACCTAAAGAGCGTATCAATATCCGTTATATACCTAAAACTGACGGACAAAACTCCGAGGTGGAACTACCACTTAACCTACTGGTAGTTGGCGATACAAAAGGCTGTCGTGATGAAACTCCTGTTGATGAGCGGCCGATTGTGTCCATCAATAAACATAATTTTAACGCAGTAATGGCAGAGGCAGACATTAGTCTGAACTTTACAGTACCTGGTAGTCTGAAAGATACGAAAGATGATGAACTGAATGTAGCTCTGAATATTAAATCATTAGACGATTTTTCACCAGATAGCGTCTCCCGACAGGTACCTGAACTGAAAAAACTACTGGAATTGCGTGAGGCGTTGGTTGCTCTGAAGGGACCGATGGGCAATGTCCCTGCATTTCGGGCTCAGATTCAGGCGCTTTTAGATAATAATGACACCCGTGAGCAATTACTGCGGGAACTCAATATCGTGAATAATAAGTAATTCTGGCTAAGAAGGATTTTAGTATGTCTCTACAGGAAGAAGAACTCATCTCCATCACCCCTGAACGGAGTAGTCAGACTTCATCTTTGCTTGATGAAATTATGGCGCAAACTCGCATTCAGCCTGGTTCGGAAAGTTATGACATTGCTCGTCAGGGGGTAACTGCTTTTATAACAAGCATCCTGGAAGCCAATAGCACCACTGAGCCTGTTAATAAGCTCGCCGTGGATAGCATGATTGCTGATATCGACTATCGCATCGGTCGTCAGATGGATGAAATTATTCATGCCTCAGAGTTTCAGCAGTTAGAATCTTTTTGGCGCTCGTTAAAAACGATGGTTGACCGGGTTGATTTTCGCGAAAACATCAAAATTAATGTTCTTCATGCCACCAAAGAAGAGCTTCTCGAAGATTTTGAATTCGCTCCAGAGATTATTCAGTCTGGTTTTTACAAACATGTTTATTCCAGTGGCTATGGGCAGTTTGGTGGTGAGCCTGTCGCAGCGGTATTAGGTGCTTATGAATTTAAGAACAATGCACCCGATATGAAGTTACTGAAATATGTTAGCGCTGTGGGCGCGATGGCACATGCACCGTTCCTCTCTTCCATTTCACCAGAATTTATGGGACTGAATTCATGGACTGAATTACCTAATATCAAGGATCTGTATGCCATTTTTGAAGGCCCGGCATATACAAAATGGCGTGCTTTGCGCGAGTCTGAGGATTCTCGTTATTTAGGTTTAACCGCACCACGCTTCCTTCTTCGCCAGCCATACTCTGCGACAGATAATCCTGTCAGGAGTTTTAATTACTATGAAGATGTCAGCCGTAACCACGAAGACTACCTCTGGGGCAATACCGCCTGGATGCTGGCGAGCAATATTGCCGATAGTTTTGCTAAATATCGCTGGTGTCCAAATATTATTGGCCCGCAAAGTGGTGGCGCTGTAAAAGATCTGCCGGTACATCTCTTTGAATCTATGGGTCAGATTCAGGCCAAGATCCCTACGGAAGTGCTGATTACCGATCGCCGGGAGTTTGAACTGGCTGAAGAAGGGTTTATTACCCTGACTATGCGTAAAGACTCTGATAATGCTGCATTTTTCTCAGCAAACTCAGTACAAAAACCTAAACGTTTTCCCAGCAAAGCGGCAGAGACCAATTACAAGTTAGGAACGCAGTTACCTTACCTTTTTATTATCAACCGGTTGGCGCATTACATCAAAGTACTGCAACGTGAACAACTTGGTTCATGGAAAGAAAGAAGCGATCTTGAGCGGGAACTGAACACATGGATTCGCCAGTATGTTGCCGATCAGGAAAACCCACCAGCTGATGTCCGCAGTCGTAAACCGTTACGTGCCGCCAAAGTGGAGGTTATGGATGTAGATGGTGAGCCTGGCTGGTATCAGGTCGCATTATCCGTCCGTCCCCATTTTAAATATATGGGAGCAAATTTTGAGCTTTCTCTGGTCGGCCGATTAGACAAGGAATAAGCATTATGACACCGGATCGGGAAAGACCCGCAGGTTCTTTATTTGAACGTATGGAAGCCCCGTCGGCGAGAAGCCTGGGGGGAAGAAATCCAAATACACTCAGGAAGTCTATCCGTCAGAGCCTGCGTAATATTCTTAATACCCGATCCGGCAGTTGTCGGGGGGCTCCAGAACTGGGCATTGCGGAGCCTGAAAATGCTGAAAATTTTCGCGACGCAATGAGCCAGGCCATCGTTGAATGTATTGAGCGTTACGAACCGCGTATTTCACAGGTAGAGGTCCAGCCTGCGCGTCTTCATGCAGCCCATTCACAAGAAATGACTTTTCATATTACCGCATGGGTAATATTCAACGAGATGTGTGAAGTTCTTGAATTTGACATGGCACCAAACGGCAACCAGCATTATCGGGTGGAATGAGAAAATGGAATTTGAAGAACGCTATTACCGGGAAGAACTCGATTATCTGCGCCAGTTAAGCAAGCTGTTGGCGACGGAAAAACCCCATTTAGCGCGGTTCCTGGCCGAAAAAGATACCGACCCTGATATCGAACGACTGCTGGAAGGGGTGGCCTTTCTGACCGGGAATCTGCGTCAGAAAATTGAGGATGAATTTCCAGAACTGACGCACGGATTGATCCAGATGCTGTGGCCCAACTATCTGCGCCCGGTTCCGGCAATGACCCTTATTGAATATACGCCGGATATGGATAAATCATCCGTTTCAGTACTGATCCCCCGTAATGAGCAGTTTACAACCGGTGCGGGGGAAATGATCAAGGACGATGTCCTTTCTCCTGATGATAAACAAGATGAAGCTCCGGCCTGTACCTTTACACTTTGCCGGGATATCTGGCTATTGCCGATTCGTCTGGCTCATATAGAAAATCGCAGCACCCCCCGGAACGGTATTATCAATATCACCTTTTCCGTTGCACCTGGTGCAGATCTCAGTACGCTGGATCTGAATAAACTGCGTTTCTGGCTGGGTAACGATGATAATTACACTCGCGATCAGCTTTATCTGTGGTTCTGCGAATATTTGCAGGGTGCCGAATTGGTTGTGGGTGAACAACATATTCGCCTGCCTGATTTTATGCTGAAGGCCGTTGGGTTTGAGAATAAGGATGCCATACTGCCATGGCCCAAGAACGTTCATAGTGGTTACCGGATCCTTCAGGAATATTTTTGCTACCCGGATGCTTTCCTCTTCTTCGATGCCTGCGGCATCCCAACCCTGCCGGAAGGACTACAGGCGTCAAGCTTTACGCTGCAACTACGTTTTGCACGTCCTTTACCTGTAGATATCCGCCTACGCAATAATTCTCTGCGTCTGTATTGCGCGCCAGCTATTAATTTGTTTATCCAGCATGCCGAAGCTATCACGCTGGACAATCGACGAGCTGACTATCCGCTGACGCCCAGCCGCCATTATCAAGATTGTTATGATATTTTTTCTGTCAATGGCGTGGTAAGCCAGACCCAGGACATGTTAAGGAAAAAAGATCTTGGCCGTCCGGTCACGACAAAGCCTGCACGCCATTGGCCTGCCTTTGAAAGTTTCAGTCATCAAATGGAATATAGCCGGAAACGGGAAGTGGTGTACTGGCATCACCGCAGAAAAACCTCCCTGTTTCATAAGGGGTTTGACCATACTCTTGCTTTTATACATGCCGATGGTAGCTATCCGTCAGAAGAGTCGCTGCTCAGTAATGAAGTTGTGTCGGTGTCGCTAACCTGTACTAACCGAGAGCTCCCGTTACAATTGCGTACAGGTGATATTACCGGTACCACAGGTAAAAACGCGGCCGTAGCGTCATTTCGTAATGTTACACGGCCAACGCAACCCTTATGGCCAGTACTCGATGGTAGCCTGCACTGGTCCCTGCTTTCAGCCATGAACCTGAATTATTTGTCACTGCTTGATACGGATGCGTTAAAGCAGGTGATCGCTAATTTTGATCGCCATGCTATTCATCATCCACAGACTGCCCGCCTGTCACAGCAAAAGCTGGATGCCATTGAGCGTCTGGAGACTCGCCCGGTTGACCGAGCAATATATCAGCGACTACACCGCGACCTGGCGCGCCGGAATGGATAACCTCAACGTGCGGGACTATGAGTCCATTGCGCAAATGACCGGGGCACTGGAACAAATCATCAGCGGCGACCAGCCCCTGCAACGGGCGCTGACGGCGCTGCGCGATAACACCCGACCCGCTGTGCTCTCTGACAAACTGGACGGCAAAGCCAGGGAGGCAGCGCTGGAGGAGCCGGAATATCGCCTGCTGACCCGGCTGGATCATGAGTTCGCGGCGGAAAACAGCACCCTGGCCGTACAGAAAGATAAAGAAAGCACCCTGCAGGCGGTCTATCAGCAGTTAACCGAACTGCACCGTTACCTGCTGGCTATTCAGAACGCGCCGGTGCCGGGGAAATCGGCGCTGAAAGCCGTACAGTTACGCCTTGACCAGAACAGCAGCGACCCGATATTTGCCACCCGCCAGATGGCGAAAACCCTGCCCGCGCCGCTCAACCGCTGGGTGGGGAAACTGGCGGATCAGGCCTGGCATGTGGTGATGCTGGAGGCAGTTCACTATATGGAAGTGGACTGGCGAGACAACGTAGTGACGCCGTTTAACCAGCAGCTTGCCGGTAACTATCCGTTTACCTCGGGTTCATCGCAGGATGCTTCGCTGGACGCCTTCGAGCGCTTCTTCAAACCGGATGGCGTGCTGGACACCTTCTATCAGCAGAACCTTAAGTTGTTTATCGAAAACGACCTCAGCCGTGACGGGGATGACGGCGTAATTATCCGTGAGGACGTGATTGCGCAACTGGAGACGGCGCAGAAAATCCGCGACATCTTCTTCAGCAAACAGAACGGGCTGGGCACTTCGTTTGCGGTGGAAACCGTCTCGCTCTCCGGTAACAAACGGCGCAGCGTGCTTAACCTCGACGGTCAGCTTGTTGACTACAGCCAGGGACGTAACTACACCGCGCACCTGGTATGGCCGAATAACATGCGCGAAGGCAATGAAAGCAAGCTGACGCTAATAGGCACCAACGGGGGCGCACCGCGCAGCCTTAGCTTCAACGGGCCGTGGGCGCAGTTCCGCCTGTTCGGAGCCGGGCAACTGACCGGAGTAGAAGAGGGCACCTTCAGCGTCCGGTTTACCGTAGACGGCGGGGCGATGGTCTACCGGGTGCATACCGACACCGAAGATAACCCATTCAGCGGCGGATTATTCAACCAGTTCCGGCTGCCGGATACGCTGTACTAAACGGCGATAAACAGATCATGAAGAAGCGGGTAGCGATAATGACCAGCTTCTTCAAAAGGAAACAGGAAGGGTAAACGCGGGAAGCAGCCCGCACGTTGCCCATTAATTTTACTCCATGGATTTACGGAGGCAGAAATGACTGAACTTAATAACCAGAATCTGTCATGGACAGATTATCTTGGCGATTCCCTGCGCGGTAAGGTTCCCGTTAACCAGCTGATCCCGCAGCATCCTTATATTCTTGATACGCTGGGGGTGGCAGAAATCCTTGAGAAAAACACTCAGCATATTATGTTACTGACTCTGGAAGAGGCGCAGGGTGTTGTGGATGATTTCTTAAATAGTCAGCATATGAAATTCGGTACTACTTATGCGGGAAATATCAGAGAAACCATAATAGGAGGAAAAGATATTTCCAAAAATATGAGTAATGCTAATATTACTAAATTGTTCTTCCGATTAAAAACATTAGGTATTAATGCTAATAAATATGATATCGGCAAGAAAATATATGTAAAGATTACTGACTATAAATCGATACGAAGAATTCTACGATTGCCACGGTTTAAAATAAATCCTGCCAGGCTGCTGGATTTCAGTGTAAGCATGGTGAAGACTGGTGTCGATACTCTTAAGGGAGCCAGGTTTTGCGTCTGGTTTTCATTGGCCTGGCGCATAGTGGAGTCTATTTTTAAATCTGAATATAAAGTGGAGGAGTTTATTGGTAATATTACAATGGATATTGCCAAAATTATTGCCACCGTGTATCTGACCAATATTGCAATTGCCATGGGAACCACTGCTACAGTAGTATTTGGCGCTGCCGTTCCTGTGGTGTTAGGCGTGGTCGCCATTATTGCTATAGGATATTTAATTACCTGGTCATTAGATTCTCTGGATAATAAATACGGCTTATCTGATAAGTTAATTGCAGCAATCAAACAAGGCATGGAGGGCTGGCAGGAGATCGACCAATGGAACCGCAGTCATGCAGGTCCGTTTACTTCAGGCTTGATGAATAAACAATGGTAAGGATATCTTATGCCTATTGAACAAGACGTTTTACTGAGGCCGATGACATTAAAGGAAAGAGCGAAGTTTATTTCCTTGTGTCTGGCCTGTATGATGACACTTACCGGAGCGCTGGTTTTTCTTAGTGAAACTGCTGGAGCGACGATGATATCCCTTGTAACCGGTGAAGATGCTTTTTATTATGACTGGAGGGGTGTCTTGTTATTTTTGCTTTTACCCGTTATGGGTTATTTTGAAATATTTTTGCTTTTGGGTTTATTCTGCCCTTTTAGTTACAGCCTCATGAGGCTATGGCGTGGCGTAATAAATATTGTCTGGGTATATATGTACCTCGCTTTTTTTCTGTCCATCCCATTATCAATAGCTATCACTTATTACGTCAGGTCCAACTATGAATCGTGCGATGGTAAAGGCCCGTTATCAGGCGATTACTACACGAAAGATATCGGGATGTGCGAGCAATTTAAATACCATCCTGAAGAGAGTGAGTCCGATAAAAGCTTCATTCTGGTAACGCCAGAGGATACGAAAATAGAATGAATACGCAAAGGTAAGGATATCTTATGCCTATTGAACAAGACGTTTTACTGAAACCAATGACATTAAAGGAAAGATTGAAGTTTATATCTCTGCTTTTGGCCTGTATGATGACACTTACCGCAGCGCTAGTTTTTCTTAGTGAAACTACTGGTGCGACGATGATATCCCTTGTAAACGGTGAAGATGCTTTTTATTATGACTGGAGGGATGTCTTGTTATTTTTGATTTTCCCCGTTATGGGTTATTTTGAGATATTTTTGCTTTTGGGTTTATTTTGCCCTTTTAGTTACAGCCTCATGAGGCTATGGCGTGGCGTAATAAATATTGTCTGGGTATATATGTACCTCGCTTTTTTTCTGTCCATCCCATTATCAATAGCTATCACTTATTACGTCAGGTCCAACTATGAATCGTGCGATGGTAAAGGCCCGTTATCAGGCGATTACTACACGAAAGATATCGGGATGTGCGAGCAATTTAAATACCATCCTGAAGAGAGTGAGTCCGATAAAAGCTTCATTCTGGTAACGCCAGAGGATACGAAAATAGAATGAATACGCAAAGGTAAGGATATCCCAAAGCCATGAAACAGAAATTAATAATGAGGCCAATGACATTAAAAGAAAGAGCAAAGATCATTCCTTTGTGTCTTTTCGCAATTTTGCTCCTCACTGGCGCATTGATTTTTTTTACTAACACCAGTGGCGTAACAATGCTGTCTATCTTAAATGGTGAGGATACATTTTATTTTGATTGGCGGGATTTATTTATATTGTCACTTTTCCCTACTATGGTTTATTTTGATGTATTAGTGTTTTTGCTTTTGTTTTATCCACTTACTCTCGATCTGATGAGCCTGTGGTCCGGGATGATCAATATTATCCTTGCATATACTGTTCTCGCTTTTTTGCTCAGCATTCCACTAACGGTCGCTGTTTTAGGTTACGCTATATATAACTATGAATCGTGCGGCCAGAAAGGCCCCTTTTCAGGTGTTAACTATGTGAAAGATATCGGGATGTGCGAGCAATTTAAATACCATCCTGAAGAAGATGACGTCGATAAAAATTTTATTCCGATTACTCCTGCGGATTCAAAAATAAAATGAATATATCAGCTTATACTCAAACCATTATTACCGGCACCGATCCACGCAGCCTGCCGGAGTTTAGTGCTATCCGCGAGGAAATTAACAAGGCCAGTCACCCGTCGCAGCCTGAGCTGAACTGGAAACTGGTAGAGTCGCTGGCGCTGGCGATTTTCAAAACCAATGGCGTGGATTTACATACGGCCACTTATTACACCCTGGCGCGCACCCGTACCCAGGGACTGGCGGGCTTCTGTGAAGGAGTGGAGTTGCTGGCAGCGATGATAAGCCATGACTGGGATAAGTTCTGGCCACAGAGCGGCACGGCAAGAACGGAAATGCTCGACTGGTTCAACACCCGCACTGGCAATATCCTGCGCCAGCAGATCTCTTTCGCGGAGTCTGATCTGCCGCTGCTATATCGCACTGAACGGGCGTTGCAGCTTATCTGTGACAAGCTCCAGCAGGTGGATCTTAAACGTTTGCCGCGCATGGAAAACCTACTTTATTTCACCCAGAACACCCGTAAACGGCTGGAGCCGCAGCCAAAAGGCACCGTTGAGAACTCAACGCAGACCATGGTCAAAACGCTGGTCTATGCACCGGAAAGTACGCCATCTGCCACAACAGAAAGCGTTGTGCCGCCACTGCCTGACTTACCCAAAGTCCGGGTGGAAGTGCGCAGCATGGCGGAGAACGCATCTACAGGCGAAACAGCAAAACCGGGCAGCACGGTGAGGGGATTTTTAAGCGGTGTAGCCAGTTGCGCAGCCGTCGCCGCTGCCCTCTGGTGGTGGCAGGTCTATCCGACGCAGCAGCAGCTTGTGCAGGTTAATGACACCGCTCAGGGGGCTGCCACGGTATGGCTCGCTTCGCCAGATCTGGATGGCTATCAACACAGGCTCCAGCAACTGCTGGACGCGCCACCCGTACAGCCGCTGGAAACCGGAATGCAGATGATGCGCACCGCCGACAGCCGTTGGCCGGAAAGCCTGCAACAGCAGCAGGCCACCGCACGGTGGAATGAAACCCTGAAAACCCGCGCACAGAGTAGCCCGCAGCTACGCGGCTGGTTGCAGGCCCGCGAGGATTTACACGCCTTTGCCAATCTGGTGATGCAGCGCGAGAAAGAAGGACTGACGCTTTCGTATATCAAAAACGTCATCTGGCAGGCGGAGCGGGGACTGGGCGCGGAAACTCCGCTTGAATCCCTGCTGACCCAGTACCAGGACGCCCGCGTTCGGGGACAGAAAACGGATACGCTGGAAAAACAAATTAACGAGCGGCTGGACGGCGTATTAAGTCGTTGGCTGTTGCTGAAAAATAATGCAATGCCGGAAATGGCGGCCGGAGAAAATCCGGGGAAAACCACTGAATAGAAGGAGTTTATTATGGCAAATTTGATTTATCTGACCCTGAATGGGCAAATACAGGGATTGATTTCTGCAGGGTGCTCTTCTCTGGACTCAATTGGCAATAAAGCACAGCTTGCACACTTTGATCAGATCATGGTGATGGGATTATCTCATGGTTTGACTCGGCAGCACAATGTCAATCATCAGGCGCTGACTATGATAAAACCTTTAGATAAGGCATCACCTTTATTGGGTAAAGCTATTTCTGAAAATGAGTGTATGACCTGCGAGTTCAGTTTCTACCGTACCAACCGTACGGGGATGAATGAATGTTATTATAAATTAAAATTAATAAACGCCAGAATTGCCAGTATCCATCTTCAGATCCCCCATACTATTAACGATAGCGAAGGACAGCCCGAAGAATGTATTGAGCTAATCTACGAATCAATTAGTTGGGAACATTGTACTGCCGGAACCAGCGCATACAGCCTGTGGGATGACCGTATTTTCTGATCGGTAATAAACATCCGGAAGGTAGGCTATTGCCGTGGCTTGAAAAAAGCAGGAAGCCAGATTTTACATCTGACTTTCTGCTGTATCACGGACGCGGGAATTTATTTCGTGTCGTTCCAGGGGCGCAGCAGTACAGGAAATGCGACAGTTATGCCCGGAATGAAGCGCCCGTGGTGAATGGAGGCTCATTCATTATGCCAGGCGCTGATGCCGGGACAGTGCTGACTGCCACCCTGTAGTAAAGTGACGGATTTACTGATACCGATTCACCAGGTCTTCTACCAGCGTCGCATACGTTTTTTGTTTCAACTGCATAATCTGCAATTCAGTTATGTCGTTTTTTGCGCCCTGTGAGAAAAGCACCTGGTGCTCATAATTAATGGGAGACCAGGTCGCCCATTCGCCGGTGGCAACATCCACCAGGGTAAAGCGCACCAGATAACGCAATGACACTGCATCAGTCAGCTTTTCATTTTTAAAATCCGACCATACCGTAGATTTCAGCGTTGAATCATATTTTCCTGACTGTAGTGCACCCTCGTAAACAATAATCACCCGCTGGTGACCTTTTGCCGCAATGTAGCGAAGCGCCTGCATCCAGTTCATATTTTCACTGGCGACAGGGAGTCCTTTCTCATCTTTATTACAGGACATGGCTTTTTGTCTGTCAGGAATTCCAGAAAAGGTTGAGACAGTATAATATTTACTTATTTCCTGCTGCATCGCCATTTCCGGTGCGCGACTACCGGATTGCACCAGGATAACCGAAGAATTCAGCGGTACCTGAAATGCTTCTCCCTCCAGCGCCGCCTGAATATCCTCTTCGGAAACGGCGAGTGTGGTTTCATTCCCAAAAATGTCTTTATCAGTCAATTGTGATGATAGTGGATTTTTACCGGTACGATTTTTGGCACGAGATACGCCAGACTTTTTCTGGTCAATAGTCGAGTGGCGCGTGCAACCCGCCAGCAAAAATACCGTGATGATAAAAAGAAGTGTTGTTCTGGTACTGATCCGCATAAGTCCCTCCGTGGTATTGCCTGACATTATGATTATTTAAATAGAATTATATACCTGCATCGGGTACTGACAAAGCATAATTACCCTTGTTTAGTTATTCATTAAATGAATGCATCTGGTGGCTGTCAGAAAAACAACAAATGTGTATTGTTGAATTTTTATAAATATGAGAAATAATGCCTGATTTAAATGCCTCCCCAAAATAAAGACATTTATCCCACGTCAGGAAAAAAGCATTGTTGCAGGGCAGTGTGCTTTGAGCGTGTTGTTGCTAAGTTAATCCTTAAAAAATAGTAAAGCCATGATTTGCTGAATCTGAAAAATTTGATGATACAGACATATCTAAATCCTGAATCCGGCAATCCATTTCACAAATCTAACTGACCTGACAGGCCCAGCATTACTACATTTCCTGCTTTCAATATCTGTAATACGCATAACTAACAGGATTGCTTTTGTTACTCCCCGGTTATACCGTTTCGAAAATATTTACTCTTAGATTAATTACCACCGTATTTGCAGGGTTTTATTGCGGAAAATTATTTCCTTATTGTTATCCGGGGTATTATGCATAATTCATTTACCAGTCCGTCAATAATGATTGACGGTAGTTTATCTTTTTCAGAGGTCATCGCCGCCGCGAATGTCCTGAAGCAAAAATTAGCGGCGCTGGCGGTGGCATCCGATCTGCACAGCGATTATCAACAGGCACGGGAGGCTTTACGCCAGTCCGGCCTGCTGGCGCTGCGTGTGCCGCATAATGCTGGCGGACCGGGAGGAAGTCAGGCACAGGTGATGGCCGTTAGCCGGATTCTGGCGCAGGCTGATGCCGGTATTGCCCAGTTACTTCAGCCTCATTATGGCTTTACTGACGCCATTGCTCTGCTGCCTTCGGTCCAGGCGCAACGGGTACTGTATCAGGATGTACTGAACGGCGAGCGCATTGCTAATGCCGCGAGCGAGCGCGGTGGCAAGCATTCGGCGGATTTTTCCACCACTCTGCTGCGTGACGGCGATCGTTATCGCCTTAACGGGCGTAAATATTATTCTACCGGCTCGATTGGCGCACGCTGGATCACCGTGATCGCTAAGGGCGAAAACGACGTACAAGCGCTGGCCTGGGTTCGAACTGATGCGCCGGGAGTGACGCTGACGGATGACTGGAATGGGCTAGGTCAGCGGGGAAGTTCCAGTGGTTCGTTGCTGCTGGAAGAGGTGGAGGTGTCGGCAGAGTATGTTATCCCGGTGTGGGACGCCGCTCATCGCAATATAGCCTGGCATGAAAGCGGGCGTCTGCTTCATGCGGCTATCGATCTTGGCATCGCTGAAGGCATCGTGGAATGGGGCGCGCAAAGTGTCGCGCGTGATACGCGCATTCCCTTTGAGTCCCCGTATCCCTCGCTTGCGCTGGACCCCGTACTGCAATACCAGGTCGGGGTGTTAAGCGCGCGTATTCTGGCTATCTCGGCGCTGCTGGAAAATACGGCAACGCTGCTGGATGACGTTCAGCATGACGGTGCCGCAAAACTTCCGCAGTTGCAGAATCAACTTGCCGCCACCAAAGCGCTGGCGGCGGAAGTGAGTCTCGCCGCCAGCAGCGATGTCTTTTCCTGGAGCGGTGCCCGCGCCGCCGATCGCGCCCTGCGCCTTGACCGTTACTGGCGCAATGCCCGGACTCACACTCTGCACGATCCGGTGCGCCTGCGTTATCAGGAATTGGGTCGCAGTCAAATCGCGTTATATGAGGAGTCTGCGTCATGAGCACCCCGCGCCCGTTAATATTTAATGCTTTTGAAATGAATGGTGTGGGTTACTACGCCCAGGGAAGCTGGACCCATCCGTTGTCAGAGCGTCATCGTTATAAAGACCTTGACTACTGGGTGGAACGTGCACGTGCGCTGGACGAGGCAGGATTCACCGCGCTGTTTTTTGCGGATGTGCTGGGGGTGTATGACGTTTACCGTCAGTCCCCGGTGCCCGCGATTGAAGGTGCCGTTGATTTTCCATTAAACGATCCGTTTATGGTGATCCCCGCCATGCTCGCGGCCAGTAAAAATCTCTCTTTTGCCGTCACTGCCTCCACCACCTATGAACACCCGTTTACCTTTGCCCGCCGCTTCGGGACGCTGGATCATCTGTCAAAAGGGCGAATTGGCTGGAATGTAGTGACGTCTTATCTGCCGAATGCAGCACGGAATTATGGCCTGCCGGATCAGCTTCCCCATGACGTACGCTATGCGCGGGCGGAAGAGTTTTTAACCGTTTTTTACAAGCTGCTGGAGGGGAGCTGGGATGAGGACGCTGTGCTGTACGACAAAACCGCAAAGCGCTATGCGGATGCAGACAAAGTGCATCGCATTAATCATCAGGGCGAGTTTTTCTCGGTACAGGGACCCGCACTGACCGAGCCGAGCGTACAGCGCACGCCGGTGATCTTCCAGGCCGGAGCGTCAGCTCGCGGGCTGGCATTTGCAGCGCGCCATGCGGAAGTGGTGTTCGTCAACGGCATGAACCTGGATGCGCTGCGCATCAACGTGGATAAGCTGCGCGCGGCGGCAGTAGACGCCGGACGAGCGGCGGATGCTATTCGGGTACTGACGGATCTTTCCGTGGTCACAGGGAAAACCCAGGCAGAGGCGGAAGAAAAAGCCGATGCGATCCGTGCCGCCCAGTCACCCGAAGCGCAGTATGCAGCGTTTGGCGGAGCCAGTGGTTTTGACCTGTCACGCTATCATGATGACGACACGCTTTCTTCCGAGCCGCATAACTTCTCACGCTCGGAGTCGGCGCGTTTTACCAGCGAAAAAGCCCGCCCGGACAGTATCGGCGCGATTAAACAACGGCTGGTAAATCTTAGCCCCTACGCCCGCACGCTGGTCGGAACACCGGAGCGTATTGCCGATGACATCGCAGAGATTGTCCGCGTCACCGGCGTCGACGGTTTTAATCTGCATGAATTTGTCAGCCCGCGTGACTTTACTGAATTTGCGGAACAGGTACTGCCGGTGCTAACCGCGCGCGGTCTGTTCCAGCCGCCAAAACCGGATTCTTCTCTTCGTAACCGCCTGTTTGATAAAGGGGACCGGCTGGCTGCACCCCATCCGGCGGCGGATTATCGTGGACATTTCACAGCGCAAAAATAACAACAATAATTTGAAGGGGTAATAACATGACAGCACCTGCAAAAACATCAGCCAGTATTCTGGCGGGATTAATCCTGAGCGTGGGAACCGCGTCTGCCGCCGTTATTCCGGCGGTCGAAAGCCTGAAAGCGCCGGAAAAAACCATCACACTCAATTACTTTGGTGGCGCTATCCCCGCAGAGCGGGCCAATAAAATCATCGCGGAATTTGAGAAGCGCTACCCGACGATCAAAATCAGTTATCACGCCGTACCGTTTAACAGCTATAACGAAACGCTGGGTGCGCGCTTTGCACAGGGGAATGTTGATATTTTCGACATCGACCAGCCGCAGAGCGCCAGTTATGCGGTGCGCGGCTGGGAGGCGGATTTAACGGATGCCTTCGCCGCAAAACGTGATCTTATCGATCCACCCGCTCTGAAAGAGTCCACCATTAACGGCAAGTTGTTGAACCTGCCGTATCAGATCGGCACCACCTTTCTGTATTACAACAAAAAAGTCCTGAAGCAGATCGGCGTAGCGTTCCCCTCTGACAAAGCGGGAGAGGCACCGACCTGGGAATGGGTAGAAGCCACGGCACGAAAAGCGGTACAGGCGAAAGCATCGCCCTATGGGATCACCTTTTCCACCCCGGATATGTACTATTACCTCCAGCCGCTGGCGGAATCGCTGGGTGCAGGTACAGGCGTGAAGGGAGAGAACCAGTTAACGCCCGATATTAACAATGCCGGATGGGTAAAGGCGCTGGGCTGGTACGGCAAACTGTATGCTGATGGCCTGGCACCGCGCGGCGTGCGTGAAACCGCGCTGGCGTTTGCCAACGGTGACAGCGCCTTTTTCTATGGGGGGATCTGGAACTCGCCGACCATCACCAAAAATGCCGATCTCGATTTCGGCATTGCGACCGCACCAAAATTTAACGGTGGTCAGGATGCGACGACCAGCGGGGGCTGGGCCTTAGGGATCAGCGCGCTGTCCAGCTCGGAAAAACAGCAGGCGGCTGCTCTGTTCCTCAACTGGTATCTGTTCGGTGAAAACGGGGGTTTTGTTGCTGCCGATCCACAAACCGAAAATGTGCCCACCACTGAGGCCACTCGCGCCGTGTTCTGGAAAAACCCGATCTACGCCGATCCACGTCTTGCGGGTTTGCAGGATATTCTGACCTGGCAGGCGCAGCATTCTGCCCGTATCCGTCCGCAGACCACTGGCGGTGCTGAATTTACCCAACTGGTGGGGGCGGCGATCGCTGACATCATCAACGGTGCGGACGCACAAAAAACGCTGGATGCCGCCAATGCGAAGCTGAAAGTGGCGTGGAGAAAGTATCAGTGATCGGCAAGGCCCGCCGTCATGAAGCGCGCACGGCCTTACTGCTGCTGGCTCCGGCTCTGGCGCTGCTCCTGCTGCTGCGTATTATCCCAACCGGCGTCGCGGTGGTTGAATCGTTTTACACCTCGGTGCCGGGCAGTGTGATCCCGCCAAAGTGGGTCGGCTGGCAAAACTATCTCGACCTTTTCGAAGATCCCGGTTTCTGGGATTCGGTGTGGCGCACTCTGCTTTTCGCCGTGCTGGTTAACCCGCTGACCATGATATTTGCGCTGTTCCTTGCCTGGCTTCTCACGCGCAACGTGGCGCTCACCGGACTGTGGCGCACGCTGGCTTTTTTGCCGACGGCGCTGCCGCTGATGGGTACCACGGTCGTGTTTGGCGTGCTGATGCGACCGGAAGGAGTGGTAAACAATCTGCTGGCGCTGGTGCACCTGCCGACCAGCGGCTGGTTTACCGATGTGAATGGCGCAATGGCGGCGCTGGTGATCCTCTCCACCTGGACCGCCGTCGGCTACTGGATGATTTTTCTGATTGCCGCCATCCGTGATGTCCCGCAGGACTATTACGATGCGGCAATGCTGGATGGTGCAGGCGAGTGGCGTCAGTTTTTAAATGTCACTCTGCCGCTGATCCAGCGCCAGTTACTGTTTGTCCTGACTGCCAGCACCGTCTGGAATTTCATCCTCTATGCGCCCATCAGCGCGCTGACCAAAGGCGGGCCGCAGGGGTCCAGCAACTTTCTGATGTACGACATCATCACCCGCTATTACGCCCTGAGTTCACCGGGCGCGGCGCTGGCGGAAATGACGATTTTATTTGGCTTAATGGGAGCAACGGTATGGCTGCAATTCAGGCTGTTGAACCGTATGAGAAGCGCGCCGTAAATCGCCAGGGGGCGTTACGGCGACGCCAGTTACGGCGTGTGGTGACGACCAGCGTGGCGCTGGTCATTTCGCTGCTGTTTGCCGTGCCTTTTCTCTGGCTGGTGGCGTCTGCTTTTCGTCCGGTCACCGAAACGTTCCAGGCAAGCGTCAACCTGTGGACCTTTCTGCCGCGTAGCTGGACGCTGGAGAATTTTGTCTCAGCGTTCAGCCGGGGCTTCGCCACCAACTTGTTTAATTCTCTGTGGGTGACGGGCATTTCCGCCGTCGTCGGAACTGTTCTGGCGATCCTTGCCGCGTTTCCGCTCGCGGTAATGCGTTTTCCTGGGCGCGACTGGCTGTTTGTGGGGGTGGTGTTTGCATTCATGATCCCTTTTGAAGTCGTGGCGCTGCCCTTGACGACCGTTTTCACACAGCTCGATCTCGCCAACACGCTGACCGCGCTGATTGTGCCAGGGCTGGTACATGGTCTGGCGATCTTTAATCTGCGCCAGTTCTTTTTAAGTATCCCGCGTGAGCAACTGGAGGCGGCGTTGCTGGATGGTGCGTCCTGGTGGCGCATCCTGTTTCAGATTTACCTGCCGCTGGTGCGCCCGGCGGTAATCGGATCGGCGATGATCCTCGCCATGGCGCAGTGGAATGCCTGGCTGTGGCCGTCGCTGATTATTACCGACAACAGTAAACAAACTGGCGCTGTAGCGATTGGGTTATCCGATTCCGCCTACACCCAGGATTACGGTCTGTCCTTTGCGGAAGTCTTCATTCTCGCGCTGATCCCGGCGCTGCTGATCTTCTTTGGTCAGCGCGCATTTACCCGTTCGCTCAGCCATACCGGCAGCAAATAAATTGACCTGACAAGCAGGAGAAACTGATGACTCACTCCCCACAACGTGCTGAATTTCTTGACGATCGACCGGATGCGAACACCACCTGGGTCGCGCCGGAAAACCGTTTTAAACGTTATGCCTATAACCGTACTGGTAACAGTGGGCTGATTGTCTCGCCGATTGCCCTCGGCACCTGGTATAACTTCGGTGATTCCACGCCGTTCCAGCAGCAGCGCGATATCGTCCGCTTCGCCTTTGAAAACGGCATCAACCATATTGATATTGCCAACCAGTATGGTCCGCCGCTGGGAGCGGCCGAAGAAAATATTGGCCGCATTTTGCATAAAGATTTTCGTCCATACCGCAACGAACTGGTAATCGCCACCAAAGCGGGCTGGCCGCAGTGGTTAGGGCCGAATGGTCGTCTTGGCGGTAAAAAACATCTGCTGGGCAGCATTGATGAATCTCTCGAACGCCTCGGCCTGGAATATGTCGATATTTTTTATTCCCACCGCTTCGACCCGGATACACCGCTCTTTGAGACGATCGAAGCGCTGGATACTATTGTCCGCTCCGGCAAGGCGCTGTATGTCGGCATTTCGTCCTATTCCGCTCAACGCTCACGCGAGGCCTTTGCCATCGCGCGCGAGCTGGGCACGCCGTTACTGGTCAATCAGTCGTCCTACTCGTTACTGAACCGCTGGATTGAAGATGAACTGCTGGATGACCTTGAAGAGGCTGGCGGGGCGGCGGTGGCCTTTACGCCGCTGGCACAGGGATTGCTGGCCGATCGCTACTTGCAGGGCTTTGATGTACCACGCGCCCACCACCGGCCTTATATCTCCGCTGAAGCGCGCTCGGAAGACAACCTGCGCCGACTGCGTGGCCTGGCCAGTATTGCGGCGGAGCGTGGGCAGACGTTATCCCAGTTGGCGATCGCCTGGACCCTGCGCAATCCGCGCGTGGCGTCCACGTTGGTTGGCGTCTCCAGTAAGGAGCAACTGGCGGAGAACCTGAAGGCGTTGGATAACCTGACGTTCAGCGCTGACGAACTGGCACGTATAGACCAGTTTGCGGTGCATGATGGCGGCGTTAACCCGTGGAAAATCTCCTCCGAACTGTAGAAGGAATTTGTGACGTGGCAGAGCAGCAATATGACGTGGCGGTGATTGGTCTGGGGGCGCTGGGCGCAGCGGCGCTGTGGCGACTGGCAGAGCAGGGGGCGAAAGTGATTGGGATAGAGCAGTTCACGCCGCCTCACGATCTTGGCGCAACGCACGGTAAAACCCGGCTGTTTCGCACCTTCTGCCTTGAGCACCCGGCGCTGGGGGAATATGCCCGGTTATCCCGGCAGCTTTTTGCGGTACTGGAACAGCAGACCGGGGAAAAACTGCTATCAGTGACCGGGGGAACGATCATTGGTCGCCCGAATTCGCAGGCGGTCAGCGGCACGCTACAGGCCGCTGACCGCCTCGGCGTGCAACTGCCGGTATGGTCTGCCCGCGAACTGGCAGAGCGCCAGCCGCAGCATCTTGGCTTACGCGCCGACGAAGTGGCGGTAGTGGATGCCGAAGCAGGTGTGGCTAACCCGGAGGGATTCATTCGTGCGGCGCTGCAACGTGCAGGACAGTTATCGGCAGATGTCCTGTCGCAGGTGCGGGTCGAAGGCATCCGTGATGAAGGCACCGGCGTCAGCATTGCGACCTCCGCCGGTGAGATCCGCGCCACGCAGGTGGTGGTAGCGGGCGGCGCATGGTTAACCCGTTTTGCGCCGGATCTTCCTCTCGATCCTGTCCGCACGGTGATGACCTGGTTTGATGCAGCGCCGGGCTATGGACTCGATGCGTTCCCGGTTTTTGTCCGCGAAATCAACTCGCAGTTGACGCTGTGGGGGCACGGAGCGTTGCCGGGAGGCGCAGTCAAACTCGGTGTCGGTGATATCGGCGTGCCGCGACGCGGACTAAACCCGGATCATCTTGATCGCCATATTCGCCCGGAAGATACCGCCGCGTTAACCGGGGCCGTTCACCAATGGCTGGGGGGCATTAACCCAAAGCCGATCGGTGTGCATCCATGCATGATCACCCGCACACCGGACGCGCAGTTTATTGTCGGGCGCTATAAAGGCAATGTGTTGGTGGCTGGCGGTGACAGCGGTCATGCTTTCAAACATGCCCCCGCGCTGGGTGAAATCGTTGCCCGACAGACGCTGGGCAAACCGAACGATCTTGATACCCGATTTATTGATCCGCAGAGATTCCGTACTTACCGGAATTAAGAGAATGCTATGGGACGTTTAGTATTGCAGGGCGTGGGAAAAACTTTTCACGACCTGAACGTGGTTCAGGGTGTCGACCTTGCCATAGAAGATGGCGAATTTGTGGTGATCGTTGGGCCGTCCGGCAGCGGTAAATCCACGCTGTTACGTATGATCGCAGGACTGGAGGACATTAACGCCGGGGAAATGTTTCTCGACGGCAATCTTATCAACGATACCCTGCCGCAGGAGCGCAGTATCGGGATGGTATTCCAGTCTTACGCCCTGTATCCCCATATGACGGTGGCGGAAAACATGGCCTATGGACTGACGCTGGCAAAGCGCCCGAAAGAGGAGATCGCCCGACGGGTAAATGACGCTGCCAGCATTCTGCAAATAACCCCGCTGTTGGCGCGTAAACCCGCGATGCTTTCCGGGGGGCAACGCCAGCGCGTGGCTATTGGCCGGGCGCTGGTAAAAGAGCCGTCCCTGTTTTTGTTTGACGAGCCCTTATCCAATCTCGACGCGGCTTTACGGGTAGAAATGCGGGTACAAATTGCGCGCCTGCATCAGAGGCTCGCCTCCACCATGATTTACGTGACGCACGATCAGGTGGAAGCGATGACGCTGGCTGACCGTATCGTCATGATGTCAGCGGGCCGCATCGCCCAGATTGGCACGCCGCTGGAGCTTTACCATCACCCGGCTACGCTTGAGGTCGCGACGTTTATCGGCTCACCCCGAATGAATATTTTGCCCGTCACTATTGAGGCGGCAGACGAGTACGGCGTGCAGGTACGCTTGCCGGGTAAGGCGTTATTAACGGTAGCAGTGGATGGGCGTGAGGCCGTGGTTGGTCATGCCGCATGGCTGGGGATCCGTCCAGAACACCTGCTGATCAATGAGGAGGAGGGGGCAAAACTGACCGCAACGCTGGTATTACGTGAGCATCTCGGTCACGAAATGCTGGCGTATTATCAGCTGGAGGGCATGGACACAACGCTGACGCAGCGCATTGCCGGAGAGGCAGAACTAACCCCGGGTGCCGCAGTCACGCTGAATATCCGCGCCCGCTACAGCCACCTGTTCTCTGCGCAAGGGAATGCGTTCCACGCGGTAAATGAGACGGGTAAAAACGTTAATCCGAAGAAGTGAAGCCAGGCTTCAGAGGCCCGATACCAGGATAGGATCGAGCCTTTTTATTAAGCCGCTAAATCAATATTTGATATCTCTGGCTTCCTGACGCCCATCCTGCTTGTCCTGACGTTTGTCCTGACGGCATTCATGATTACTTTTATCGTTACTGACCACGCATTGGCGTTTGTCCTGGCGTGCATCCTGACGAGCGTCCTGGCGTGTATCACGCGCTTCACGACGCTGGTGCGCCTGCTCTGTGGCCTGTGCTGTTGTCATAAACCCGCCGGCGAGAAGAAGAAGTCCGGTAAAAACAGCAATATGTGATTTCATAGTTGACCTTAAAATGTACTGAAATAAAAACATGTTCGCGAGCCAGTGCTGCGCGTCTGGCTATTGTAATAAAAGGGCGATTTCAGAAAGGAAGCTAAAATGCGGTTTTTGCGTTTTTTGTCTATGACAGCGGGCGGTAACGCAGCTTTTGCCAGATGTTCTTACCCTACACGCCAATTCGTAATAACGTTAGTTACATGAAAATGTTAGCTTTGTAATTAAAGCAGTGCTCAATACGGAGGTATTCTTTGCTGATTAAATTCAAAAAAGAACGTTCCCACCAGGAAGATCGTCGGCTTGCGCTGTGGCTTGCGACATCAGCCGGATTGCTGAATGCGATTGCGGGACACCGGCAGGCTCATGGCGAGCTTGCCGGTATCGTATGACTACGACAGTTCCAGCACCTGTCCTCCCTCTTCAGCCAGACGCGCCAGGTAGTGCGGCGCATCCAGAATCTGGTACGGGAAGTACAGGCCCGGCGCAACCGGCGGCTTGCCATCCAGCCCAACCAGTCGTTCAAGGAGCAAAGCAATGCTCAAACCGGTTAAGGGTGCCGCGCCGCCCGGATGGACTACCGCATGGCGGGTATGCAGAGCCTGTCCCGCAGGGTCCAGACCAGAAATATCAATAATAATCTCGGTCGAAAAGGCTCCACCCCGGCGTCTGCTCGAGCTGACACCCATACCGAGGTCGAACTGGACGCTGCGTGCGCCCGTGGACGACGCCAGTCCGACTACGTCAATCGACGAGAAGCCGGTGGCATCAATTTGACTGCCGTCCAGCGCAGAGAATACCGCCTTTGCATTATCACCTTCACGCCATATATAGTCACCCGCCCGGCGCGTGAGCGCTCTGGGCATCAGATGATTTAAATGTTCAAAATCAGCCGCCACTGCCGGACCGCCGACATCTTCTTCATCGACCAGAGCACCAATACGGATTTCATGTACTTCGCTGAATGACCGGGCCAGATGGAGCGCAGGCACCGTCGTGGCACCCACCAGCCATTCATAGCCAAGCACTATCGCGGCGGCACCCGGCGCATTCATAAAGCTGGCGATTTCCGGGGCAATCTCGAACACGCCCGACGAGATGCTCAGATGCGGCACGCCGCGTGCCTGGGCGAAGCGAAGTGCAGCCAGCGAATGGTCCTTATAGAGCACAACCACCGCACTGATTTTTTGCTGCCCCAGCCCCAGATCGGCGCGGGCAGTGTCGATCTTCACTCCCTGCGCACGCCCGATTTCTGCCGCTGCGTTTTGCGCTTTGGCCTCGTCGCGGCCGCCTATCAGCAGGGGAATATCAGGATAAGTGGCGCGTAATGCTTTGGCGGTCTGACGGCCAATAGCGCCGCTGCCGCCCAGGAGTAATATCGGATCAAATGACATACGCATGTTTCCTCGTTTACGTGGTAAGCTACCATTGGTAGGAAAGGTAGCATCACTGATAAACAAAAGCTACTTTTAGTAGGTTTTATGGAAAAGGTATGATGAAAGACAATAACTCCCCGGTCACGAAGTCCCGTGCGCAAAGGTTATCGAAGGCAGAACGGCGACAGCAACTACTTGATACCGCGCTGCTGATCGTGCGCGAGGAAAACGCAGATCGCCTCACTCTGGGTCATCTCGCAGCGCGTGCTGGCGTCTCAAAACCGGTGGTTTATGATCATTTCGCCACCCGTTCAGAGTTACTTATTGAGCTGTACCGGTGGATTGATACGGAGCGGGTCAGAACCTTCACCGAAGCCATGACGACTTCCGGCAGAAGTCTGGAGGATACCGTGCAGGTACTGGCAAGCGCCTATATCCAGTGCGCCGCAGATAAAACCGACGAGTTCCATTCGGTCGGTGCGGCGCTGGCAGGCAGTGAAGAGAAAGCGGCGGTTTTCCAGGAACTGCTTGATAACTGCGTCGCGATGTTTGTCGCCGTCCTGACGCCGCACGTCAACATGTCGCCCCCGTCGTTACAGCGATGCTGTATTGGCCTGGTCGGTGCGGGGGAGGCGCTGTCCGTTGCGCTCACTCGTGGACGCCTGAAGCCTACGGAGGCGGTGGCGGCCTTCGCTTCGCTGATCAGGGGAGTGGCGCTGGCAGGTTAAGGGGGAAATCGAGGCGCGGATGTCAATGGTATAAAAGCCATACGGACATCCGGGTGTATAAGCGGTTAAAATAAAAAATATAAACGTTGCTAAATAAATTCCCCTGTGTCTTAATGACTCATCGGTTTGAAATACAGACCTTATGAAAGCAGTTTTAGTAAAGCAGTCCTCAGTTCAGGTGTTATCTAAAGATACCCTTCTTCATGAGCCTCCTCCTAAGTGCCAAATAAGTCACTCTCTCATTACAGGCCATTACCGCCGCGCTTAGTGGCTCATCAATTAAGGAAGTATCTATGTCTAATAAAATGACTGGTTTAGTAAAATGGTTTAACTCCGATAAAGGTTTTGGCTTTATCACTCCGAACGACGGCAGCAAAGATGTATTTGTACATTTCTCTGCTATCCAGAGTGACAACTACAAAACGCTTGATGAAGGTCAGCAGGTTTCTTTCACCATTGAAAATGGTGCGAAAGGCCCGGCCGCCGGAAACGTTACCGCGATCTAAATCGCGTTAATTATCAGTGAGGCTTACAACAGCGATGAAGACAACAGTCTGAGCAGCTAAGTTTTACGGATAATAAAATAAACCCGCCTGGTGCGGGTTTTTTATTGTCCTGATTTCGCAGAACGCTGCGTTTTATTTATTTCCCGTTGGCCTGATGCAGGGAATTTTATCGTAACTTGTTGAATTATTATTATCATTCATATTCTTCTGGCCTGCCTCACATGCGCTCATCACAGCCCAAAGCGCCGCATCCGCAGCGTGCTTGGCGGCTCACGATGGTATGTTTCTGCTCCATACATCACACCACTCATTTTGAATTCAAACGCGACGGGTAATTAAATAAAAAACAATCCTTAGCATTAGTATTCCTTTTTTGCCACTTATTTTAATAAAGAGAAAAATATCAAGACCGTGAAAAAAGAAGCAAGGATATGCGGAATTTTCGGGGCGTAAAGCCGCAGAGAAAAATAAAATGTCTTACCATAACAAAAAGGTACCGCCAGAAAATCGCAATGGCGATAAATGATAATGGCTCATTTAAAGCGGCTTGACGCGCCCTGAAAGCAGTCAGTAAAAAATTCATAACGCTGCCCGCCTCTGTAACGTCATAATAAACCACAGATTATCGATAAGTTAATTAATTAAAAATTTATATTCCCGTTCACTGCCAGACTTAAGTCAGTACGTAAAAAACGTATGCCGAATTTTTGCTTTAAATAAAAGGTTTACTATGACGATTACAACCCTTCAGGAATTATTTATTCACGATTTGTCCGATGTTTACAGTGCGGAAAAACAGATTACCCGCGCCCTGCCAAAAACGGCGCGCGCTGGAAGGTCTTGCTGAAGAAGCGCAGGAAATTATTGATTCAGTTGAGGCAGGCCCGGTGCGGGACGCAGGACTGATCGGGGTCGCGCGTCTGCTGGCCGAAACGCTGAAAGAAGAAAAAGCGACCTGAACAGCGCCGCTCTGGCGCGTTGATCACGCTTGCGCTTTTACTTTGCTGACCTGCGCCAGCTTATGCTGCTGCGGGGAATGGCCGAGAACGCGCTTGAAGGCGGTGGAAAACGCGCTAATCGATTCGTATCCCAAAGACGACGCCAGCTGTGTAACCTGCTCCGCCGAATGTTCAAGCCGGTCGCAGGCCAGTACCATGCGCCAGCGGGTCAGATATTGCCCCGGCGTCTCTCCCATTACTTCACGAAAGCGGGTGGCGAAAATAGTGCGCGACATTCCGGCCTCTGCGCTCATCGCCTGCAATGTCCAGCGTCGACCGGGTTCAGCATGGATGCCCTGAATGGCGCGATACAGTCGCTTGTCCGATAAGGCTGCCAGCCAACCTGTTTGCAGGTGGTTCTCATGAATTAACTGGGATCGCAGAGCCTGCACCAGAATCATATGCGCCAGATCCTGCGCCAGCAATTGCGCGCCGGGCAAGTCTTCACGCGTCTCCTGAATCATGCGCATTACCGCCCATCGCAAAGCCGCCTGTTCCATTTGCCCTTTCAGGTGAACCACCGGCGGCAAAAGTCCGAGAAGCAAATCCGCATGGCTGCCGCTGATGGCAAAACGGGCACCTGCCAGCGAAAAGGTTTCGCCTGCGCCCACCATCACCGTGCCGCCGGGTTGAGCAGGCGGAAATAGGGTGGCGGCTTGCGTGGCCGGTAAGGACAGGTCGCTGGCCAAACGAAACGGTCGGCCCCTGGGTAAGATGAAGGTATCGCCCTGTTCGAGATGGATCGGTTCTTCAACGCCCTCTACCGCCATCCAGCCGTTGCCGGAAAGAATGGAGTAGCACTTGATCTGCCCGTGCTGGTCAGCAAAGTCTATACACCAGTCGCCTCCCGCCACAAAACCCGATGACACCGTCGCGACCGGACGTAACAGCGAAAGCAACTCTGAGAGCACATCCATAAAACTCCGAACGATAAATAAAATAATACGCACTATAGAGAATGGATCGTTCAGACCGCAAGGAATAAGGTAGCTTATCAAAACAACGCCGGAACAGGCACTTTCCCCAGGGAGAAACCTTATGATCGTGGTGACCGCTCCAACCAGCAACATTGGCAGACAACTGCTGACGCATCTGCTCGCGGCACATGCCCCCGTCCGGGTCATCGCCCGCGACGCCAGCAGACTTCCCCCGGAGGTACGCGCGCGCGTCGATATCGTCGAAGGCAGCCATGCGGATGCTGACACCGTCCAGCGTGCTTTCGAGGGCGCACAGAGACTGTTCTGGCTTGTGCCCGCCGACCCGAAAGCCAAAGACGTTTTCGAGGCCTATGTTGATTTCAGCCGTCCTGCCGCCGCAGCGATAAAAGCCAGCGGCATCACTCACGTGGTGGATATTACCGCTCTGGGGCGAGGCACCGCTCTGGCGGCAAATGCCGGTTATGTGACCGGTTCACTGGCGATGGACGATCTGTTTGCCGCCACGGGCGTAAACCTGCGGGCGCTGACGATGCCCTCTTTTATGGATAACATCCTGATGCAGTTGCAGCCCCTGCGTGAAAAAGGCGCGTTCTTTTTACCGATCCCCGGCGAGCTGCCCCTGCCTTCCTGTTCGACCCATGATATCGCTGCGGTGGCAGCGCACTGGTTGCTGGATCATCACTGGCAGGGACAGCAGGAAATCGCGGTGCTGGGGCCGGAAAATATCTCTTTCAATCAAATGGCGCAGATAATGAGTGAGGTACTGGGGCGTGAGATTACATACCAGCAAATTTCCCCGGAGGCTTATAAAGCGCAATTCCTGCGTTTTGGATTTTCCGAAGGTATGGCGGAAGGCTTAACTGCTATGGCACGGGCAAAAGGGGAAGGGCTGGATCTGGGCGTTACCCGAACGCCCGAAAACAGCACGCCAACCCATTTTCGTCACTGGTGCGAAACGGTTCTGAAGCCCGCCTTCATTACGGACTAAGACAATTTCGCTATCCCTGTCTGAACGAAAAAACTCCATACCTGGTATGGAGTTTTTTGTTTTCACTTAGCGGGCTTTATCGCAGCCCTGACACTGTGCGTTGTGGATCTGCTGATAAAAATCGTTGCCCTTATCATCGACCAGGATAAACGCCGGGAAATTTTCAACGGTGATCTTCCACACCGCTTCCATCCCCAGTTCCGGCCAGGCGACGCATTCCAGACTTTTAATACTGTTCTGCGCCAGCACCGCCGCCGGACCGCCGATGCTGCCCAGATAAAAGCCGCCGTGTTTCGCACAGGCATCGGTCACCTGCTGGCTGCGGTTGCCTTTCGCCAGCATCACCATGCTGGCGCCGTGGGACTGAAGCAGATCGACATAGGAATCCATGCGCCCGGCGGTGGTGGGGCCGAGGGAGCCGGAAGCATAACCTTCAGGGGTTTTCGCCGGTCCGGCGTAGTAGATCGGATGATCTTTCACGTACTGCGGCAGCGGCTCGCCGTTATCAAGAAGTGCCTTGAGTTTCGCATGAGCGATGTCACGCGCCACAATAATCGTGCCGCTTAGCGAAAGACGGGTCGACACCGGATAGCGGGAAAGCTGGCGCTGGATCGCTGACATCGGCTGATTCAGATCGATACTGACGGCATCGCCTTCACCCTGCTGACGCAGCGCCTGCGGGATGTATTGCCCTGGGTTGTGCTCCAGCTTTTCGATCCAGATACCGTCGCGGTTAATTTTGGCTTTGATATTGCGATCGGCGGAGCAGGAAACACCCATGCCGACCGGGCAGGACGCGCCGTGGCGCGGCAGGCGGATCACGCGGATATCGTGCGCAAAATACTTACCGCCGAACTGTGCGCCGAGACCCAGATTTTGCGCCTCAGTGAGCAACGCCTGCTCAAGCTTAACATCACGGAACGCCTGGCCGTGCGCGTTGCCTTCGGTCGGCAGACCATCGTAGTAGCGGGTCGACGCCAGCTTGACGGTTTTCAGCGTGGCCTCAGCGCTGGTGCCGCCGATAACAAAGGCGATATGGTACGGCGGACAGGCTGCGGTGCCGAGCGAGCGCATTTTATCGACCAGGTAATCCTTCAGTTTCCCCGGCGTCAGCAGCGCTTTGGTTTCCTGATACAGATACGTTTTATTGGCCGAGCCGCCGCCTTTGGCAACGCAGAGAAATTTGTACTCTCCGCCCGCAACGCTGTAGAGGTCGATCTGCGCGGGCAGGTTGGTGCCGGTATTCACTTCGGTATACATATCCAGCGCCACGTTCTGCGAGTAGCGCAGGTTATCTTCGGTATACGTATGGTAAACGCCCCGCGCGAGCGCGGCTTCGTCGTCTCCGTCGGTCCAGACACGATGGCCTTTTTTACCCATGATAATTGCCGTGCCGGTATCCTGGCAGGTAGGTAACACGCCTTTCGCGGCAATGTCAGAGTTGCGCAGAAATTGCAGGGCGACGTATTTGTCGTTATCGCTGGCATCAGGATCGCTGAGGATCGCCGCCACCTGCTGCTGATGAGAAGGACGCAGCATAAATGCGGCATCGTGAAAAGCCTGCTGCGCCAGCAGGGTCAGCGCGGCGGGTGCCACTTTCAGAACGGTCTGGCCTTCAAACTCGCTCACGCTAACATGCTCCGTGCTCAACAAATAGTATTCAGTGTCATCTGCTTGCAGCGGAAAAGGGTTCTGATAAACAAAGGGTTTATTCGACATCTTTTTTCTCCATAAAATAAAGCCACCCGCAAAGAGCAGGTGGCCGTGTATCAGAACATCATGGTCATCCACGGATAGGCGATCAGCAGCAGCGCGGCGAGGAAAATCGCGCCAAAAATGGTGCCAAGCCGCCAGTAATCTTTGGTAGGAAGATAACCACTACCGTAATAGATCGGGCTGGGACCGGTGCCGTATGGGGTGATGATGCCCATTACGCCCAGCGAAGTGACCATCAGCATGACGAAGACTTCCATATTCATTCCCGGAATGGTGGAGGCGATAGTCAGCATGGCTGGCAGTAGCGCGGTGGTGTGCGCGGTGGCGCTGGCGAACAGGTAATGCAGTAAATAAAACGCCAGCAGCAGCGAAACGGTAGCCACGCCCGGGGAGATGCCGCTCATCAGCGTTCCGCCTTCTTTACCCAGCCAGGCGATAAACCCGGTGGTGGAAAGCCCATCCGCCAGCGCGACCAGCGTGGCAAACCAGACGAAGGTGTTCCATGCGGCTTTGTTGCCGGTGATATCGCCCCACGACAGCACGCCGGTCCACAACATCAGCACCACAATCAGCAGAGCAGCCATGGCCGGTTCAATCCACTGCGCGGCGAAAATCCACATGATCAGCGCGCAGCAGACAAAGCCCAGCAGCAGCATTTCATGGCGCGAAAGCTTGCCTAACTTTTCCAGTTCGCGACTGGCCCACAGGGGCACTTCATCATTAATTTTGACTTCCGGCGGGTAGAGCCAGTAAGCCAGCAGCGGCATGGTGAGGATCAGCAACACGCCCACCGGCAGGAAGGCGAGAAACCAGCCGCCCCAGGTAATATTCAGTCCAACGGTGCTTTTCACCAGCGCCAGCGCCAGCAGGTTCGGTGCCAGCGCAGAAAGAAACATTGAGCTGGTGATGCAGGCGGCGGTGATGGCGACCCACATCAGGTACGAACCGATGCGGCGCGAGCTCGGATCGTTTGGCTTCGAGCCATACAGCGGCGGCAGGTTGGCGATAATCGGATAGATAGTGCCGCCGCTGCGCGCGGTATTGGACGGGGTGAAAGGCGCGAGCAGCAGATCGGCGAAGGTAATGGCATAGCCCAGCGTCAGGCTGCGGCGGCCAAGATATTTAACCAGAATCAACGCCAGACGGCGGCCAAACTGGGTTTTGTCATATCCGGCTGCAAACATAAAAGCACCGAAAATCAGCCATACCGTCGAATTACTAAAGCCGCTGACCGCCCATTTGAATGACTGACTGGCAAGCTTAAAGCCGGGAGCCGCCAGCTGTTCAGGACTGAACAGCAGCCACTGGCTTCCGAGAGCAATCGCCACCACGCCGGTCATGCCGATAACCGCCCCCGGCAGCGGCTCGAAAATCAGCCCCACGATCACCCCGACGAACAGGGCGAAGTAGTGCCAGGCATACGGCGGAAGCCCGTCAGGAACGGGGACTAACAGCAGCAGCAGAGCGACGATCACGGGCAGCGCCATCATCAGCAACCGGCGGTTTTTGCCCGCTTTTGCGGACGCCGCACCGGCACGCGGCAGGGGTAACGTTTGTTCTTTCATAATTAGCGTCTACGAGTAGTTAAAAATAGGGTTGCGCCATGAAATACCGCGAGTAACTTTAATTACGAAACCTTTTTTACTTATTTAACTCTGATGCGATGCTTCATCGGCAATAACGCCGCGTCGCGAAACGGGACGTTTTGAAAAATTATTGGCTTCTTTTTATATTGCCCATCCGTTGAAGGAGCCAATTGATAGAGATCAATAAAACTTAGAGAGAGTATAGAATTATTATTTTCGTTATTCACCTGCTACGTTGATAATTATTTTTCCGGCCACTAACCGGTCAAAGCTTGACAGCTGACGTTAATAAAGCGATATTTTCACGAATTTATTGTATCCCATTGATAATGTTGTTTAAATTATGGTTGTTACATGGCGGAAGACACCTTTAAGGTAACTGCAATGTTGCAGTTAATTAACAACATGTAAAAATTATATTTAAATTTGATAACCAATAAGAGGTAATGCTGTTACCGCAGTAATTAAATAGTTATTTAACTAACGTAAGAACTTTTGTAATTAAAGTTAGTAGTATATTAATGATCTGGCATTAAGGATGAAAACCATAACGAGAAAAATCTGCCATCCCATTTTTTATTTTTAAATTTTCAGGAACTGGAGAGTTATTATGACCAGCTATGAACAAATCTTAAGCCCTTATACCTTACCCAACGGCGCTGCGCTCAAAAATCGCCTGCTGATGGCTCCGATGACGACCTGTTCAGGTTATTTTGATGGCACGGTGAGCCAGGAGCTGGTGGAATATTACCGCGCCCGAGCCGGGAGCGTCGGCGCCATTATCGTCGAGTGCTGCTTTATCGATCCGCTTGGCCCGGCGTTTCCTGGGGCGATTGGCATTGATAGCGATGAAAAGATCGCCGGGCTGGCGAAAATCGCCGAGGCCATTAAAGCGGAAGGTTCTAAAGCGATTTTACAGATTTACCACGGCGGCCGGATGGTCGATCCGCTGCTGATCGGCGGCAGAACGCCGGTGGCACCGTCAGCGCTGGCCGCGCCGCGCGAGGGGGCAGCCATGCCAGCCATGCTCAGCTGCGAAGAGGTGGCGGAGATGGTCAATAAATTCGGCGACGGCGTGCGCCGTGCTATTCAGGCGGGCTTTGACGGTGTGGAGATCCACGGGGCCAATACCTACCTGATCCAGCAATTTTTCTCTCCTAACTCCAACCAGCGCGACGACGAATGGGGCGGAAGCCGTGATAACCGCGCCCGCTTCCCGCTGGCGGTACTGGACATTACCCATCAGATGGCGCGCGAATACGCGGACGACGCCTTCATCATCGGCTACCGCTTCTCCCCGGAAGAGCTGGAAGTGCCGGGCATCCGTTTCGACGACACCCTTTTCCTGCTGGAGAAGCTGGCGGCGCGTGGGCTGGACTACCTGCATTTTTCCATCGGGACCAGTCTGCGCCCCTCGATTATCAATACCGGCGATCCGACGCCGCTGATTAAGAAATATGTTGAGTTACGTTCTCCCGTGCTGGCGCAAATCCCGATTATGGGCGTGGGCGGCGTGGTGAATATGGCGGATGCGGAGTGCGGCCTTGCTAACGGCTACGATTTGATGGCCGTCGGACGCGCCTGCATCGCGTATCCTGACTGGACGGCGCGCATTGCCCGTGGTGAGACGCTCGAACTGCTTATCGACAGCACCCAGCGGGAAGCCCTGAAGATCCCCGAACCGCTGTGGCGCTTTTCGCTGGTCGAAGCGATGATCCGCGACATGAGCATGACGGCAGCGAAGTTCAAACCCGGCGTGTTTGTTGAGACGGTGCAGGATGACGCTCATGAACTGGTTGTCAGTGTCAGTCTGGAAACAGACCGCCTCACCGACATCGAACTGTCATCCGGCCCGCTGGATGACGTCGAGTTCACCAGCAGCTTCAGCGAGATCCGCACGCGCATTCTTAACGCCAACACTCCCCACGTGGACGCTATCTCCGGGGCCACCAGCCAGAGCGAAGCGGTGAAAAAAGCGGTCGCCAAAGCGATGGCGAAATCCAGCAAGGCCCGACGCGAAGAAGAGGGCGAGGACACCGACGCGGCAAAATCCTACGACGTGGTGGTGGTGGGCAGCGGCGGTGCCGGACTGGCAGCAGCCATTCAGGCTCATGACGACGGTGCCAGTGTGCTGATCGTCGAGAAAATGCCGACCATCGGTGGCAACACGCTGAAAGCCTCTGCCGGGATGAACGCGGCGGAAACGCGCTTCCAGCGCGCCAGAGGTATTCAGGACAGCAAAGAACTGTTTTATCAGGAGAGTCTGAAGGGCGGACACAATAAAAACAATCCGCAGCTACTGCGCCGGTTTGTGATGAATGCGCCGCTCGCCATCGAATGGCTGGCGGATCGGGGAATTATGCTTAACGACATCACTACCACCGGCGGGATGAGCATCGATCGTACTCACCGCCCACGGGATGGATCGGCCGTAGGCGGCTATCTGATCAGCGGGCTGGTGCGCAATGTCACCCGTCGTGGCATCGACGTGATGCTGGAAACCAGCGTGGAAGAAATCCTGCGCGAGGACGGCGAAGTGTGCGGCGTGCGGCTGCTGACCGACGAGCAGGAATCCCTGACCGTTGAGACGACAAACGTGATTGTGGCGACTGGTGGCTTCAGCGCCAACAGCGAGATGGTCGTCAAATACCGTCCCGACCTGGAAGGCTTTGTCACGACCAACCACAAAGGCGCAACGGGCGGCGGCATCGCGTTGCTGGAGCGCATTGGCGCGGGCACGGTAGATATGGGCGAAATCCAGATCCACCCGACGGTGGAGCAGAGCACCTCGTATCTTATTTCGGAATCCATTCGCGGCGGCGGGGCAATCCTCGTCAATCAGCAGGGGGCACGCTTCTTCAACGAAATGGAGACCCGTGACAAAGTTTCCGCTGCCATTATCGCCCTGGAAGAGAAATGCGCGTGGATCGTCTTTGATGAGCAGGTGCGGGCGAAAAACAAAGCCGCTGACGAATACATCGCCCGTGGTCTGGTGATCAGCGCCAGCTCGCCGCGCGCGCTGGCGGAAAAAACAGGCTTCGACGGCGACGTATTCCAGGCCACGCTTGAGCGCTACAACGGCTTTGTCGAACAGCAGTGTGATGAGGACTTTGGCCGTACCACCGCGCTGCGTTCGCCGGTCAACGCCGGGCCGTTTTATGCGATTCAGATTGCCCCCGGTGTTCACCATACAATGGGCGGCGTCACCATCAACGTGAAAACCGAAGTTCTCGATCGGGCCAACCAGCCGCTGACTGGCGCATGGGCTGCCGGGGAAGTCGTGGGCGGTATTCACGGCGGCAACCGCATCGGCGGCAACGCGGTGGCGGATATTATTATCTTTGGTATTCTCGCCGGACACCACGCCGCCGAACGCGCCAGCCGTCTGGCACAGGCACCGGCGCGCATGGCAGGTTAATCTCCCGATACCGGCGGCAGGACGCCGCCGGGCATTTCATCGCCCGCCGCTCAATAAAGGAGGCTCCTGTGTCTGAACCTCGCCTGCATAGCTGGTCCACCGTCCTGATGGGCTCGCCCATCGTCCTCTCGCTGTTTACCGACGATCGCGATCTGGCCGCCCGCGTTTTCCGCCTGATCCAGCGCTATGAAGATGCGCTGACCGTCAACCGCGCGGTTTCCCAGGTGATGGCGGTCAATCACGCCGCCGGTCTGCATCCGGTAAAAGTCAGCGGCGCGGTTTACGATCTGATCCGCTGTGCGAAAGCCGCCAGCATGGTCAACGACAGCGCGTTTAATCTGGCGATCGGCCCGCTGGTCAAACTGTGGCGCATCGGCTTTCAGGGAAGCCGGGTGCCGGCCCGGGAGGAAATTGCCGAACGCCTGCCGCTGACCCGCCCGGCAGAAGTGATCCTTAATGACCACGAGCGCAGCGTTTTTCTGGCCCGTGCCGGAATGGAGATCGATCTGGGGGCCATCGCCAAAGGCTACATCGCCGATCGGGTGCGGGATTTTCTGCGCCAGCAGGGGGTGGAGCAGGCGCTGATTAATCTTGGCGGCAACGTGCTGGCCCTCGGCTCGCCGCAGGGTGCGTGGTCGGTAGGGGTGAAAAAGCCCTTCGCTGCCGCCGATGGGCTGGTTGGCGTGGTCGACGTCGCCAACAAATCGGTAGTGACTTCCGGTATCTACGAACGCTGGTTTGAGCAGGACGGGAAACGCTGGCATCACATCCTCGATCCGCGCACCGGCTACCCGCTGGACAACGACATTGAGAGCGTGACCATCGTTTCTGACGACTCGCTGGACGGTGACGTCTGGACCACGCTGATCTACGGATTCGGCGTGGAGAAGGGCTGCGCCGTGCTGCGCCAGCGCGAAGACATTGAAGCGATTTTTATCACCAAAAACCGTGAGGTGATCCTCTCCTCACAGCGTCAGTTCCGCTTTACGCTGCTTGACGACAGCTACCGGATCAGTGGGTGTACTGCTTAAGCAGCCCGTACTGTTCCGCCACCAGGCGGTAGCGATACACCGGTCGTCCGGTCGCGCCATAGTGAATGGTGGTGTAGAGAATATTAATCTGCGCCAGCCAGATCAGGTACTTGCGGCAGGAGACACGGGAGATATTGACCGCGTTACCCAACTCATCGGTTGAAAATTCCGCTTCGGGATGGGCGTCGATCCACTGGCAAATCGTGCGCAGCGTCTGGGCGGTCAGCCCTTTCGGCAGGCGACTGGTGTCTACCGTGTCCGGCGCGCCGCTGTGCAGGAGGCGATCGACGTCAGACTGCTCAAACCACTGCTGGGTGTCAATCTGCTTGCGCTGTTTACGCCACGTCAGCAACGCCTCTTCAAAGCGCGGAAACTGAAACGGCTTAATCAGATAATCGACGACGCCATAGCGCAGCGAGGTTTGCAGCGTGGCGGCGTCGGCCGCAGAAGTAATCATAATGATATCAATTGCCCGCCCGGAGGCGCGGATGGTCGGCAGCAAATCCAGACCGCTGTCCTGCTGCATGTAGACATCCAGCAGCACCAGGTCGATCTCCTGCTGCGGATCGTTGATCAGCGCTTCGGCCTGGCGAAGCGTGGAAGCGGTAGCGCAGCAGCGGAAACCGGCGATCTTCGCCACGTACAGGCGGTTAAGTTCGGCAACCATAGCATCATCGTCAACAATCAGGACATTTATCACGCGCTGTTCCTTTCACTATTCCAGGGAAGATGGACATAAAATTGGGTAAACACGCCCGGTTCGGACTCGACGGTGATGGTCCCGCCTAACTCATGAAGCTGCTGGCTGGCAAGAAACAGACCCACGCCACGGTCATCGCCTTTAGTGGAAAATCCCTTATTAAAAATCAACGGCAGATGATGCGCGGCGATGCCGGGGCCGTCGTCGCTCACTTCGGCAACCAGCCAGCCGTTCATATAATGCAGCAGCAGGCTCACTTCACCTTCGTCCTGACCGCGCATGGCGTCCAGGGCATTTTCAATCAGGTTGCCCAGCACGGTGACCAGTACCATCACCTGCTTTTCGTCGGGATTGTCGGGTACCTGACTCTCCTCCGCCAGCGTCAGACTGAAACCGCGCTCTTTGGCACTGTTGATTTTACCCAACAAAAACCCCGCGACCACCGGCGATTTGATGCGGTGCTGGATCGCGCCGATATCCCGCTGGTAGCCATGGGCGGTTTGCAGCACGTATTCCTCCAGCTTGTCATAGCGTTTCATGCTCAGCAGGCCGAGGATCACATGCAGCTTATTCATAAACTCATGCGAAGTGGTGCGCAGGGCATCGACATAGTTAACCATGCCGTCAAGGCGCTGGAGCAGCTCGCTAACCTCGGTTTTGTCACGGAACGTGCTGATGGCACCGATCACCGACCCCTGGCTGCGGACCGGGACCGTATTACTCAGCAGCAAAAGCCCGTTGCAGCTCAGTTCCCGATCGGGGATCGCCACGCCGGTTCTGACCACCTCCTGCAAGAGCGTCATCAGCAACAGGTTATCTGCCGCGTGGTGCGGATTGTTTTTATCGCTAAACAACATGCGTTTTGCCGCGTTGTTGAGCAGGGTGACGCGCCCTTCGGCGTCGGTGGCGATCACGCCCTCTTTTAACGACTCAAGCATGGCCTGACGCTGTTTATACAGCGCAGAAATTTCATAGGGCTCCAGTCCCAGCAGCACCCGCTTGAGGGCATGTACCAGCCGCCAGATACCGAGCGTCGCCACCGCCACGGTGAACAACAGCGTCCATAATACGCTCCAGCGGCTGCGGTTAATTTGCGCATCCACTTTGCTTAAGGAGATGCCCACCACCACTACGCCAATCTGCTTGTGCTGCGCGTCATACACCGGGGTGAAAACGCGCATCGCCAGACCCAGCACGCCGTGGTTGATGGCCATATTTTCTTTGCCGCGCAGCGCGATGAGCAGATCGTCGCCGATAAACCGCTGACCAATAAGATCGGGATTAGGGTGCGAATAGCGAATACCGTGCATATCCGTCACCACCGTAAATAAGAGATCGTTGCTCGCCGTCACCGCCGAAGCCTGAGACTGGACAGGGCCGTGGGCCGACGTTTGTGTCAGACCACGTTTGACCTCCGGCGCATTGGCGAACGTGCGGGCTACTGCCAGTGCCCTTGCCTGCAAATTATCGCGGGCGACGTTGCTGGCCTGCCAGAACCACAGTGCAAAAACCAGCGCCAGCATAGATCCGGTAACGCAGCACACCATCAGAGTGACCGTGGTACTCAGTTTCATAGGGCGCTTACGTGCAGGGAAAGAAAAGAAGGGGAAAGCGTTCATAACCAGCCCGGATAATACAACCATAAAACATTATCACCGACTGGCGCGAGATCATAAAGCCTTCTCCGCCAGGCAAATTGCGCCGGGAAGCGTGACGCCATTCGCAGGTAATCAATATAAATAACCTTATAGTACAAGCGGACTCATTGATAAGGAGATAAGTATGAGCAGTGAGCACGCGGGTTGGCGTACCGCCGAAACGGAATATGTCGATCACCTGTCCACCCTGGACATGATGACCAACATCAACAATGCAGATAAACAAATTGCCGGGGCGGTAAGCGCCTGGCTGCCGACCATCGCCCGCGTCGTCGACAATGCCACCGACATTATTCGCCGGGGCGGCAGACTGGTGCTGATCGGCGCGGGCGCATCGGGACGCGCCGCCATGCAGACGGTCAGCGACTACGCGCCGGATGGCGACCACGGTCTGCGCGCCATTATTGCGGGCGGTGAGAAAGCGATGCTGCATCAGCGCAACGAGGTGGCAGGCGACTATGAGCAGGGGATCAGAGACTTGCAGGCGATTGCCTTTGACAGCAACGACATGCTGCTCGCCCTCTCCGTCAGCGGCAAAACCCCCTGGGTGTGGGGCGGATTGCGTCACGCAGGATCGCAGGGAGCGCGCATCGCGATCGTGACCCGCAACGGCACCAGCGAGGCCGCGCAACTGGCGGACATGGTCATCGCCCCGGAAACCGGCCCGGAAATCGTGGCAGGCTTCAGCGATCCTAAAGCGCAGCTGGCTCAGCAGCAGATCCTGACGATGATCGCCAACGGTCTGGCGATCCGCGCCGGACGGACGTGGCGCAACATGCGCGTCGATGTGCCTTATCATTCGGATCGCTGGTGTGAGCGCCAGATCGCCGTGGTGATGGCCGCCAGCGACTGCTCGCGCAGCGAGGCGAAAGCCGCACTTCAGGCCAGCCATCGCCACTGCCCGACGGCAATCCTGACGATCCTGACCGGGCTGGACCCCCGCGAGGCGCGAGGGTTGCTGAAGGATAACGGCGATAGCCTGCGCTTTGCCTTGCAGCAGGCGCAAAGCCCGGCGAGCGTCATCGGCGACTGAACCTGAACGCGCGGCGCTCGCGGCGGGTAGATCGCGCTTACAGCGACGAGCGTCGGTATGACGCATATTCTGCTTTCCAGTACATGCGCGCGATCCGCTCCTCAAGCGCGGCGTCGCTCTGTGCAGGGGCGATGCCTTCTTCAACCGCTGTGCGCGCTACCGCCAGCGCGATACTGCGGGAAACCGCTTCAATATCATCGACTGGCGGCAGCAGACCGCCTTTTTCAGTCCTCACCAGCGGCGAATGCGCCGCCAGCGTGCGGCTGGCCGTCATCAGCATCCCTTCTGTGACCCGCCGGGCCTTGCTGGCCAGCACGCCTAAACCGAGACCGGGGAAGACATAGGCGTTGTTGCACTGGGCGATGTCATACTGCGTGTTCTGCCAGAACACGGGTGCGAATGGACTTCCGGTGGCCACCAGCGCCGCGCCTTGCGTCCATTCGATCAGATCCACAGGCTGTGCCTCCGCGCGTGAGGTCGGGTTAGAGAGCGGCATAATGATTGGGCGCGGGCAGTGCGCGTGCATGGCTTTCACGATTTCCTCGCTAAACAGACCCGGCTGACCCGATACGCCGATCAGCACCGTCGGATGGGCGTTTTGCACCACTTCCAGCAACGAGATGTTGGTCGATTCCACCTGCCAGTGGCTGAGATCGTCGCGGGCGGTGACCAGATTCTGCTGGAAGTCGAGCAGGTTTGGCATGTCGTCGGTGAGCAGGCCAAAGCGATCCACCATGAAAATATTGCGCCGGGCTTCGGCTTCGGTCAGGCCGTCGGCGACCATCAGGGTGATGATTTTCTCTGCGATGCCGCAGCCCGCAGATCCACTGCCTAAAAACACCACCCGCTGATCGCGCAGGCGAGTCCCGGCGGCGTGAGCCGCGGCGATCAGCGTGCCGGACGTGACGGCAGCGGTGCCCTGGATATCGTCATTAAAGCAGCAAAGCTGATCCCGGTAGCGGTGCAGCAGTTTGGTGGCATTCTTCTGGGCGAAATCTTCGAATTGCAGCAGCACGTCCGGCCAGCGGTTTTTTACTGCCTCAATAAACATATCCATAAATTCGGTGTATTCATCATCGCTGATGCGCGGATGACGCCAGCCCATATAGAGCGGATCTTCCAGGTGCTGGGTATTATTTGTGCCGACATCCAGCATGATGGGCAGCGTGCTGGCGGGAGGAATGCCGCCGCAGGCGGTATAAAGCGACAGTTTGCCGATAGGAATACCCATCCCGCCGATGCCCTGATCGCCAAGTCCGAGAATTCGCTCACCGTCAGTGACCACGATGACGCGAATATCGTTGCGCGAAAAACTTTGCAGCATTTCATCAATGCGGTGACGGTTGGGCCAGGAAATAAACAGGCCGCGCGCGCGACGGTAGAGAGTGGAAAAATGCTCGCAGGCTTCGCCGACCGTTGGGGTATAAATAATCGGCAGGGTCTCCTTCATATGCGCGCGCAACAGATTATAAAATAACGTCTCGTTAGTATCCTGAATATTACGCAGATACACATGGCGGGAGATATCGCGATTAAAATGACAGAATTGCCCCCAGGCGCGTTCGGTTTGCTCTTCAATGGTCTCGATATTTTCTGGTAATAAACCGTGCAGATTAAAGTTATCGCGTTCCTGTTCACTGAAAGCCAGTCCCTTATTTAATAACGGGGTTTCCAGCAGAACCGCGCCGTTATAGGGGGTGTACAAAATTTCATTGCGTGACATGCGTTGCTCCTGAATAAAGAGAGAGTGCGTGACCATAACGGCCCGACGTTTACGAAATCAGATAGATCATTATTCCTTCCGTGACGACCCCAATGGCGGTGCCGATTAAAATCGTCGATGAGGCCGATTCAATATAGGTATCGCTGCGCAGGGCAAACATTCCGGCGGCAATCGCGGAAGGGGTCGCGCCAATAATCACCACCTGCTGCAACAGGGTATGGCTGAGGCCGAATGCCACGCCTGCCGCAGCCATAATGGCGGGCTGAATAAGATTTTTAATGCCGATATTGGTGCAGGTCTGAATAGTAAACTGCGGACGTTCGCCGTAAAAAAGCAGGCCGAGGGCAAACAGCGACAGCCCGCCTGCCACTTTACCGACCATTTCAATCGGCATACTGAGCAGGTGCGGAATTTGCACACCTGCGAGGCTCAGCAAGACGCCGGAAACCGGGATCCACACGATGGGATTGCGCGCCGCTTTAATCAGATTCTGCACCACCATTTTCCCCGGATTCAGCGCACTGAGGGAACCGTCCTTATCGCCCATCCGAATCAGAACAATGGTCAATGGGATCATGACTACGCTGGTGATCAGGTTGCCAATCAGCACGCCGAGAAAACCCTCCGGGCCGATAAGCACCGAGAGGACCGGTGCGCCAAAATAGGCCATATCCGGGAAAGCACAGACCAGCGACTGAATGGCACTGGTTTTGATGTCGTGGCGAAACACGTAGCGTGAAAGGCAAAGAGTGAGTAAATACGATCCCATCAGGCCAATCACCAGCACGGCCATAAAAGAAAAATTCTTCATTTTATTTGGATCGGTATTCAGTGCGCCGATAAAAAGATGAAAGGGCAGCGCAAAGCGGATCACCACCGTCGCCAGAACGCTGGCATCTTCACGGCGTGTATAGCCTAATTTCCCGCTTATCCATCCTAATAACATAACAAAGACAAGCGGAAACAACGATTGTAAAAGTAATGAAGGCATGACATATCCTGTAGGGTATTATTTTTAGGTTTGATTCAGTCGCTAATTTAACGAACGGAAAATTCATCAGGGGTGATAAGGATCACACTCCGTTCGGTTTAAATAATTTCAAAAGGGTTAATTTAATTTCAAATGCTGGCGAAATAGCGAAAATTAAACCCTTTAGTTCAGGTTAATTGTTTGTTTAACAATGATTTTTGTAGGGTAATGGCTTGCGTGAAAAACTGACCACCGTGCTGATTCAGTAATTTATCGCAGTTAAGTTGGCAGTGGTACTAAAAAATTATTAATACATTCTCATCGTCAGAAAATAACTTTACTTACAAAACACTGTATTAAGTTATTTAACGATGAATTTGCGGATCGTTCACATTTTCATCGTCCGTTATTGTGCATCCTCTTTTTGAGTAGAATCTGCCGTGCTAATTTTCCGGCAAACCAGAAACTGTCTGAACGCTTTTAATTATGTCAAAAATGAGAACATCAGGAATAAGCGTTGCGTATTCCTGTTCCTTTTTACCTACGAGCAAATCAGGTGAACACAATGAAAAATAATCCTCTGCATCCGACTCCACCGACGCCCACGTCGCGCTTTGCCCTCGCAGGCCCCGCCTCGCGTCTGCTGAGCACTACCGAAGTGGGTGCCGTCCCGCTAATGTTGTTTATCGGTATTGCGATGATTGTGGCGCTATCCGCCTGGGCGGGGGTGCTGCCGAAAAACATGATTGGCGGACTGGCGGTGATCATGACCCTCGGGTTTGCCTTCGCCAAAATCGGCCGCCGCATTCCGCTACTTAAAGATATCGGCGGTCCGGCAATCCTGTGCCTGATGCTGCCGTCGATACTGGTCTACTTCGGCGTGTTCCAGAAACACACCCTCGACACCGTGCACCTGCTGATGAAAGAGGCGAACCTGCTTTACTTTGTCATTGCCTGCCTGGTCGTGGGAAGCATTCTGGGCATGAACCGCGTCATTCTCATCCAGGGGATGCTGCGTATGTTCGTGCCGCTGGTCGTCGGCACGGTCATGGCGACGATTGTCGGGCTGGCGGTGGGGACGCTGTTTGGCTACAGCCTGTATCACACCTTTTTCTTTATCATCGTGCCGATTATCGGGGGAGGGATTGGCGAGGGCATACTGCCGCTGTCGCTGGCATATTCGGCGATCCTCGGCCAGACGCCGGATGTCTACGTAGCGCAACTGGCCCCGGCAGCGGTGGTCGGCAACATCTTCGCGATTATCTGCGCGGGCGTTCTCGCGCGTCTCGGCAGCCGTCGCCCGGCGCTTTCCGGCAACGGGATGCTGATCCGCAGCAATGAAGAGAACCGGATGTTTACCGGCGCGCAGGACGCGCAGCAGACGGATTTCCACTTAATGGGCGGCGGACTGCTGCTGATTTGCGCCTTCTTTATCGTCGGCGGCCTGTTCGAAAAGATCGTCCACATTCCTGGGCCGGTGCTGATGATCCTTATCGCAGTGCTGTGCAAATACGCCCGGATCATTCCGGCTTCAATGGAGCAGGGTGCGCACAGCTGCTACAAATTTGTCTCCGCAGCGCTGGTCTGGCCGCTGATGATCGGCCTCGGTATGCTCTATGTACCGCTGGAGAGCGTGGTCTCGGTCTTTTCCATTGGCTACGTGGTGGTGTGCGGTGCGATTGTCATCTCTATGGCGTTAAGCGGGTATTTCGTTGCCTCGCGGCTGAATATGTACCCTGTCGAGGCGGCAATTGTCACCAGTTGCCATAGCGGACTTGGCGGCACCGGCGACGTGGCAATTTTATCCGCCGCAAACCGCATGGCGCTGATGCCATTCGCGCAAATCGCAACGCGTATTGGCGGCGCATCAACGGTTATCGCCGCGACCTTACTGCTGAGCTGGATTGTTTAACGGCGGGCGATTCTCATGTGGTCAGTGCATGACATAAAACCGGTATAACCTGGACGCAGCTTAGGACGGCGCTGTTTAACTTCTCCAGTGGATATGCAGCAGCGAATCGCGGAAGTGTGCGGCGTGTCGCATTAAGCCAGATGCTAATGAATACAGTAGCATCTGGCCTCTGTGAGGTAATGAAGCCCGTTGACGCATTCGCAACCCCCATTACTCATATTATTTGACCACTACAATTACCGTATTTCTCATCTTAAGCGTGGGCATGACTTCCAGAAAGCCCGAGCACCTTCTCGTATTACCTTTCACCCTAAAGCCATAACTTCATAATAGATGGGTATTTTTAATTCTCGTGTATTGATTTAAATCAATACATGATCGTTTTATTAACAACTGACTGTGTCCTTTAACTATTTCGATATAAATGCGTGTTTGTTGTAGTGCCAGTAGTTCAATTTTCTGGTCTGCCAGTGTACTTTTTTCTTAATGGTTAGCAGTAAATTCTTAAAATGTTCCTTATTAAGGATTAAATATCGGTAAATTTGATATTTTATCGATCATGGTTCCATTGTTACGCGTGACGAACTGAAGCGTGAAAGTTTGCACAGCGATAAACCGAGGGATTGAGATGGCTGACAGTTTCCAGAATGATGTGCCTAAGGCACGTATTAATCTAAAACTTGACCTGCATACGGGAGGCGCGAGCAAGAAAACCGAACTCCCCCTGAAATTACTTGTTGCGGGCGATTTCAGTAATGGTCAGGAGTCTGCTCCATTATCAGAGCGTAAAAAAGTTAATCTGCACAAAAATAATTTCGATTCGGTGCTTTCCGAATATTCCCCAAAAGTAAATCTTACCGTTAAAAATACGCTTGCCGGTGACGGCAGTGAAGACACCATCAGTCTGACATTCCGCAGCATGAAGGATTTCACCCCGGAACAGGTCTCCCGGCAAATACCCCGGCTGAAGGCCATGCTTTCCATGCGTAATTTACTGCGTGATTTAAAAGCCAACCCGCTGGATAACCAGGCTTTCCGAAAAGAGCTGGAAAAAATTCTGCTCGACCCGGCGTTAAGCGCAGAACTCAGAGCCGAACTCTCATCCCTGACACCTGAACAGCCGTAACCCCCGCCAGGCAATAACGGATTAACAAAAGAAATAACGGATTAACCAAGGAATGCTCATGTCTGTACAACATAAAAAGACTGCCGGTGGCGAAAGCGTGGTAACGGAACGCCCTTCAGCAGGCGGGGTTTACGCGTCTCTGTTTGAAAAAATCAACCTGAATCCGGTCTCTGAACTGAGCGCGCTGGACATCTGGCAGGATCCGCAGGCGATGTCGGATGCCTCTGCGGATGAACGCCTGACTGCCGGGATGCAGGTATACACCTGCCAGCTGTGCCAGAATGAGCAAAGAGAAGGTTGTTTGCAGAAGCTTAGCGGTTATCTGGTGCTTGCCAGTAAGATTTTAAAAGGAATAACAATCCTGGAGATAACCCTTTATTGATTGTTATATAAGAACATATTTTTATGGATGGCGTTTCCTTCGGACTTCTTACTGAGCAGTATTTCTACAGCAAATCATTACGACCGGCGACAGGATTGCGGCGCTACAAAGCAAAAAACCAGCCCGTAGGCTGGTTTTTCTAAATGAGTGGTGCCCGGACTCGGAATCGAACCAAGGACACGGGGATTTTCAATCCCCTGCTCTACCGACTGAGCTATCCGGGCAACGGGGCGCATTAAACCGTAATCCCCTGGCGGCGTCAATGAAAATTATCAAATCCGCTACGGACTGCGCATTATGCCAGCATGTTGGCGAGAATGCAGCCATTTTCAGGTGAATAAGGCGGTCCACAGGGCGGAGAGCGGCATGGCGATAAGCAGCGCGGGCAGCATATTGGCGACCGCGAACAGCTTGATGCCGCAGATGCGCAGGCCGGTTGCCAGCAGTAAAATGCCGCCGACGGCGGAGAAATCGCCCATCATGGCGGGGGTGGTGAGCGGAAGGATCAGCATGGCGCAGCTGGCGAGCGTTAGCTGGATTGCCAGCATCGGCAGCGAAATCGCCGACACCGCGATGCCGAGCGAGGTGGCAAAAATCAAGGCGGTGAAAAAATCGAGGAAAGATTTAGCAATCAGAATACTGGCATCGCCGGTCATGCCCTCGTGCATCGCGCCAAAAACCCCGGTGCCGCTGGCGCAGAAGAGAATAATGAGCACCACCAGGCTGTTAATAAAAGACTCGTGGGCGCTGCTGCTGGCCGCCGTTGCATTCTTCTTCTGCGTCAGTTTGCGCAGGCCGGAAATGCCGTTGCTGATCCCTTTTTCCACGAAGCAAAGCTCGCCGATGAGCGTACCGAGTAACGTTGCCAGTACCATCACCGGCAGGTTCACGCATTTGATGACCAGCAAAATCCCGATACCCAGCGAGCAAAGTCCAAATACGGAAGGCATCGAGAGGCGAACGCGTTCAGGCAGGCGATGGCTAAGAAGCGCGCCCAGCACGCCACCCACCAGCACGGCGCTGGCGTTAATAAAAGGTCCGATCAGCAAACTGTTTCTCCATAAATGTTTGTCGCTTAACTATGCGCAAGAATTGCATAGCCTGCCGGAAGCTTTACTGGTGTCTCCAACATGTGCGAAGAGTGAATTCGGTTATCTCAAGGGTAATCGCTTCGCAAAAAGGTTAAAAGCGTTATTCTGCTAACCTGCATTAAACGGCAGGGCGAGGTGTTGCACCTGCCGGGGAAAGGTGCCATGATTGCGCGAATTTTCTTCATCTGTTTAGGGGCTACCGGAGATGACAACCCTGTCACCATATCGCCTGACCCATCGCGCCCTGTCGCGAAGGCCGCCCCGCGCCACGCTTCTCACCGTGCGGTGAGGCCTACGCACGCTCGCTGCAGGATAACAGTAAAATCAGACGCGATCTGCTTTTACTGATGTCTGGCGGTCGGAGCTGTTAATTACTCTGATCCAGACCCTTCGTTGGGCAAGGCCGCAGCCTTGTCCGGGATTTTTACTGTCCCGAAAGGGGTATATCTGCTTATGAAATCGATGAATATTGCCGCCAGCAGCGCGCTGGTCTCCACGCTGTCCACTTCGCGCACGGTTGTGGCGCTGGACAGCACCGACTTTACCGATGTGGCGGCAGTCGTCATTACCGTTGCGGACAGCCGCAGCGGTCTCCTCGCGTTGCTCAAACGGACCGGCTTTCACCTGCCGGTATTCCTGTTCAGCGAAACAGAAATCGCGCTGCCCGACGGCGTGACTGCCATCATCAAGGGAACCGCGCAGGAATGGCTGGAAGTGGAAGCTGCCGCCTGCCGTTATGAAGAGAATTTGCTGCCGCCGTTTTTTGATACGCTCAGTCAGTATGTGGCGATGAATAACAGCACCTTTGCCTGTCCCGGCCACCAGCACGGCGCGTTTTTTAAAAAGCACCCGGCGGGGCGTCAGTTCTTCGACTTTTTCGGCGAGAACGTTTTTCGGGCGGATATGTGCAACGCCGATGTGAAGCTGGGCGATCTGCTGATCCACGAAGGCTCGGCCAAACACGCACAGAAATTTGCCGCCAAAGTCTTCCATGCCGACAAAACGTACTTTGTACTCAACGGCACGTCGGCGGCGAATAAAGTGGTGACGAATGCGCTACTGACGCGCGGCGATCTGGTGCTGTTCGACCGCAATAATCATAAATCTAACCATCACGGGGCGCTGATCCAGGCCGGAGCCACGCCGGTTTATCTGGAAGCGGCGCGTAATCCGTTTGGATTTATTGGCGGCATTGATGAACACTGTTTTGACGATGGCTATCTGCGCGAGCTTATCCGTGAAGTGGCCCCGGAAAAAGCCAGCCAGCCGCGCCCGTTCCGTCTGGCGGTGATCCAGCTTGGCACCTACGATGGCACCATCTATAACGCGCGTCAGGTGGTGGATAAAATCGGTCATCTGTGTGATTACATCCTGTTTGACTCGGCGTGGGTGGGCTACGAGCAATTCATCCCGATGATGGCTGACAGTTCGCCGCTGCTGCTGGAGCTTAATGAAAACGATCCGGGGATTTTCGTTACCCAGTCGGTGCATAAACAGCAGGCGGGCTTCTCGCAGACCTCGCAAATCCACAAAAAAGATAACCACATTCGCGGCCAGGCGCGTTTCTGCCCACACAAGCGGCTGAACAATGCCTTTATGCTGCACGCTTCTACCAGCCCGTTTTACCCGCTGTTCGCCGCGCTGGATATCAACGCTAAAATCCATGAAGGGGAGAGCGGACGTCGCCTGTGGGCGGAATGCGTGGCGCTGGGCATTGAAGCGCGTAAGGCGATTATCGCGCAGTGTAAAATGATCAAACCCTTTGTGCCACCGGAGGTGGACGGGCGGGCGTGGCAGGATCATCCCACTGAAGCGATTGCCAGCGAGCGCCGTTTCTTCAGCTTTGAGCCGGGCGCGGCGTGGCATGGTTTTGAGGGCTATGCCCGCGATCAGTATTTTGTCGATCCCTGTAAGCTGCTGCTCACCACGCCGGGCATTGATGCGCAAACCGGGCAGTACACCGACTTTGGCGTTCCGGCAACTATTCTGGCGCACTACCTGCGTGAGAATGGGATCGTGCCGGAAAAATGCGATCTGAACTCGATCCTGTTCTTGCTGACCCCTGCCGAAAGCGCGGAAAAGCTGGCGCAACTGGTGGCGATGCTGGCGCAGTTCGAACACCATATTGAAGACAACACTCCGCTGGCCGACGTGCTGCCGACCATCTTCAACAAATATCCGGTGCGCTACCGGGATTACACCCTGCGCGATCTGTGCCAGGAAATGCACAATTTATACGTCAGTTTCGACGTGAAAGATCTGCAAAAGGCCATGTTCCGTCGGGAAAGCCTGCCGCAGGTGGCGATGGGCGCGCAGGAGGCGAACAGCGAATTTATTCGCGGAAATGTGGAGCTGGTGCGTCTGAGCGCTGCCGAAGGCCGGATCGCGGCAGAAGGTGCGCTGCCATATCCACCCGGCGTATTGTGCGTGGTGCCGGGCGAAATCTGGGGCGGGGCGGTGCTGCGTTATTTCCTGGCGCTGGAAGAAGGCTTAAACCTGCTGCCGGGCTTCTCACCGGAATTACAGGGGGTATACAGTGAAACCGACTCCGACGGTATTAAGCGGCTGTATGGCTACGTGCTGAAAAAAGCGCGCGGCCGCTCTGCTTAACTCGCAATATTGACGTTGTGGAATTCGTAGCGGTCATGCCGGTAATGAATAATACTGTATTCAAACGGCATACCGTTATCGAGATAAGTCACCTGCTCTATTTCCATTATGGGATCGATCATGGCGATATGCAGATTTTCCGCTTCCAGCGAATTCGCCCGACAGGCGCGAACCGTTTGATGCTGGCTCTGAATACGAAAATGCGTTTCAACCTCAATATGCCGATAGACTGAATCCATCAGGTTATCAATGCGAATGCCGGGAATAATATTGATGGGGATTTCGGTATATTCAATACAGCAGGGTTGTTTGTCGAGATAGCGCACGCGGCTGAAGTGATAAACAAAATCGGTCTCTTCCAGATACAGATTCTTAATGGTGTCCGGTTGCGGATGCACCACGCTGAACTCGATCAGTTTTGACGAAACGGTTTCATCCGGATGAGAGGCAGTAAAGCCAAATGGTTTACTGCCCATCGGGGCGCTAACAGCCAGGGAGGCCGCGCCCTTAACAAAAGACCCGACCCCCCGGCGCTTGATGATCAGCCCATCGTTAACCAGCAAATCCATCGCTTTCTTAACGGTGATCCGACTGGCGCAATAACGATCGCCCAGCTCTTTTTCCAGCGGCAATTGCTGATTAATTTTATAATAACCTGTGATGATCTTAGCGCGTAGGTCATTGAAGATTATTTTATATTTCAGTGAATTGTCGCTCATAGTACATTCTTCATCCGTAAATGGATTGTACTATACCACTTACCGGGCAGTTATTCAGTCGGATTGCGTGCCCGAGGGCGAGTAATCGAACCCGTTATTGTCGTGCAACGCTTTAAACCAGTAGCCGCTTTTCTTGATAAGCTTACTGCCAGTTTGCAGGTCGAGTGAAATCAGACCATAGCGGTTGCGGTAGGCATTGGACCACGACCAGTTATCAATAAACGTCCAGACATGATAACCAAAGCAGTGGCTTCCTTCTTCAATCCCTTTATGCAGCCAGAACAAATGGTCGCGGTAGAATTGAATGCGGTAGTCGTCATTAAGCTCACCATTAATAATGCGGTTGCGCTCGTCTTTTACGCCAAAACCATTTTCAGAGACCATCCACGGAATATTGCCGTAATCATCACGAATAGAGATGGCAATATCGTAAAGCCCTTTCTCATAAATTTCCCAGTTCTTATCCTCATTAATTCGGCAACCCGGCATGGTGTAGTTGTCAAAATAATATTCCGGGGTGAAAGGCGCTTCCGGGTCAGGCAGAGATCTGCGGGCGCAGACCCGGCGTGGATGGTAATAATTCACCCCCAGAAAATCGACGGTATTATGGCGGATAACCTCACACGCCTGTTCCAGTCCGCAAGGAAGCAGATCGTGTTTTTTCAGCAGTGCGACCAGTTCTGCCGGAAACACGCCTTTCACCGCCGGATCGAGAAATGAACGATTGCAAAAAAGATCGGCGATCTCCGCCGCGCGCAGATCTGCCGGATGCTGGCTGCGTGGATAAGAGGGCGTCAGATTGAGAACGATGCCGATCTGCCCATCCTGCGCCTGCGCGCGATAGTGTTCAATCGCCAGCGCGTTGGCGTAAAGCGTATTGAATGCCACCCGCACGGCGGCCTGAGGATCGACCCGGTTAGGGTAATGGAAATCGTATAAATATCCGCCTTCAACGTGCACAATCGGCTCGTTAAAGGTGAACCAGTATTTCACCCGGTCACCAAACAGGCGGAAGCAACTGGCTGCGTAGCGGGCAAAGTGATGGGCAACCTGCTCATTCTCAAAACCGCCGATATCCTGCATCGCCAGCGGCATATCAAAATGGAACAGATTAATGACTGGCGTAATACCGTTGTCGATCAGCTCATCGATCATGGCGTTATAAAAATCCACCGCCTGCGGATTAATATCGCCGGTGCCCTCCGGGTACAGGCGCGACCAGCTAATTGAGGTGCGAAAAGAATTATGCCCGGTGGCGGCTAAATACTTAACGTCCTCTTTCATATTCATATAAAACTGCGAAGTATCCGTCGGGCCGACGCGCTGATGAAATCTTTCCGGCTCAATTTCAAACCAGCGATCCCAGATATTTTTACCTTTGCCAAACTGCTGGCTGGCCCCTTCAGTCTGGGTGGCGGAGGCGGCGCTGCCCCACATAAAACGGTCGGGAAATGTTAATTTCATAGTTGATCCTGTGAGTGTTATAAAAGGGCTGCGAATTTAACAACGCCGGGATAGTCGCAATTCAGGTCGTTATTATTGAGCGTCCAGTGATAGCGCTGGCGATTTTCATCAATCAGTGTGCCGCTTCCCTGGGTAATATTGCCGTATCCCTGAAGCACAATCGGGACGTGATTAAATGTTTTCAGATGTCGAATATCCTCGGCGAAGGTCGGAATAATCGCCCCCTCGCGAATAAAGACCGGAATATCCTCCAGTGTAATATCCAGGTTATGGACGCACTGACCGTCATACCAGCGTTTTTCATGCAGGGAATACCAGCGGCCTGCGGGCAGATAAACGCTGCGCTGCTGCTGACCCGGCTCAAGGATCGGGATCACCATGACGTTCTCGCCAAGCATGAATTGATCGTCAATCGCGTGAACAAAAGGATCGTCTGCAAACTCCAGCGCCAGATGGCGCATCAGCGGCAGACCGGTGTCCTGGGCTTCGCTGCCCAGCGCCAGCAGCAGCGGTAACCAGCGATAGCGCAACTGGCTGTAACGCCGGACGATATCAACCGCCTGTTGCCCAAAATGCCAGGGCTCACGCGGGCTGACACCGTGATAGCGCGCCAGAGAGCACAGCATGCCCACCTGCGACCAGCGAATGTAAAGTTCCGGGTCGACGTTTTGCCCTTTAAATCCGGCGATGTCGCTGCTCCAGTAGCATTCGCCGCTGAAACCGACGCTCAGCCCGCCGCGCAGGGTGTGCTTCAGCCCTTCAAACGTCGATTCCACATCGCCCGACCAGGTTCCGGCGAAGCGTCCGCAGCCGAGGAATCCCGGTCTTTTCCACACCAGCGCGGTGCCGTGAACTTCCTGCGTAGCTTCGTAGCAGACTTTGGCATACAGCCAGATATACGCGTTGTGCATATCTCTGCCACTGTAGCCGTTATGAAACAGCGCGTTTTCCGGGATGCGGTCGGCATAGTCCGGCTTCAGCGCCTTCAGGCCGCGACGCAGCAACGTTTTCAGATGCTCCTTCCACCAGCTATACGCCAGCGGATTGCTGAGATCGGGAATGCCGATTTCACTGACGTTGCGCCGGTACACGTGGGCAATGCCGCCATCCAGCGTTTTAACCAGATAGTTTTTATCCAGCGCGTCCTGATAAATAGCGGTGCCGGGCGGCAGGTAAGGGTTGATCCAGACCGAGCAGGCGACGTTATCGTGCTCCAGCGCGGACAAAAAGGCTTCCGGTTGCGGGAAGTGTCCATCTCCCCACTCAAAATCGCAGCAATCGACCCAGAAATCCTTATACCAGTAGTGCTTGCCCCAGTTCACATCCAGATGCAGAACGTCGAACGGCAACCGGTGCGTTTCTAACTGATGTTTGATGCCGAGCACTTCCTCTGCGGTCTGATACGCGCAGCGGCTGTACCAGACGCCAAGCGTCCACGGGGCCGGGAAGTCCGGCTTACCCTGCATTTCGGCCTGTATCTGCACCAGCGCTTTTAGCGAATCGCCGAAGAACAGATAACCGCGCAGCAGGGCGCTTTCGCTCAGCACGCTGACGGACTCAAAGCAAAAATGCCCCACGTCCCAGTGGGTACGCCGCGCGGTCGCCATCATCACCCCATATCCGGCATCGCACAGCAGTATCGGGTGCGCTTTATAGCTGAGATCGGTGGAATTGGTGGCGCAGGCGTCCATCACATAGCTGGTGATGCGGGCCTGAGATTTTTCGACTTTGCTGAATTTCTCGCCCAGCCCATAAAAATGCTGCCCGTTTTTGCTTTCCCAGGACATATACGTTTCGCTATGGCCCTGGGCATCAATGCGAATACCCAGTCCCGGCGTCACGGGCTGGCGGGAAACCTTTTTGCCTGACAGGGTAAATTGGGTTCTCCCACGCTGGATCTGCAAAGAGAAAGGGGAACGGGCCAACGTGACGCGCAGTTCGCCATACTCTAACTGTACCTGATCCGACTCCTCGCTGATGGATAACGCATGACGGGGCTGGGCGGTAACCGGCAGATAAAACGCGGGCATTTCATGGCTGAGCGGCAACGGGCCAAATTCAAAACTGAGGTTGTGATCCGTCAGTGCCGCCAGCGTTAAACAGGCGCTTTTGCCACTGGTCAGGGTGAGGATAATCTCAACGCCGTCGTCTTTCAGATTAATGTCCGTGGCGTCAGTAACATAATCGTAATGATAGCCTTCATGATAAAAAATACGGTCGCTGTTTTGATAATCCCAGCCGTTAATCGCTTTATTGATAATATGTTCTTTCATCGTGTTTCACCTTACGCTTCAGTGGCTTTTTCGTTAATCGAGTTCGCTATTTTGACGAAAGGCATATAAATAGCGGTCATGACGACAATCACCAGTAGCTGATATAAGCCCCCGGAAACCTGCCCGGAGAAAAGGATCCCGGAAATAATCGGCGGTACTGTCCACGGAACGTTATGCGTGATAATTGGCAGCAGCCCCATATTGGTCAGTAGCACCGCGCCAAAGAACGGCAACACCCAGCTGAGTACGTAAGGAATAAACATCACCGGGTTTAAAATAATCGGCAGGCCAAAGTTAATCGGCTCGCTGATATTAAAAATGGCCGGGGCGAGGGCGATTTTTGCCGTATTACGGTTTTCCATGCGGCGCGAGAAAAGATACACCGCAATAATCGGTGCCAGCGTCATTCCGCCGGAGGAAACCGTTGAAAAATTGAAAAACAGGGTGGAGTAGAGATGCTGCCCTACGCCCATAATGTTTTCGTTATCGTTGATGGCCCACGTCAGGCCAAATATCGGTCCCCATACGGAGGTGGCGTGAATGCCGAACCACTGCAATAGCGGCCCGGTCACCATTGCGACAATCGCAAAGAAAGGCGTGGAGGCGACTGCCAGCGTCGGTTTCTGCAATATCGTCAGCAGAATTTCTGGCACGGAGGAGTCAAAGTAAGCATGTAAAACCGCTGCCAGCACCACAAAAAACAGCAGGGTAAAGCAGCCGGGGATCAGCGATTCAAAACTGCGCGCCACCGCTGGCGGAACGCTGTCCGGCATTTTGATGGTGAAATTCTTTTCGATCAGGCGGTTAAAAATCCAGATGGTCAGACCGGAAACCAGCAGGCCGGTAAAAATTCCTTCCTGGCCAATAAACCGGGTGTTAACGATGCCACTGAGCGTCACCACCTGCTGATTTACATCATTGGTGGTAAATTGCCACGGCAGACAAATGAAAAAAGCGGCAATAGCATAAAAAACGCAAACAATCGGCTCTTTGTTTTTCGGGAAAAAACGGCGGGTGCCGAAAAAGGTAAAGCCGACAATAATAAGAATGGCGTTTATTGCCATCGTACCGTTAATAAAATAATTGCAGTAATGCTGTAGCATGACCATCTTCGCTGCCATGCCTGACGCCAGCCATGCCTCGCTATTGTCATGAAACAGCACGCCAATTCCCAGCCCGGCATCGCCGAATACGATCCCCGCAGGGTCAAGAAAAACGGAGCTTATCATAATGGCGATACCGGCAATCATTAATGGCACGCCGCTCATAATAAAGGTATCGCGTAGCGCCAGCAGTAAACGATTGCCAGCAACTTTACTGATGCTTCTTGTCAGAATTTGCTGAATAACGGGTATAGAGAGAATGCTCATTTGTGCTGCCTCATCCCTGTCGTAATGCAATAATTAATTTTTTAATAGTCCATCAATTCTGTTTTTTAACAGCTCGCCGTTCATGCTGCCAAACTCCTGTATGCCGAGCGTAAAAACGATTTTATCAGGATAGTCTCGCTGGACATCTTCCAGCGCCCAGGCAATTTGTGGCCCGAGAATAATAATCTGGGTCTCTTCTGCGACATCAGGCAGGCTGGAATAATCGTAAGCTTCAACCTGATGGTCGATGCCTGCGGCCTTATACGCGGCCTTGAGTTTGGATGCCATCATGCTGGTAGACATCCCTGAGTTACAAAAAAGTGAAATATTCATGGGTAATTTCCTTCATATTAACAATTATTTATCCTGGCGCGGTCAGCGGCAGCGGCTTAAAAATACGCTTTTGCGATGGCATGTAAATATCAATATTTATAAAAGATATGTCTTTTGTGATCCCGGTTCCTGATTTACCTACGCGACGTAATTTTATGTTGAGTGGAGGAGACAAGAGGTGTAATAAATGGAAAAATGCCTGACTTTAAATATTCAGGAAATCTATGAATGGCTCTGATATATAATCAAGGAGGAATGAATGGCAATTATGCTATTTGACTGGGGCGGCTCATCGGTAAAATATGGCGTCTGGGATAACGGGGCGCTGCAAATAAGCGCTGCCGCCACTACGCCCTCCAGCTGGCCTGCTATGAAAGCGCTGATGATGGACATCTTTCGCCACTGCCAGCGCCGCTTTACGCTCGACGGTATCGCCATCAGCGCACCGGGAAATGTCGATCCTGACAGCGGCGTAATTGGTGGGCTAAGCGCTATTCCGTACATTCATCATTTTCCTCTCGTGGCTGAACTCGAAACGCTGTTTGAACTGCCGGTGCATATCGAAAACGATGCTAACGCGGCAGGTATCGCGGAAGCTGCCGTCGGCGCGGGGCGCGACAAGAAGCAGGTGCTGTTTGTGATTGTCGGCTCCGGCGTTGGCGGTGCTATCGTGCGCAATAAAATCCTGCAACGTGGCAGCCATAAATACGCCGGGGAATTTGGCCTGATGATCCTGGATGACGGGCATACATTCAGCGAGCTGGGAACGGCGGTGGCGATGGCCAGACGCTACAATCAGCGCGTGCCGACGGCGGAAAAACTGTCCGGGGCGGACGTTTTTCAACGGGCGCAGGAAGGCGATGCGGTGGCGCTGGAAGAACTGGCGCAGTTTTATCACTGGATGGCCGTCGGGCTGCTCAATTTGCAGGTCTGTTACGATCCCGACTGTATTATTATCGGTGGCGGCATCTCTGCCAATGACGCGCTGTTTGCTGGCATCAGGCAGCGGTTGCAGGCGCTGGTGGCTGAAAGAGGTCTGACGGAGTTTATGCCTGAGGTGCTTCTTTGCCAGCACCGCAGCAGCGCCAATTTAATCGGCGCGGCGGTAAATTTCGAACAGAAAATGCAGGCGTAGCGTCAGCCCCTGACAAGCAGGGGCCGGGCTTTATTTCCGGCGATAGGTCTTCTGGGCGCTGTTTACTTTGTAGAGATAGCGCCGCGATTCCGCCGACGGATGGCGGGTGGTAATGGTCTGATAGAGATCGCCCGGCGACATGCTGTTAATCATATTTGCCGCCTGCGCTTTATCTTCAGAGAACATGCGCAGCACGCTGCCCGCGCCGCCGTTATAAGCGGTGATCACCGCATAGCGGCGCGACGTCGGGTTAGTGATGCCCGCCAGATACACATTGCTGAGCATCGCCAGATACGCCGTCCCCGTATCAATATTGCTTGCCGGATCGAACAGATAGCTACGGTCCGGCGTCCCGCTTTTCCCCTGCATCCTGAACACATCTCTTCCGGCGCTGTGTTGCACCACCTGCATCAGGCCCAGCGCGTCAGAATGGCTCACCGCATAAGGGTTGAAGGAGGATTCGGTCTGCATGATGGCGAGGATCAATGACTCATCGACACCATACTTACGCGCGGACTGACGCACCATGCCGATGTATTTGTGCGCACGTTTATCAAGGTGGTTGGGCACCAGATTGATGGTAATGCTGTAGATGATGTGCAGACCGTTGTTACGGCTTTTCATCCGCTGCTGTAGCAGATAATCGGCATAGCGGGCCGCACGCCACTCCCAGCGGATCGGCTCGCCGTTGTTATCCACCACCTGACCGTACAGGAAGGGCTGCTTCGAAATCTGGATATCATCGGCGTCCGAATAGAGGTCGATGGAACCCGGATCGTCGCCCATCAACAGGGTCTGGATAATCGCCTGACGCAGCCGCGCGGCAGGCTCGGTCCCGGAAATGGTTTCGATGGTGATCGTGCCGTCATCAAAGTTGATGTGGCTACGCGTCTGATACCCATCGGTATATTTAACGTAATCCTTTGGGCCTGCGATCAGGACTTCTTTATAACCCCAGATATTCTCGATGTTATGGGCAAACTGACCCATCAAAATGTCAAAGCTGTTGGTATCCTTGACCCAGGCTTCGTTAAACGCTTCACCCTGTTTTTTTGAATCTGAACAGGAGACGAGTAACGGCGCAATAAGGGCTAGCGCTAAATATTTTTTCATCATTCCGGGAGCGTATGTTGGGTTGAATGAATATTATTTTTTGTCTTCCGGCGTGTAGCCTTCGATATGCACGTCTTTGCCCTCAAACAGGAAGTTGATCATCTCCTGCTCCAGCAATTTACGATGATCGACGTTCATCATATTGAGCTTTTTCTCGTTGATCAGCATGGTCTGCTTCTGCTGCCACTGCGCCCAGGCTTCTTTGGAGATCTCGTTATAGATACGTTTGCCTAACTCGCCGGGGTAAAGCTGGAAATCCTGACCTTCGGCATCGCGTTGCAGGAAGGTACAAAAAATAGTTCTGCTCATAAATATTCCTCGTTATCGGCCAGAGCGTTATGCAAAGGCTCCGGCGCGTAGCTGCTGTAACAGGCGCTCCACGGGTGCCGCCAGTCCGACTGACGGCGGTTGCGCTAAGTTATACCAGAGCGCGTTGCCTTCATCCATGCATGAGTGGAAAGAGGACACCGGAAGCCACATTGGCACAATATCCAGATGGAAATGGCTGAAAGTATGGCGAAAGGCGGTCAACTGACGCAGATTATTAGCGCCGATCTGCCGCTGTGCCAGCCACTCTCTTAAGGCTTCCTCGCTGGCAAACTGCGGGAAGCAAAACAAGCCTCCCCACAGACCGCTGGGCGGTCGCTGCGCCAGATACACCTCATCGTTATGCTGCATCAGCAGCAGATAACCGGTGCGCTCCGGCAGCGTCTGCTTCGGCTTTTTCCCAGGGTACTGCGCCCAGCTGTGCGTGGCGTAAGCCTCGCAGCCAGTGTGAAGCGGGCACAGTTCGCATTTCGGTTTTGAGCGGGTGCAAACCATCGCCCCCAAATCCATCATCGCCTGATTAAAGCGCGCCACGCCCTGCGCGGGCGTCACCTTTTCGCTTAGCGTCCACAGGCGGTTTTCGACCTCTTTTTTTCCAGGCCAGCCGCCAACAGCATAGCAGCGGGCCAGTACGCGCTTAACGTTACCATCCAGAATCGGATAATGCTGACCGAGGGAGAGCGACAAAATCGCCCCGGCGGTTGAACGACCCACGCCGGGCAGGGCGGCAACGTCCTCAAACGTTTGCGGGAAAATACCACCGTGAAGACTGGCAACCTGCTGCGCGGCCTTGTGCAAATTGCGTGCGCGGGCGTAGTAACCAAGCCCGGTCCACAGGTGCAGCACTTCGTCGAGCGGGGCCTGCGCGAGATCCGTCACCGTTGGGAAGCGCGCCATAAAACGCTCGAAATAGGGGATCACGGTCGCAACCTGCGTCTGCTGCAACATCACTTCCGAGAGCCATACTTTGTAGGGCGTTTTTTCTGTTTGCCAGGGCAGCGTTTTCCGCCCGTATTGGTCGTACCATTCCAGCACGCGGGCTGAAAATTGAGACGCTTGTAAGGTCAAAGCTGGCTTCCGAATTTGCAGTATCAGGGGGCCAGATTCCAGCACAGCCGGGCGAGGCTGTAAATCGGATCTTTGCTATGCTTGCATCCGGCAACTAACTTTGGATAATGCCCGTTTTCCCGAAGACTCTCACAAGCAGACTTACTTTTATGAATAACGACGTCATTTCACCGGAATTTGATGAGAACGGTCGCCCGCTGCGCCGTATCCGCAGCTTCGTCCGCCGCCAGGGACGCCTGACCAAAGGGCAGCAGCACGCGCTGGATCACTACTGGCCGGTGATGGGCGTTGAGTTTTCCGACGCGCCGCTGGATTTTGCCGCCCTGTTTGGCCGTGAAGCACCGGTCACGCTGGAAATCGGCTTTGGTATGGGGGCTTCGCTGGTCACTATGGCAAAAGCAAAGCCGGAACAAAACTTCCTCGGCATTGAAGTTCACTCGCCGGGCGTCGGTGCCTGCCTGGCCTCCGCGCAGGAAGAGGGCGTGGAAAACCTGCGCGTGATGTGTCATGACGCGGTTGAAGTGCTGCACAAAATGATCCCTGACAATTCTTTAACCATGGTTCAGCTCTTTTTCCCTGACCCGTGGCATAAAGCCCGTCATAATAAACGCCGTATCGTTCAGACCGAATTTGCGGAGCTGGTGAAAAGCAAACTGAAGCTGGGCGGCGTCTTTCATATGGCAACCGACTGGGAAGCCTATGCGGAACATATGCTGGAAGTGATGTCGGCGCTGGACGGTTATAAAAATCAGTCTGCCAGCAATGACTATGTACCGCGCCCGGAGTCGCGTCCGGTAACCAAATTTGAACAGCGTGGCCATCGTCTTGGTCACGGCGTATGGGACTTAATGTTCGAGAGGGTGAAATAATGGCAAAGAATCGTAGCCGTCGTCTGCGTAAAAAAATGCACATCGACGAGTTTCAGGAATTAGGTTTTTCCGTCGCGTTCCGTTTCCCGGAGGGCACGTCGGAAGAGCAGGTCGATCAAACCGTTGATGACTTTATCAACGACGTCATTGAGCCGAACAAACTGGCCTTTGATGGCAGCGGCTACCTTGCCTGGGAAGGGCTGATTTGCCGTCAGGAAATTGGCAAATGCACCGAAGAAGACCAGGCAAAAGTGCGTAAATGGCTGGAAGAGCGCAAGCTCGAAGACGTGCGCACCAGCGAACTTTTCGACGTCTGGTGGGACTAAGAAACACAGGGCTGGCATATGCTGGCCCATTTTGTCTTCAGGGGAATATCTATGATGCGTAAAGCGCTGCTGGCAGCGGCACTGACGGTAACGGCGTTTGCCGCGCAGGCAGACTACAAATGTAGCGTCACGCCGCGCGACGACGTGATCTTAAACCCGCAAACCGTACAGGTGAAAGGTGAAAACGGCAATCTGGTGATCGCCCCGGATGGCAGCGTGATGTTCAACGGCAAGCAGTACACCCTCAGCGCCAGTCAGCGCGAGCAGGCGAAAGATTACCAGTCCGATTTACGTAACGCCCTGCCGTGGATTGATAATGGTGCCCGCACCCGCGTCGAAAAAGGCCGCGTGGCGTTGGATAAAATCATCACCCAACAGGTTGGTTCCAACAGCAAAATGCGCAACCGCCTGACTCAGCTCGATGCGCAGCTTAAAGAGCAACTGAATAAAATTATCGAACGTCGCACCGACGGGCTGACGTTCCACTATCAGGCGATTGATCAGGTTCGCGCTAACGGTCAGCAACTGGTGAATCAGGCGATGGGTGGGCTGCTCCAGGACAGCATCAACGAGATGGGCGCGCAGGCGGTGACCAAAGGCGGTAACCCGCTGCAAAGCGTGCTCGGCAATCTCGGCGGTCTGCAAACCGCCGTACAGAACGAATGGAAAAATCAGGAACAGGATTTTCAGCAGTTTGGTAAAGATGTGTGCCAGCGGGTGATTTCCCTCGAAGACAGCCGCAAAGCGCTGGTGGGCGGGCTGAAATAAGGCTGACGCTTTTCCCTCTCCCCTGAGGGAGGGGAGTGCCCACGAATGCCCTCACCCCGGCCCTCTCCCGGAGGGAGAGGGAGTGGAATGTACCACTGTTGGGGATTTGTGGATTACCCAGCCTGAGATGAACGCCCCGCGTAACAACGATGCCAGACGGTTCCCTCTCCCTTGAGGGAGTGGGCGTGCCCACGAATGCCCTCTCCCCGGCCCTCTCCCGGAGGGAGAGGGAGTGGAATGTACCACGGTTGGGGATTTGTAGATTACCCAGCCTGAGATGAACGCCCCGCTTAACAACGATGCCAGACAGTCCCCTCTCCCTTGAGGGAGAGGGTTAGGGAGAGGGGGAACCCCATCCACCGCGCTCATGCTGATCCAGCCTTATCCCCACCAGCCCGCAAATGCTCCAGAATCACCATTAGCACTCCCTCTTCAAACGCCCTGAAATCATTATTCCAGAAGCGGATCACCCGCCAGCCTTTAGCCTGCAAAAAAGCGGTTCTCGATAAATCATACTCCGCTCTTTCGGCATGTTGCCCACCGTCCAGTTCAACAATCAATCTCGCCTCATAACAGGCGAAATCAACGATATATGCCCCTATCGGCACCTGACGACGAAACTTGTATCCATAAAAGCGGCGCGCACGCAGAAGTTGCCAGAGACGTTGCTCTTCAGGGGTTTGCTGCGCTCTTAATGCTTTAACATTCTCCATGCGTCCATTGTGCTGACCTCATGCGCAACCACCACAAACAATGTCAGAATCTGGAAGATGCCTTCCAGAAAAACGTTATGAGACAAATAATAACCAAAGATATAATGTCGGAGAAAACTATCTCAAAAAGGATTTTGTTATGAAAACATGCTGGCCCGTGGGCCTCGCTCTCCTGTTTCTCTCCTCCGGTTACGCCATTGCCGATACCAATACTCCTGGCGACAACGTCATTAAAAAACAGTTTAGCGATCGGCATCAGGGTCTGATGCAACTGGAGAAAATCTCGCTGCGCCAGCTGGATGCCGTGGGCAATCGGGCAACCTACATGGTGGAAGGGGATATGTCAGCCAGCGACAACCTGTACTCCCTTGTCGGAGAGGCGGGTGAGTATCTGTTTTATGAACGAACCTGGACTAAAGGCCAGCCGGTAAAATTTTCGGCGATGATGACCGCCGTAGGCACAAAAGATTCTGGCTGGAAAACGGAATTCTTCTCAATGCAGACGGCGGCGAGAAATGCAGGCAGGCCGTTTGACAAAAACGAGGATCTCAGCAAATCACTGGTCGTCAACGACAGCAACTTTATGACTCAGTTTGCGAAAATTGACACCAGCTTTGCGGTACAAAAGACCACCCTCAGCAAACAGCTGGAAAAGAAAAAAACGCTGGAAACAGAGCTAGCCAGTCTGGAAGAACAGAAAAAATGCGCGAGGGAAAAGGAGTGTGTGGTACCGCTGGAGATGCAGGATAAAGAGAATAAGGCGCTTGATAAAAAAACGGACGAATTACGCCGCCAGCTCTTTGCTCTGGGTAGCAGCAATCGCGAGCTGGAGCATGATTATAAACGCTGGCAGGAGGGCGTAGCGCGGATGCGCAAAGAGGGCGTAATCCCCTAAGCGCGCTGGCGCTATTCCTCAGCGAGGAACAGCTCCAGCAGCGAATTCAGAAACAGCTTGCCGTGCTCGGTAATTTGCCAGTGCTGGTCGCTTTCGGTGAGATACCCCTGCGCCAGCGCGGCATCGATCTGCGCACGGACGGCGGCTTCCGCCAGGCCGGTGTAGCGGACAAACTCAGCGCGCGGCGCAGGCTCCAGCAGACGGAAGCGGTTCATAAAGAACTCAAACGGCTTATCGGCCTGCGCCACATCGCGCTGGCTTTCCAGATAACGCCCCTGCATATAGCCGCGCGGATGACGCGTTTTGGTGGTGCGCAGAATGCGCCCGTCCGCAAACGTCACTTTGCCATGCGCGCCGCAACCAATACCGAGATAGTCGCCGAAACGCCAATAGTTGAGATTATGCTGACACTGATAGCCCGGCTTCGCGTAGGCTGATGTCTCATACTGCTGATACCCGGCAGCGGTAAGGAGCTGATGCCCCTGTTCGAAAATATCCCACAGCGCGTCGTCGTCCGGCAGCACCGGCGGACGCGAGCCGAATAGCGTATTTGGCTCGATGGTTAGCTGATACCAGGACAAATGCGGCGGATTAAGCGCGATGGCCTGACGTAAATCGTCCAGCGCTTCTTCCAGAGACTGATCCGGCAGGCCGTGCATCAGATCGAGGTTAAAGCTGCGCAGTCCCAGCCCGGATGCCAGTCGTGCGGCGCGTTTAGCCTCTTCCGGGCCGTGGATCCGTCCGAGCCGCTGCAATTTCGCTTCGCTAAAACTCTGCACCCCAATGGAAATGCGGTTGATCCCCGCGCGCTGATACTCCACAAAACGGTCAGCCTCCACCGTGCCGGGGTTGGCTTCCATCGTGATCTCAGCATCCGCCGCCAGCGGCAGACGCGCACGCACGCCGTCCAGCAGCGTTTGCATCGCCGGACCTGACAGCAGGCTCGGCGTCCCGCCACCGATAAAAATGGTCTTAACGTCACGTCCCTGCGCGTAAGCCACATCGCCATCCAGATCGCTTAGCAAATGCTGAACGTAATCGTCGTGCGGCACTTCGCCCTTCAGCGCGTGCGAGTTGAAATCGCAGTACGGGCATTTCTGCACGCACCACGGGATATGAATGTACAGACTCAGAGGCGGCAAATTAGCGATCACGCAGGGCTTCCAGTAACTGTTTCAGCGCCTGTCCACGATGGGAAATAGCACTTTTTTCTTCGCGGGTCATTTCGGCGGCAGTTTTGCCTGCGGCTGGCACGAAGAAAATGGGATCGTAGCCAAACCCGCCTGCGCCCGCAGGCTGGCGAGTGATGACGCCGGGCCAACTGCCGTGGCACACCAGCGGCGTCGGATCTTCAGCATGACGCAGATATACCAGCACGCAGTGGAACTGTGCCTGGCGCCGATCGTCAGGCACGTCTTTGAGCGTTTCCAGCAGCTTTTCCAGATTCTGCTGGTCGCTGGCGTCCACGCCGGAATAGCGCGCGGAGTAAATCCCCGGCGCGCCGCCCAGCACGTCCACCGCCAGACCGGAATCATCGGCAATAGCAGGCAGGCCGGTAATATGGGCAGCATGACGCGCCTTGAGGATCGCGTTTTCAATAAACGTCAGGCCGGTCTCTTCGGCAGAGTCCACGCCCAGTTCTGTTTGCGCAACAATATTAAGGCCGAAATCGCTCAGCAGCGTGGCGAGTTCACGCACTTTACCGGGATTACCGGTAGCGAGGACAACTTTTTGCATAGGGTATCTACTCAGTTAGCGCCGCGACTTCCGTCGGGATCTTTTGCGGATGAATAATCTTGACCTGTTTATGGCGGCCCAGCTCGCCTTTTTCAATCAGCACCTGATTTTTTGCCACGCGAAACTGTTTGGCGAGAAATTTCACCAGGTGCGCGTTGGCCTGACCGTCCACCGGCGGGGCAGTAATGGCGACCTTAACCTCGTCGCCATGTAACCCCACGATGCTGTCGCGGCTGGCTTTCGGCTGAATATACAGCCGTAAAACCAGCCCGTCAGAGCAGGTGCTGACCGCTGTCATGCCCAGCCCCAGATGTAGGCCAACGGCGTGGCCACGTTCGCCAGTAACTCCATGACGCCCATGTTGATCACGTACATCAACAGCACGAGGATCATCGGAGAAAAATCAATGCCGCTCATGGAGGGCAGTAAATTACGGATCGGGCGCAATAACGGCTCGGTGAGCTGTATAAGGACATACTCAACCGGGCTGCGTCCACGGCTGATCCAGCTCATCAGGGACATCGCGAGGACCACCCAGAAAATAAGCGAGCCAACAGTTTTAATCAGCACCAGTACCGCCGCAAAGGGAATAAGAATTCCCGTAATCGAAACATAGGGGTTCAAAAAAACCTTTCCGATACAGAGAATTAACGCTAACAGCAACGATGCGGTATCAATAGAACCCATCGCCGGAACAAAACGGCGTAATGGTCCAATAATCGGCTGCGTTGCCTTCACAATAAATTGTGCGAATGGATTGTAGAAATCGCAGCGTGCCCACTGCATCCAGATCCGCAATAGCAATATCATCGTGTAAACCTGGATAACCAGTGAAAGGAGAGTGGACAACGTATTCATGGCGTTCCTCAGAGTTCCTTATTTTTTTGTGTAGTCGCGGGCACCAAAAATAGCAGTACCGATGCGCACCATCGTGCTACCCGCCGCAATTGCAGCTTCCATATCATCCGACATGCCCAGCGACAGCGTGTCTACCGTCGGATAACGCGTTTTAAGCCGCGTAAATGCTACAGCCATTTGCCCTGCTACGGCAAACTGCCTTACATATTCTGACTCTGGAGCCGGGATCGCCATTAGCCCGCGCAGCGTCACGCCTTTTAATTCCACAATGGCATCGGCCAGCGCGTCCACGTCCGCCAGCGCAATGCCTGACTTACTGGTTTCATCGCTAATGTTTACCTGAATCAATACGTTAAGCGGCGGTAAATGCGCCGGGCGCTGCTCGCTTAGTCGCGTGGCAATGCGCAGGCGATCCACCGTATGACACCAGTCGAAATGTTCGGCGACCAGACGGCTCTTATTCGACTGCAACGGCCCGATAAAATGCCACTGCAATCCGTCAACGTCCGCTTCGCGAAAATGAAGGATCTTTTCCACGCCTTCCTGGACATAGTTTTCGCCAAACGCCCGCTGTCCAGCCGCCACCGCTTCTGCGACAGCGATCGCAGGTTTTGTTTTGCTGACTGCAAGCAACGTAACTTCTTCTGAATCCCGGCCGCAACGTGCTGAAGCGGCGGAGATTTTCTCCCTGACCTGTGCCAGGTTATGCGCAATGTCGTTCATTTTCAGAGGATGATGGTATGGATATGGAAGAAATTGTTGGCCTTAGTGTAAAGCATAACGTCTCGGATCTACACCTGTGCAACGCCTGGCCTGCGCGCTGGCGGCGGCTGGGCAAGCTGGAGCCAGCGCCTTTTGCCGCCGTGGATGTTTACAGCGTGCTGCATGAATTTCTTGATGAGGGGCAAATCACGCAGCTCGCCAGCGGCCAGGTGGACTTCGCCATTGCGCTGCCATCCGGGCAGCGGCTGCGGGCCAGCGCGTTTAATCATAGCCAGGGCACCTCGCTGGCGTTGCGCCTGCTGCCGGAAATGTCCCCCCGGCTTGCCGATCTGCATGTGCCTGCCGCCCTGCCTGATCTGTTGCGGGAAGAAAGCGGGCTGATTCTGGTGACCGGGGCAACGGGAAGCGGCAAATCCACCACGCTTGCCGCCATGGTCGATCACCTTAATCATCATCTGGACGGGCATATCCTGACGCTGGAAGATCCTGTTGAGTTTGTTCACGCCAGCCAGCGCTGCCTGATCCAACAGCGGGAAATCGGTCGGCACAGCACCACGTTTGCCGGAGCGCTACGCGCGGCGCTGCGGGAAGATCCCGACGTTATCCTGCTGGGCGAACTGCGCGACAGCGAAACCATCCGGCTGGCGTTAACCGCCGCTGAAACCGGGCATCTGGTGCTGGCAACGCTGCATACGCGGGGCGCGGCACAGGCGGTGGAGCGACTGGTGGACGTTTTCCCGGCGCAGGAAAAAGATCAGGTACGCAGCCAGCTCGCCGGAAGCCTGTGCGCGGTAGTGGCGCAGAAACTCCAGCGTAGTCAGCAACAGGGGCGAGTGGCGCTGTTTGAGCTCCTGGTCAATACGCCTGCGGTGGCGAATCTTATTCGCGAGGGCAAAACGCATCAGCTCCCCGGCGTGATGCAGACCGGGCAGCAGGCAGGAATGCAGACCTTCAGCCAGAGCTATCAGCAGCGGGTGGCGGCAGGGCTGCTTTAGCGCACGTTGAGCGAGTAGACCGCAGGCAGCGCACCCGCCGTGGCAAGGATCTCCAGCCGCACCTCCAGCGTTTCATGCGGCCTGTCCAGCCGATGCGTACAAACTGAATGGTGATTGTCTTTTACTTCCGCCAGCAGGATCTCATCGGCCCACAGGCGGTAGTGGGTGATACAGTGCGGCGTGACGGCGTGGTGATGGCCCATTTGTACGGTCTCCATCGCGTTATCAAAGTCGTTATCCTGCACCAGCGTCAGGCAGGTAAGCGTCAGCGGCTGTTCCCAGCGCCAGCGCACGGTGGGAGAGGCGTCTTCTGCGGCGGGCACCCACGCATTGCTCTGCTGTTCGGGACGCAAGCGACCATTAAGCAGGTTCTGCGCAGCGAAGCAGTGCAGCGGAGTGGCAAAACGCAGGGCGGGCATGATTTGGTCCGGGCGACGGCGCGGCAGCCAGAAATCAAATTCATCGACGCCGTAATCGCCGCCCGCCACCTGGCGCGTATGTTTCGCGACTCTGGCGTTCAGGCTGTTAAAGACGGTCATCAGGCCGGGAAGATGAAGGTCGGTAAGGGCGATATCCACCCCGCTTTGGGCGGAAAAAGCGATAAACAGGTACTGGTCGCGCTCGCTTTGCCAGTCAAAAACGCAGGGATATTCCCCCTCGCCATCAACCTTAATTTCGCGGGTGGCATAGCATAATTCCGGCGTGAAATTCCCGGCGCGCTGGCTGCCCAGCAGTTCGAGCGTCAGCGCGGCGTGACCGCGCAGGGTCAGGGTGAGGGCGGGGAGCGATTCCCCGGCCTTTATTGGCACCAGCAGCGCCATGCGTTCGCGTAGCGTGTGCCACTGTCCGCTGGCGGGCAGTTCGCTCAGCGTGAGTTCGCTACTGACCGTGACCGTCGCCCCGCGCGCCGGGTCGTGAAGTCCCTGGCGCGGGATATAACAGCCACTGGCCTGAAGCTGTTGCTGGAGCGCATTAATCTGGCTTTTATCAGCCAGCTCGTGCGGGGTCAGGCGCTGCATGTGGCAAAGGGCGGCGGCCTGGCCGACCACTTCTCCCAGCAGCCCGCAGGTACACATCACGCGGGCGCTGCCGAAGGCGACGTGGGAGGCGGAGATCAGGCGTCCGGTGAGAAACAGGTTCTCCAGCGAGCGGCTGTACAGGCTGCGAAACGGGATGGTATAGGTGCCTTTACTGTGAAACTGGCGGCAGCCGTCATGCGTGCTGTAAACGCCGTCGGCCGGGTGGAGGTCGATAGACCAGCCGCCGTAGCCCACCGCGTCATAATGGTCGCGCTGTTCGATAATATCCTGCTGGCACAGCAGATGATCGCCAATAAACCGGCGGCTCTCGCGCTTGCCGGGAATGGCTCCCACCCATTCAATGGTCATGTTGTCCGCTTCCGGGAATTCGCCGGAGTTTTTAATATGATCCCAGACGCCCCAGACAATCTTCCACAGTTCCCACTTGATCTCTTCACTCTCATGCACCGTATCCAGGCGGCCTCCCCATTCCAGCCACCACAGATCGCAGCCGTTGAGCGTGGACGTCAGCCGCTTGTAGCGCGGGATAGCGGTGATATCCTTCAGCGCAAAGGAAGGCGCAACAAACTGGACCGGGCCTGCGGTTTGTTTGGTGTAAAAGTAAATGGAATGCCCCAGCTTGTGACCGAAGCTGTCGCCGGGTGCCATTTTTTCGCCGAGTTCGTCAGCCTCTTCGGCACCCTCGCGAAACTCTGCGCCCGCCAGATAGCCCAGCACGCCGTCGCCGGTGGCATCGCAAAACTGCGTGGCGCGGACGTCATAAAACGTTTCGTTGATCGCATTAAAGGCGCGCACGGCGGTCAGGCGCTGTTGTTCCTGCTCCACCGCATAAACGGCGGTATTCAGCAGCAACGTCAGCCCCGGCTGGCTTTTCGCCATATCCAGTAGCAGCAGGTCAAACATCACCGGATTGCCTTCTTTGTTGCGCCACAGATTCTCTTCGAGGATCTCACCCATAATGCCGCCTTCACGCGCCCAGCGGTTATTGTTGCCCATATGCGAGGTCGCGCCGTTGGCCCACAGACGCACTTCGCTGGAGGCATTGCCGCCGAGCACCGGGCGATCCTGAATCAGGATAACCGTTAAACCGGCCCGCGCGGCGGCGAGTGCGGCGCACAATCCCGCCAGCCCGCCACCGGCGACCAGTAAATCCGCCTGCAACGGCTTTGCAGGAAAGGTTCTGTTATCGGTCTGGCTAAAGATTTTCATTACCTTGTATCCTTCTCAACTGGCGCTAGAATCTGTACTTTGCTTAAGCCCGAAGCGGACCCTAACTGCTATGTCATCTCAACCGAATCAAAGCCTGATAGACGGCATCCGCTGTCTGCAATATCTGGTTTCCAGCGGCCGGGCCATCGGCTGCCGTGAACTGGCGCGTCTGATGGGGATTAACACCACCCGCGTCAATAGACTGCTGATGACGATGGCTTCCATCGGGCTGACGATGCAGGACGAGCAGCGGCGCTATTTACCCGGTCCCGGCATTCATGCCCTGGCGGCACAGGCGATACGCGGTTCCGCCCTGTTTTCCCAGGCGCTGCCCATTCTTGAGCGCCATGCGCCGCGTGACATCGTGGTCGCCATGGGGGTGCTGTGGGAAGATCAGGTGATCTACATCTATCACTCCGAACCCGGCAGCCAGGTCAGTCAGGCGCTGGCCGGTTTTCATATGCTGCCCGCATGGCAATCCGTTATTGGCATGGCCCTGCTGGCGGCTGAATCCGACGACGATCTCCAGCAACGTTTCACCGAAGCGCAGTGGCAGCAACTGGCACCGCACGTTCAGCAGCAGCGCGAGCAGGGGAGCGTCATCTGGCATCATCAGGACGGCGAAGTATCGATGGCCCAGCCGCTGGGCGCGCACTCTGCCGCGCTGGCCTTTGCCGGGCTGTGGCAGCCGGATGAAGAGGTGGTCACTGCCCGGCATCAGGAACTGCAACAGCTCACCGCGCGGCTGATCGCGCCCTGATTTGTTTCTTTTATAGAAACAACGGCGCTTTTGCAAAAGCAGATCGGTAAAGTGTGACCGGGATCGAGGGCGTGCGCCTGGCCAAACGGCCCTCGTCTGTCAGGCTGTCTTATTCTGGGTGCTCTTCAGGTGATATTATTGTTTTGGGAATTAGCCTAAAGCATGATTTATAGCAAATACCGTTGCAGCATAATGGTCATTTGCACCAATTAAGGAGAGCAAGGATGTTTGAACAGGACAATATATTACCGTCAACGCAGCCGATTGTTATTATTACTTACCCCTCCGTACAGTCTCATTCTTTTGCCCGCTATCTTAGCGAAAAGCTTCCCGTTTCTGTGCGGATACAAAATATCACTAAGCCGTTGGATCAGCGTTTACCTGCTGGCGTGGTAATTTTATTTGATATTGCCGTCTCGAATAAAAAATTAAATAATATCTGGTGCGATATTCTTAACAGCCAGACTGAAAACTGCCGTTTCCTGATCCTCAATGGCGCGCAGCCGCATGAGCTATTTGAAAGGGCGCAGTGGCCTGCGCTGCACGGCGTTTTTCGTTATGATGATGAACAAACAAAAATTGTTGCGGGTATTGAGGCGGTACTACGCGGCGAGGCAGCAGAAATCAGTGGTGCACAGCCAGATATTGCCAGTGATACTCATCGCGTCGTCGGGTCCGGCAATGATATTCCGCTCACCGAGCGCGAGTGTGAAATTCTCAACGAACTACGCTGCGGGGCGTCGAATATGGATATCGCCCGCGCTCTGTTTATCAGTGAAAATACCGTGCGGACCCATTTATATAATGTGTTTCGCAAACTTAGCGTAAAAAACCGGACCCAGGCGGTAAGCTGGGCCAATGAATTTCTGCGTCACCAGTCCCAGTACAACGCCGATCATTTTTACAGTTAGAAGCCCTGCTCGAAATAGCTTTCGAGAATAATCACCGCCGAGGCGGAATCGATGCTGCCTTTATTTAGCGCGCGAAAGCCGCCGTGCTCAAACAGCCCGGCACGCGCTTCGACGGTGCTTAAGCGTTCATCATGCAGGGTGACCACAACGCCAAATCTGCCGTGAATTTTATTGGCAAATTTACGTGCCCGCGCGGTCAGCGGCTGCTCGCTGCCGTCCATGTTCAGCGGCAGTCCGACGATCACTGCATCCGGCTGCCATTCTTTCAGCAGGCGCTCGATAATAGTCCAGTCGGGCGTGCCGTCCTGGGCTTTGATAGCGGTAAGCGGCCTGGCGGTGGCGGTGATCCGCTGACCAATCGCCACGCCAATGCTTTTGGTGCCAAAATCAAAGGCGAGAAGGGTTCCGCTCATCAGGCGTGCCCCGCTACGCCAGGCATGGTATGGATATCGATACCAATCAGTTTCGCCGCCTCGCGCCAGCGATCGGCAATCGGCGTTTTAAACAGAATGTTGAGATCCGCAGGCGCGGTAAGCCAGGCGTTATCCAGCAGTTCCTGCTCCAGTTGGCCTTTTTCCCACGACGAGTAGCCGAGGGCAACCAGCACATCAATGGGCTGATTGTGGGTGCCCAGCGTTTCCAGCACGTCACGCGACGTGGTCATGACTGTATTGTCGGAAATGCGGATGCTGGAGGCGAAGGTGGAGGGGGGCGTATGCAGAATAAAACCGCGATCTTCTGCCAGCGGGCCGCCAAGCAGCACGGGTTTGTCGAGACGGATCGCCGGATCGCGCGGTTCAGGCGTGATTTTTAATTTTTCCAGAATGCCTTCAACCTGAAGATTTTCCAACGGTTTGTTAATAATAATCCCCATTGCGCCATCTTCATTATATTCGCAGACGTAAACGACAGCGCGACGGAACAGCGGGTCCTGAAGTGAGGGCATGGCAATCAAAAAGTGATGCTGTAAATTCATTGTCAGAGGTTCTGTTTCCTGGTTCAAAAAAGCAACAACGCCCAGTATGCGGGGAAAGCCCGGCGCTGTCACTAACCGGTGGCAGCGTTAACGCGGGTTCCCTCCCGCCGTATCATTTTACTTTGTCAGGCGCTTCTCAATGGCGTCCATCAGCATACCGGTAATGGAAACCGGGAACTGCGCTTCGATTTCGCGGATGCAGGTCGGGCTGGTGACGTTCACTTCCGTCAGGCGGTCGCCGATAATATCCAGCCCCACAAAAATCAGCCCCTTGGCTTTCAGCGTGGGTCCGACGCGGCGGGCAATTTCCCAGTCGCTGTCGGTCAGCGGACGCGGTTCGCCACGGCCACCGGCCGCCAGATTACCGCGCGTCTCACCGCCCTGCGGAATGCGTGCCAGGCAATAAGGCACCGGCTCGCCATCGACTACCAGCACGCGCTTGTCGCCATCAACGATGGCAGGAAGGTAATTCTGTGCCATGCAGTAGCGGGTGCCGTGCTCGGTCAGGGTTTCGGTGATCACGCCGAGGTTAGGATCGCCTGCTTTCACCCGGAAGATCGACGCGCCGCCCATGCCGTCCAGCGGTTTTAAGATGATATCGCCGTGCTTCTGCCAGAAGGCTTTCAGCTGGATTTTGCTGCGGGTAACCAGCGTATCCGGCGTCAGGTCGGAGAACCAGGCGGTATAGAGTTTCTCGTTACAGTCGCGCAGGCTCTGCGGCTTGTTAACGATCAGCGTCCCCTGTTCTTCCGCGCGTTCGAGAATATAGGTCGCGTAGATAAACTCGGTATCAAACGGCGGATCTTTACGCATCAGGATGACGTCGAGATCAGCAAGGTGGATATCCTGCTCGCCGGTGAATTCGTACCATTTGTCGTAGTTCTGCTCAACGCCAAGGGTGCGCGTGCGGGCGCGGGCTTCGCCGTTGATCAGATAGAGATCGGCCATCTCCATATAATGCAGTTCATAACCGCGACGCTGGGCTTCGAGCAGCATAGCGAAGCTGGAGTCTTTCTTGATGTTAATGCTTGCGATGGGGTCCATCACGATGCCGAGCTTGATCATTGTTATTCTCCGTTAGCCCAGATCGCCAAAACGCACCTGTAGCGCGGTGATGGCGGTGAGCGCAGTTGTCTCAGTGCGCAGAACGCGTGGTCCCAGCAGGATATCAGTAAACTGATAGCGTGCGGTCATGGCGATTTCATCAGCGGTTAATCCCCCTTCCGGCCCGATAAGCAAGCGCACGCGCTCCACGGGTAACGGCAGGGTATTAATGCTGGCGCTGGCACGCGGATGCAGGTTCAGCTTCAGGCTGTCATCCTGCTCGGCGCACCAGGCTTCGAGATCCATTGCCGGACGGATTTCAGGCACCCGGTTACGACCACACTGTTCACAGGCAGCGATAGCGATTTTCTGCCACTGCTGGATTTTTTTATTCAGGCGTTCGGCATCCAGTTTAACGCCGCAGCGCTCAGAAAAAAGTGGCGTAATGAGGCTTACACCCAGTTCTATTGATTTCTGGATAGTAAATTCCATTTTTTCGCCCCTCGACATCACCTGTCCGAGATGAATATGCAGCGGTGATTCGCGGTCATCGACCTCGCCGCTCTGCACATTAACGATGACGCTTTTCTTGTCAGCGCGGGTAATTTCCGCTTCAAAAAGCTGGTTGCTACCGTCAAAAAGCTGCACCGGCTGGCCCGCCGTCATGCGCAGCACGCGACCGACGTGATTGGCGGCATCGTCGCTTAGCGCGACCTCCTGGCCTGGAGTCAGCGGAGCGGGGTGATAGATGCGGGGTTTACGCATAGAGCTAAGTTCCATCTGGTACGCGGGCTTTAATCCTTTCCTCAAAGAGAGTAAAGCCCGGCGCGGAAAAGTGACAATATCCGCTAGTGTAGGTTAGCTCTTTTGTGCCTGGCAAGCGCGCTGCACGTAAGGGTTGTGATTGCCCTGCACCTGGGCAATGCGTTCATCGCGCAGGCACTCCCAGGCGGTGGCGGGGTAGATCTTATTCCAGACGTCAAAAAGCTGCGTTTGCTGGCGGGAGAGGTTGATTTTATAAACGTCGCGCATATAGAAGTAGGTGCGGGCAATCGCGCCGCGCGCGCGGGGAGGCGGATCGGCGCGTTTGTCCTTGAAATCGACCTTCATCTCGCACTGACCGTACTGGCCTTCGCCGCCGTTCCACTGGCTGTACATAAAGTTATTGCGATCGCCATTCACCTCGCCGACGGCGGGTTGCAGGTTGTGCATATCGCCTTCCATCTGGCGATACACCGGATCGTGGGCGCAGTTCGCCCGACCACCATCCTGCCAGCACTGACGCTGATGACCAAACTGCCAGGCAGGCATCACGTGCTCCCATTCAACGCGGCTGGCGCGAGCGGCATTTTTACGCGCCTTGTAGCCACAAGATGCCAAATCAACGGTGCCTTTTTTACCTTTCCATGTGATTTTACAGCCACAGTAAAAATCGCCAGGCACATCAGCATTAACCTTTACGCTGGCGTTTTTGCCCTGCGAAAAATTGGTGATACCCACGGCCAATGCGGGGCCGGAAAGCGCTGTCGTCAAAAAAGCGACGGCAAAAGAAAAATTGCGGGACATTACGGACTCCTTGTCAAAATGAACCCGCAAAGTAACGGATGGCGCAGCGTGAAACAATCAGTCAGATCAGAAAACTTCCTGTTGTTACCTAAAGTGATGTTTCAGCGATAAGCGGCTCACCGCATTTGATGCAGCGGTAGGTTACCTCACCGCGCATCACCCGATTGTGACGACGCACGGTGAGTTGATGTTGCTGACATTTGCAGCGGTAGGGAAAGGTGTTGCTGCGCACCGATTCCAGCTCGAATTGATGGGTCCGGCGCGCGGGTACGCCAAGCACGCTTTCCATCATCCACCGCCACTCTTTTCCGTGCGGTGCCACCCGGCCAAAGTGTTTCCAGACCAGCAAATGCGCCAGCTCGTGCGGTACCACCTCGTCAATAAATGCCCGCTGGTTTTCCAGCAGCAGCACCGGATTAAGGCGAATTTCATAACTGTCGAGCCACGCCGTACCCGCCGCCGTGCCGCGCTGCTGATACACCAGCTTCGGCTCCGGGTAGTGGCGGTCGAGTTTAAGATTGGCGCGGGCAAGATTTTCCCGCAGGCTGCGCATCACGGCCTGCTGAATGGCGATGGGGAGACGGGAGGTTTTCATAAAGGCAGAGGATAGAGCGCAGGGCGGGGGAGTGCAATAAGAAGCTTCCTCCCGTGAAGGAGGAAGCGCTAAACCTTAGCTCCGTGAACCAATTTCACGCAGCTTGCGGCCTTTCATCAGATTGCGTTCGATATGTTCCAGCGACACGTGTTTGGTTTCCGGCACCAGCCACAGGGTCAGCAGGATAAACAGCACGTTCAGACCAGCGTAGACCCAGAAGGTGTTCGCGTTGCCCAGGGTGTTGAGCATCGTCAGGAACGTCGCACCGACGATCATATTGGCGATCCAGTTAGTGGCCGTTGAGCAGGTGATACCAAAATCACGGCCTTTCAGCGGCTGGATTTCAGAGCACAGTACCCAAATCAGCGGACCGGCGCTCATCGCAAAGCCAATGATAAACATCAGCAGCATGGCGATCGCGAAATACTGTGCCGACGGTGAGTGAATGCCGATATGCATCATCGTCCCCAGTATGCCCATGCCGACGGCCATGACCAGGAAGCCCAGCGTCAGCGTCGGTTTACGGCCCCAGCGGTCAACCAGACCAATGGCGATAAAGGTCGCCAGCACGTTGGTCAGGCCAACGATAACGGTGCCCCACATCTGTTCCGTGGTGTTGGTATACCCCGCCAGTTCGAAGATTTTTGGCGCGTAATACATGATCACGTTCATGCCGGTGAACTGCTGCATCACCTGAAGCAGTACGCCGAGAAACACCGCGCGGCGGAAGTTGCTGTTCTCTTTAAACAGCGCCCAGCCGCTCTGCTTCACTTTCAGGCTTTCGCGGATTTCTTCCAGTTCGTTTTTCGCTTCGGCGCTGGTATCACGAAGACGAAGCAGCACGCGCTCCGCATCGTGGAAGCGGCGTTTAGCGGCAAACCAGCGCGGGCTGTCGGGCAGGAAGAAAACGCCGATGAGCAGCAGGATCGCCGGGATGATAATCACGCCGAGCATCCAGCGCCACGCGCCGCTGTAGCTGAACGCGGTATCGGAAAGGTACGCGCCCAGAATACCGATGGTGATCATCAGTTGGTACATCGAAATCATACTGCCGCGAATTTTTTCCGGGGCAATTTCAGACAGATAGAGCGGGGCGGTGTATGAGGCAACGCCCACCGCCAGACCCAACAGCACGCGGGAGATAATCAACACTTCCACGTTCGGCGCAGCGGCGGAGAACAGCGAGCCGAGCACGAACAGGATTGCGCCGATCATCAGGCTTTTCTTACGGCCCAGCCTGAAGGAGAGCCAGCCGCTGCCAACGGCACCGACCGCAGCACCAAACATCATTGAGCTGACCACCCACTCCTGGGTGTGCGAACTAATCTGGAATTCATGGGTAATAAAGGGCAATGCGCCCGCGATCACACCAATATCAAGGCCGAACAACAGTCCCGCCAGGGCTGCAAGGAAACAGACAAAAAATGTCATCGCCTTATTAGAACGCCCGTGTTTTTTATGGTTAGGCATGGTGCCCTCCGGTTGGCTAGCTAATTTTGTTGACGTAAGGATAGGTCAGTGTGGAGTATAAAAGTGTTATGAACATCACACTAGTGTAATCGGTTACATTTACATTCATGCCAACTATTAATTATCTTATTGAAAATAAAGGATTTTAACAAAGATAGAATTTAGTGACTTCCTGTAATTCAGACAATGCTGAAGGATGATGTAACAAAACGGCATTCAGAAGGGATGGGTGCTTATTTGTAAAAATTTATTAAGCAATATCAAATGTAATCGCTTCCATTTATCTGTCAGAACCGTTCAGGGTGATGTTTAGTGTTTCATGCGGATGACAGCAACAAGCCAAAAAAAAATCCGGCCATAAGAGGCCGGATTCATTTTTATCCATTAATAGTACAACGTAATTACAGACCGGCGGCATCACGCAACAGTTGCGCTTTGTCGGTTTTTTCCCACGGGAAATGCTCGCGACCAAAGTGACCGTATGCGGCGGTTTCTTTATAGATAGGATGCAGCAGATCCAACATCTGGATCAGGCCATACGGACGCAGATCGAAAAATTCGCGCACCAGCAGGGTGAGCTGCTCGCTGGCGATTTTTTCGGTGCCGAAGGTTTCAACCATGATGGAAGTCGGTTCTGCCACGCCAATCGCGTAGGACACCTGAATTTCACAGCGATCCGCCAGGCCTGCCGCAACGATGTTTTTCGCCACGTAACGCGCCGCGTAAGCCGCTGAACGGTCAACCTTCGAAGGATCTTTACCGGAGAACGCGCCGCCGCCGTGACGAGCCATCCCGCCGTAAGTATCAACGATGATTTTACGTCCGGTCAGACCGCAGTCGCCCATCGGGCCGCCGATCACAAAACGGCCGGTCGGGTTGATGAAGAATTTGGTCGCGCTGTTTAGCCATTCGGTCGGCAGGACCGGCTTGATGATCTCTTCCATTACCGCTTCCTGGAGCGATTTCTGGTCAATATCTTCAGAATGCTGGGTGGACAGTACCACTGCGTCGATACCGACAATTTTGCCCGCATCGTACTGGAACGTGACCTGGCTTTTTGCATCCGGGCGCAGCCACGACAGGGTGCCGTTTTTACGCACTTCAGCCTGACGCTGCACCAGACGGTGAGCGTAAGTCACCGGCGCGGGCATCAGCACGTCGGTTTCATTGGTGGCATAGCCAAACATCAGGCCCTGGTCGCCCGCGCCCTGTTCCAGCGGATCGGCACGGTCAACGCCCTGGTTGATATCCGGGGACTGTTTGCCGATAGCGCTCAGTACCGCGCAGGAGTTAGCGTCAAAGCCCATGTCAGAATGCACATAGCCAATCTCGCGCACCGTATTACGGGTGATCTCTTCAATATCAACCCATGCGCTGGTGGTGATTTCACCGCCCACTAAAACCATGCCGGTTTTTACGTAGGTTTCACAGGCGACGCGCGCTTTCGGATCCTGCTCCAGGATTGCATCCAGCACGGCATCAGAGATTTGGTCAGCGATTTTGTCAGGATGCCCTTCTGAAACGGACTCAGACGTAAAAAGGTGTTTTGCCATTTTTAATTTCACCTAAGGAGAAGTCGGTTAGCTCATACTGCTGTGTGGAGTAGCCATGGCGGAAGTTTCTACCAGGACTTGCAGGTTTATGACACTGGCAGTCTGAGTGTTAATCTGTATAGATGGATTAACATCTGGATGGCTATTTTAGGTCACATCTTCACCCGATTTCCAGTTTTTTTTGAGATATGTCGCATAACCAGCGAAACGTGATGAAAATTTATGCCGCGTTATCCGGCATAACGCTGATTAATGTTTTGCATTTCAGGGATAATCCAGGTATAAATCGCCGCGCGCGGCTCATATAAAAGCGCACGGCAAATTTGCCCGTGTCGCCACTTCCAGCCGGGTTAAAACTTTAGCTTTGGCTTGTCGCTGACCATCATGGGTTGGCGTGGAGGTGATACGAAACAATGAACCATTGGACGCCGCTCATGCAGCCGCACCATTCTGGTGTGAGCTTCTTTTCTGCTATCCGCATCTCAACTATGCAAACCTGCCGATGTTCTACCCATCTCGGTGCTTCTCAGGATTCAAGAGCTGGTTACAGCCGTTGAAATCTGAACAAGGGCGCTCTTGCTAAACAAGAGTTTTCTCGTGGTTTCTCCGAACCGTCACACATAAGTTCGGGTACGTGTTTTACAATGATATGAACAAGAAACCGATCGCTCAGTCGGCGCTTCAGCATTATCTGCTGGGAAATCAGGCTGTTTATGGGTTGTTATCGCACCTTTGGGCTGCGATAGTAGTTTGCTGTTTTACACTTTCGACAAAATTTGAGGTTCGCTATGTCTGACGACATTTCTCCGGTATCGCCTTCGTCAGCAGGCGAACAGGGTGTACTACGTTCCATGCAGGAGGTTGCGATGAGCTCCCAGGAAGCCAGCAAGATGCTGCGCACATACAATATTGCCTGGTGGGGCAATAACTACTACGACGTTAACGAGCTGGGCCATATCACCGTCTGCCCGGACCCGGACGTCCCGGATGCGCGCGTTGATCTCGCCAACCTGGTGAAAACGCGTGAAGCGCAGGGGCAGCGTTTGCCTGCACTGTTCTGCTTCCCGCAGATCCTGCAACACCGTTTACGTTCCATCAACGCCGCGTTCAAGCGCGCGCGTGAATCCTACGGCTATAACGGCGATTATTTCCTCGTTTACCCGATTAAGGTCAACCAGCACCGTCGCGTGATCGAGTCGCTGATCCACTCCGGCGAACCGCTGGGGCTGGAAGCCGGTTCGAAAGCTGAACTGATGGCCGTTCTGGCGCACGCCGGGATGACCCGCAGCGTGATCGTCTGTAACGGCTATAAAGACCGTGAATACATTCGTCTGGCGCTGATCGGCGAAAAGATGGGCCATAAGGTTTATCTGGTCATCGAGAAGATGTCGGAAATCGCCATCGTGCTGGATGAAGCCGAACGTCTGAACGTCATTCCGCGCCTCGGCGTGCGTGCGCGTCTGGCATCGCAAGGCTCCGGCAAATGGCAGTCTTCCGGCGGCGAAAAATCCAAATTCGGCCTTGCGGCAACGCAGGTGCTGCAACTGGTAGAAACGCTGCGCGAAGCCGGGCGTCTCGACAGCCTGCAACTGCTGCATTTCCATCTTGGCTCGCAGATGGCCAATATTCGCGATATCGCGACCGGCGTGCGTGAGTCCGCCCGTTTCTATGTGGAACTGCATAAGCTCGGCGTGAATATCGAGTGCTTTGACGTCGGCGGTGGTCTGGGCGTGGATTATGAAGGTACGCGTTCACAGTCTGACTGTTCCGTAAACTACGGCCTGAATGAATACGCCAATAACATCATCTGGGCGATTGGCGATGCCTGCGAAGAGCATGGCCTGCCGCATCCGACGGTGATCACCGAATCCGGTCGCGCCGTTACTGCGCACCACACGGTGCTGGTGTCTAACATCATCGGCGTTGAGCGCAACGAATACACCGTGCCCGTTGCGCCGACGGAAGATGCACCACGCGCGCTGCAAAGCATGTGGGAAACCTGGCAGGAGATGCACGAGCCGGGCACCCGTCGCTCGCTGCGCGAATGGTTGCACGACAGCCAGATGGATCTGCACGATATCCACACCGGCTATTCTTCCGGCACGTTCAGCCTTCAGGAGCGTGCCTGGGCCGAGCAGCTGTATCTGGGCATGTGCCACGAAGTGCAGAAACAGCTCGACCCAAGCAACCGTGCGCATCGCCCGATCATTGACGAATTGCAGGAGCGGATGGCGGACAAAATGTACGTCAACTTCTCGTTGTTCCAGTCGATGCCGGATGCGTGGGGTATCGATCAACTGTTCCCGGTGCTGCCGCTGGAAGGGTTGGATCAGGTGCCGGAGCGCCGCGCGGTGCTGCTGGATATTACCTGTGACTCCGATGGCGCTATCGATCACTACATCGATGGTGACGGCATTGCCACCACCATGCCGATGCCGGAGTACGATCCTGAGAACCCGCCAATGCTGGGCTTCTTTATGGTCGGCGCGTATCAGGAAATCCTCGGCAACATGCATAACCTGTTCGGTGATACCGAAGCGGTAGACGTGTTCGTCTTCCCGGACGGCAGCGTGGAAGTCGAGCTGTCCGACGAAGGGGACACCGTGGCGGATATGCTGCAATACGTGCAACTGGATCCGAACACGCTGCTGACCCATTTCCGCGATCAGGTGAAACAGACCGATCTGGACGACGCGTTGCAGCAGCAGTTCCTCGAAGAGTTTGAGGCGGGACTGTACGGGTATACGTATCTGGAAGATGAGTAAATAAAATAAAAGGCCGGGCATAGTCAGGATGCCCGGCCTTATTTAAATCGTTAGTATCAGATTCTTGCTAATCTCATCTCTTAGTTCTGGAAATACGTGATTTTCTTCCGCTATTTCAGGCCAGCGGCTAACTTCCTCCAGCGTCTTATCAATAATATTATTCGCATTTTTTACGCTAAGTCGGCTTATCAGCTGGCTTACGGCCAGCAGATTATCGCGCGTAAAATGATCTCGTTTGCCATCGATGGTCATTTGATGTTGATCAACCCACGGCGAGCCGGGTTTATAGCTATAGGCAATATCATAAGCGGGTGCGAGCGCCCAGTCGAAATTATCGTCTACGTAAAATGCCGTGTTTTTTGTATGATCGTCGTGGTTGCGTGCAATAACGTTAAATACCATACGGCGGAATATTTGCTCCTGTTCTTTGACAGAGAGATTAAGCTGCCGCGCGACGGACAACAGTTCTTCGTAGCTGTATTGTCCCGGCTGGCGAAAATCAGCATGATCCATACCGCACAGCGTGAGGACGTGGTATTTCTGATTACCTTCGCGGTCAAAACGACGCGTCATAAAGTGGCTGCGGCCATGCTCGGTAAGGATTTCGCTGGCGGACATATTTATGCCGCAGCGCGTCGCCATCTGATAGTAGCTAAATTCCATCAGGCCAAAGCCTTTCGGATCGCCGAAGGTTTCTTTATCGCTGCGTTGTTCGGTTACGCCGTCAAATTTCAGCAAATAATGTTCAAAGCCTTCCGGGATAGTGACCTGCCCGGACAGAATATGCGTTCTGTCATGATTGACCGCAATCACCGCTTTTGGGCGTGCGCCTCCTGCCGAGGTGCCGACCTGCAAAAGATGTGACATGGCGTCCTGCTCGCTGGCTTCAATATCAACCCTGTCGCGGTCGTTGAGCACCTTTTGCGCCAGTTCGACCAGCGCGGAGAGTTGCAGTTCGTCATCCTTATTTTTAGGTAATTCAATCGTCTCCTGATACTCCAGCGCGCCCATGCCGCGCGTGCCGGTATAGAGAAGCCTGTCGAGCGCACCAAATTGGTTTTTATCTAATCCGCGCCGGGCGAGCCAGTTATTAATCAGCGCATTACCAAAATCATCGGGCAGAGAGTCAGCAAAAACGGCGGGCAGTCCCCGGTAAGTCTCCCTGGCCAGCGCCGGGAACTGATAAACCGCGGGTGAAAGTGGCATATGAAGAGGGGAAAGTGAGAAGCCAGCTGCAATCCACGCGGGATCGTATTCAAAAGCGACCCACGGAGAATCTTCTGTGAATGCTAATGTCCCGACATCAATGCCGGAAAATTGTACTTTGCAAGCCTTTGCGATCACGTCATCACTCTCCTGTCTTAATTTTTTTGCGCTGCTGCATCATGTTTTTGACATGATTGACCCGGCGGTGAATCTCCCTTTTCCCGGCGGGAGACCCCGACGTGACCTGTGCCCACACCTCCGTTGGCCGGATGGTAGGGTCAGGAACCAGTAAGTTCAGATTTTCCAGCAACTGAAGCTCGCGCAGTATGCTAAGAAGTATCAGCACGTTGCAGGAGCCACTTTTAAGTGCGCGATAGGTTTTTGGCGTTATTCCTACACGCTCGGCGATCCGGGCCTGGGTGATCTTCATACTTTTTCGCCGGGCTTCGATTTTACTGAATAGCGCTTCTGCTAAAGCGCTATCGGTCATAGCGGCAGAGAAGTCTTTCATGAGTCATTCCTTACCTAAAAATGCCTTTTAACGGCTATTACAGGTAGTATATTACCCCTGTTGCTGAAATCATATATTCATTTAGAAAAGGGTAATAATTTACCATTAAGTGTGCAATATGGCTATAATTAGGTAATATTTTACCTTTTATATCGAGGGTGCAATTTGATGAGTCCGTGCTACACTTTATCTATTGAATCCGGACGAAATTGCGGTGATAATCCGCGCCAATAAGCAGCATATTTACGAATACAATCCCTCCCTCGTCGGGTTTAACGACGCGGAAGGGATTTTTTTTTGACATAAATTCACTTACCAAGAGGTCAACACATGAGCACCTTAGGTCATCAGTACGATAACTCCCTGGTATCTAACGCCTTTGGTTTCCTGCGCCTGCCGCTGAACTTCCAGCCGTATGACAGCGATGCGGATTGGGTTATCACCGGCGTTCCGTTTGATATGGCGACGTCAGGTCGTGCAGGTGGTCGTCACGGTCCGGCAGCGATTCGTCAGGTGTCCACCAATCTGGCGTGGGAGCATCATCGCTTCCCGTGGAATTTCGACATGCGCGAGCGCCTGAATGTGGTCGACTGCGGCGACCTGGTTTACGCTTTCGGCGACGCGCGCGAGATGAGCGAAAAACTTCAGGCGCACGCCGAGCAGTTACTGGCTGCCGGTAAGCGGATGCTCTCTTTCGGCGGCGACCACTTTGTCACCCTGCCGCTGCTGCGTGCGCACGCCAAACACTTTGGCAAAATGGCGCTGGTGCATTTCGATGCGCATACCGACACCTACGCCAACGGCTGCGAGTTCGACCACGGCACCATGTTCTATACCGCGCCGAAAGAAGGTCTGATCGACCCGAACCACTCGGTGCAGATTGGTATCCGTACTGAGTTCGATAAAGACAACGGTTTTACCGTGCTGGATGCCTGTCAGGTTAATGACCGTACCGTGGACGATATCATCGCCCAGGTGAAACAGATCGTCGGCGATCTGCCGGTGTATCTGACGTTTGATATCGACTGTCTGGATCCGGCATTTGCACCGGGCACCGGCACGCCGGTCATCGGCGGACTGACGTCGGATCGCGCGATCAAACTGGTGCGCGGCCTGAAAGATCTGAACATCGTGGGGATGGATCTGGTGGAAGTGGCTCCGGCTTACGACCAGTCAGAAATCACCGCGCTGGCCGCCGCCACGCTCGCGCTGGAAATGCTGTATATCCAGGCGGCGAAGAAGGGCGAATAAGCCGTGAACAGCAGGAGCGTGGCTCCTGCTGTTGCTTTTTTATCCGGCGGGGGTGACGTTGATCGTCAGATGATCGCAGCTTCCGACCGCGCTTTTCTCCAGCGCTTCGCCCAGCGCGTTACAGACTTTTGAGCGCCAGCCTGGCGGTACGGTAATGACATTTTCGCCGGGATTGTACAGGCGGATCAGCGTCATGCCGTAAAGCACATCCACCCCGCTAATGATCAGCCCCTGCGGGATCTCTTCCAGCAGCCGCCAGCCGTGGATTTCCCGCTGCGGAATATGCAGATCGAAATTATCCAGCCGCTGCAAACACGCCCGCTCGCGTTGCCACTGCCACAGGCAGGGATTAAAGCTGTAGCGTTGCTGGTGGATGGCCACCTGCGCCGGAGAAAGTGCCGCCAGACACAGCGCAAATTCAAAGCGTAATTCGCCCGGCAGATTGGCTTCGGGCGCGGTCATCCGCTGGCCGGATGCGCGTCCGGGACGGTAGAGCAGATCGTCTTTGCCCAGGTGTTCCGCGCCGCGAAACAGCGTTACGCGCAGCTGGCTTTGCTGATATTCATACTCTTTCAGCCCGCGAGCAAAAAAATGAAAATCACGGTGGGCGCTGAGCTGATGCATAAACGGCTCGGTATCCACGGGTTTTTCCGCGTAGTCATCCCACGCCGTAATGGCCTGATTACGCCGCGTCAGGCTACCAAAGGGGACATCCGCAGTCACGCCATCCAGCGGTTTTCCGGTGTTGATCAACAGCTGCATTCGGTGCTCGCGCACCTGATTATTGATGAGCATTTCACCACGCAGCATGTCGGCTTCAAGGCTTATCGTCAGCGTGACCGGCACCGGCACACAATGTTCGCTGCGCGCGCGGCGGTCTTCGCGCAGCGCTTCAGGCAGCAGCAACGTGGCGCTTAAGTGCATTTCAGCGAGATGCTCGTGCTGATGAACCGCCCGGCATTCGAACTGCGAGAACGTTAAGCCATCGTCGCCCGCCAGCGGTGAAAAATCATACAGATCGCCATCGTTGCTGATGTCATGTAATTGCAGCAGGTTGTCAATCGTCCGCCGGTTGATTTTATCTTCCAGCCGCAGCCCGTCCGGGTGCCAGCTGAGTTTGTAGCAGGCGTTCTCAATCGCGGTGCTTCCTTCCGCCGCCGGTAACAGTGCGGAGGGCGCTCCGCCGGGCGTGACGTAAAAGACCTCCATTCCCAGCGGTGGCACCGGCACGTCGGGCAGGTCGATAATATTTTCGTAGTAAAAGGCTTCCTGCGCGGTTTCAACTTCGCCATCCGGCGTCAGCAATACCTTGCGCGGCAGCTGGATTTTTTGCTGTTCGCGTAGCACGAAGGCCACCGCGTCGTCCGTTTCATGGCGGGTGAGGGTGAAATCTGCCGTCGGCGTGATGAGCGTCTGCCGCCGGGCGGTGAGGCGCGGGCTGCTGGTGCCATTGGTCAGCAAAAATCGCCAGGGGCGATCCGCGCTGATGTTCGCCAGCAACTGCCTGGCATGCAGGCTGTAAATCGCCTCGCCGATTTGCTGCGCCTGCCGACAACGGTGCAGCACATCCCGGTTTGTTTCGTCGCTGTTACAGCCGCCCATACTGTCATGCGCGTGCGATTCCACCAGCCAGCGCCACGCCTGCTCCAGCATTTCCTCACCGTGCGCCAGGCCGTTTTGCCGGGCGATCGCCAGCATCGGCTCAGCCAGCCGGATCAGACACTCTTCCGCATCGTAGTTGGCTTTTTTAATATCGTAGCGAGAGGAGCCAATGCTTTTATGCACTCTGGCAATTCTGGGAATGCGGAACTCTCCGCGCCAGACCGGCAGGGTTTTAGCGGCAAGCGCGGCGAAATACTGTTCATAACTGCTGACGATCCAGCGGTCGTCGCTGCGACGATCGATTTCAGCAATCAGCCGATCGAAATCGGCATCGCAGCTGACCTGATCGCCGCCGACAGGGCAGAGCAGATCCGTTTGATCGGTCAGGGTTTTCATCCGCGCCACCAGCGGGAAGGTTTCTTCATCGAGATGCGCCGCCGAGAAATTGCGCATCCGCCCGCCGCGTTCAGGATGCGCCAGCGAATAGCCGAAGGGGGTGATGGCGGTGGTGACGCGCTCGCCGTTCAGCGCCTCCCAGCTAAGCTCGGTCGGCCCCATCACCTGCGGATCGTAGCCGCGACGCAACAGAATATGGCGCAGCCCAAAAGCGCGAGCCACCTGCGGTAGCTGGGCGTGGCTGCCGAAGGTGTCAGGCAGGTAAAGCACGTCCATACAATACCCGGCCTCGCGGGCATAATGAATGCCGATGCGCAGGTTACGGAACAGCGATTCGGTGGTGATATTAAACAGGTCCGGCTGGGTGTACCACGGGCCTATCAGCAGCCGTTTTTCCTGTACCAGCCTGCGCGCGCGGGTGGCAACGGCAGGTTTTGACTGGATAAAATCGTTGAAAATGGAGCTTTGCCCGTCGAGATGAAAAACAAAGCGCGGATTGGCTTCCAGCGCGTCAATCAGTTCGCTAAAGGCCTGTAACGCAAAAAGCTGGGTGTCGAGGCTGGAGAAGTACCATTCCCGATCCCAGTGGGTATGCGATACCGCATGGATTGTACGTACGTCAGTCATTGCACATCCTTGTCCGTGTTGAAATGAAGCCGGTATTCGGCATGGATATCTTCGTCGTCCCACTTCGGGAAGTTGGTTCCCCGAATGTTGTTGTACAGCGGGCTGTAGAGGCTTTCGCCGGGGGTAAAGGCGTCGCCGAAACGTTGCATATTGTCACTCCCGGAAAATGGGGTTAGTGATCAGCCGGGCAGAGCGGGCGTGATTAACGCGTAAAAACGCAAACGCGCTTTCGCGACAGTCCACCGTCTGACTCACGTGCCCTCGCCAGTTATTAAGCAGATGAATTTTTTGGTCGGTATATAACAGAACTGTATTATCCGGCTCGGTCTCAAGCTCTATTTGTAACAGGGTTTCGGTAGTGATATCGCCGGGTCCGGCTGCGCCGATGGCAAATTGATGCAGCCGGGTGCGGGTATCGCACTGCATATAGCTTTTGCCGTGTTCGAGCGCAAAGAGAATATCTTCCTGCTCCGCGCTATTTGCCCATACCACCGCACAGGGCAGGGACTGGTGTTTCTCTTTATGAAAGTCGCTGCCCGCCGTCACCGGAATTCTTGCTCCTTCAGACAGCCGCTGAAGCCAGAACTGAAACGCGGCTTCGTTATCCACCCCTTCCCACGGGCCGTTCCAGATCTCCAGCCAGTGATGACCACTGAACGGCAGCAGCCACGGGCAGTGGTGGCAGAAGGGATGATTAATGCCGATACGCGCCCCGTTGTGCCGGGCTTCGTTGATTTTCGCCATCACATCCTGCTCGCTGAAATGCGGCAGAAAGCGCTGTACCGGCTCGCCAAGGCCAAGAAAGTTAACGTGGCCCAGCCCGGTGGTCAGTTCCATGCCGGGGATCAGGCACAGCGAGCTGTTGATGCCGCTAATGACCCGATTCTGCGAGGTGGTGTTGTGGTCGGTAAAACACAGAAAATCATAATCTGACGCCAGCGCGCGCTCGATCAGCGCTTCCACAGAGAGCCTGCCGTCGCTGTGCTCAGAGTGAACGTGAGTATCGCCGCGCAGCCAGCGGGGCGTTTTGCGCCGGAAGGTGATGTGGATATCAATCAGGCAGGCGCTGGTGATTTTATACAGCCCCAGCAGCACATAGCCGCGCCCCTGGCGAGGCCGCATCCGGCGATAGCCCGGCGTGGCGACGTTTTCGCTGATGACAATTTCCCGCCGCGCGCCGCCGCTCCAGCCCACCACGTCATCATTGATTTGTAAGCCTAAATCGACAACGCAGCCCTCGCTAAACTGATAGGCGATCTCCAGCCGCTCCACATCGTCGTCGAGGGGAAACTCAATGGAACGAAGCTGTTTTTCATCGGCCGGGAAGACCCGGCACTGCTGGTGAAACGTATTATTCGCCCTCTCCATCAGGCGTCCCCTAACAGTTCTTTGCAGTCACCGGCAATCATTACCACTTCCGGGCCATAGATAATCTGAAAGCCCTTGTCGCTGACATGAACCACGCCTTTCGCGCGCAGCGTTTTTTTCCAGACGTCATCGGCGGCGACGTGCGACGCATCGACGACTTCAACCCGCAGGCGTGAAATACAGTTATCGAACTGAACAATATTTTCCGGCCCGCCAAAGGCGTTAATAATTTGTCGGGCAAAGCTGTTCTCTTCACCGGCTTTATTTTTGAAATCCTGCTTGCTGAATAATTTAATCTCTTCCTCGCTGGCTTCTTCCTCTTCGCGCCCCGGTGTCATTACATTAAAGCGGGTGATCAAAAGGCGGAACAGACAATAATAAATGACGAAGAAAAGCGGGATTAACCATAAATAACCCCACAGATTTAACTTATTCGGCTGTAATAACACCGGCAGGATATCTTTCAGGCATCCGCCATAAATAGAAATATTGGCCATTTCGGTCAGCACGAAAATCAGACCGGTCAGCGGAACGTGGACCAGATAAAACAGCCACGGTGCAACGAATAAAAAGGTGTATTCAATCGGTTCGGTCACGCCAAACAGGATCATGGTCGCCACCACCGGCAGCAGCAGACCGGCGACCACTTTTTTATGCTGCGAGCGGGAACAGTGATACATCGCCAGCGCCGCACCGGGCAGCGCGCCAAAGTGAATGACCACCCGGCCAGACTGAAAACCGCGCACCAGCAGCGCTGGCGTTTCTTCACAGCCTAACTGCGCCATATAGATGTTGGTCGTGCCGCTGACCAGTTGACCGCAGACGTCCATGGAGCCGCCCAGATCGGTCAGGCGAATTGGCGTGGTGATCAGATGGTGCAAGCCGACCGGCAGCAGCGATTTATCGGCTACCGCCCAGATAAAGGTGCCGAACAGCCCGGAACTGCCGATCATTTGACTGAAACTGGCGAGCATTCCGCCTATCGGCGGCCAGGCGAAAAACAGCGCCACGCCCATCAGCGAGCCTACCACCAGGGTGACAATCGGCACGGTGCGCGTTCCGGCAAAAAACGAGAGTACCAGCGGCAGCTTTACGTTATACAGGCGGTTATGCAGCCACGACGTCACCAGCCCGACCGCCATTCCGCCGAATACGCTCATCCGGTAGGTGAACATGCCCAGTTCGGTGGTGTAAACCGAGGCTTTTTGCACCGCGCTGACCGGGTCAAGTTGTTGATTTTTCATCAGCCAGTCAGCGGTGGTGGTCTGGGCGGTGATACCCTGTGAATCCAGCAGGGTGTTGAGGATAAAATGCATCGACATAAAGCACACCGCGCCGGAAAACGCGGCCCAGGCTTTTTCTTTTTTCGCCAGTCCGAAGGCCACGCCGATTGAAAAGAAAAGGGGCAGATTGCGAAATACCACGTCGCCGGTTGCTTTCATCACGCTAAAGGCGATATAGCCGACCGAGCCTTTACTCAGAAGGGTGCCCAGATGCAGGGCGTCGAGGGTTTCTTTATTAGTGAATGCACTACCTAATCCCATAAACATTGAGCCAATGGTGATGATGGATATGGGCACCAGCATCGCCTGACCAATCATTTGCATTTGTTGCTTCATAGATTTTCCTTGTGAAAGTTTATTTTCCTGTATATTCGGTGAATAAAATCAATTCACGCAAAATAAGCGACAAAGAATTTATGCGATGAATATGGCTGTCGGTTTTTTATTTGCCTGATTTATATTTTTGTGCTGAATAATATTTTCGCGGCAATTATCACGTTACGCGCATCGGCGATAATTATTTGCGGCATTGACAGCGGAAAAACAGGGGGAAGTCTACCATCACAGAAATATGATTTTGTGACAGGGGCCATGATAAATAATCATTGGCCCCAAAATGCTGAAGAGGTCAGGATATTAACTTACTTAATTCCGTCGGCCGCCATGCGCTCACGAATATGCTGGGCGCGCGCTTCAGAAGCCGGGTGATCGTCAAACATGGAGCTTTGCCGTCCCGCTTCGAGCTTAGCCAGTTTTTCGAAGCTGGTGGCGAGACCCGCCGGGCTGATACCACGTTTGCGCAACAGATCGTAGGAGTAGTCATCCGCTTCGGATTCCTGGCGCTGGGAGAACTGCGAGTTGACCAGTTTTTCACCCAGATCGCCAATCTGCGACTGCGACAGGCTGCCGACGACGCCGCCCGCAGAGGTCGCCGCACCGCGCACTGCATTGGTGCCAAGCGCGACCTGCATCCCTTTTTTCACGTGTCCAAGCGCAACGTGGCCCATTTCGTGCCCAATCACCGCTTCGACTTCGTTATCATTCATCATGTCCATCAGTCCGCTATACACGCGGATGCAGCCGTTGGCCATCGCAAAGGCGTTTACGTCTTTGGTTTGATAAACCTTGTAATTCACCGGCTGGCCGTTGATGTTATCGCCGAGCGCGTTAGCAATGGTCGCAAGGCGCTTGCTGTATTCGCTGCTGGCAGGGGCGATGCTCGCTTTGCTGTCCATCTCTTTACAAGCTTCATCGCTGAGTTCTTTGACCTGTGCGTCGCTTAAGGTATAAGCCTGGAACGCTTCTGCGCCAGACGTTAAAAAGCCGTTAGAGTCCATGTTCTGGCAACCGGTCAATACGGTCGCGATCCCAAGAGCAAGCAAGACTGGACGAAGTTTCATTTATTCTCTTCCGCATGAGTGAATTATTTATTTTGGTGATGAAATGGATTCACAGGGATCCATAGCGGAATAAGTATAAGTAAAACAACCCGACGTGAGCGAGAGATTGCGCAACCTGTGTTCACGATCCAGAGATTTCTGAATTCATAAAAGGATGCTCCATGTACATGGCTTGTCGCTTGGGTTACATTGTTGGCACTTTTTTCCGGCGTAGCCCAAAACGCGCTGTCGTCAAGTTCGTTAAGGGCATGGCCTTCAATTTAACATCCGATCTGGAGTCAAAATGTCCTCACGTAAAGAGCTTGCCAATGCTATTCGTGCGCTGAGCATGGATGCAGTACAGAAAGCCAAATCCGGTCATCCGGGTGCCCCGATGGGTATGGCTGACATTGCCGAAGTTTTGTGGCGTGATTTCCTGAACCACAACCCGAGTAACCCATCATGGGCCGACCGCGACCGCTTCGTGCTGTCCAACGGTCACGGCTCCATGCTGATCTACAGCCTGCTGCACCTCACCGGCTACGACCTGCCGATCACTGAGTTGCAAAACTTCCGCCAGCTGCATTCCAAAACACCTGGCCACCCGGAAGTGGGTTATACGGCGGGTGTTGAAACGACGACCGGCCCGCTGGGTCAGGGCATTGCCAACGCGGTCGGCATGGCGATTGCAGAGAAGACCCTGGCCGCGCAGTTTAACCGTCCGGGTCACGATATCGTTGACCACCATACCTATGCTTTCCTCGGTGACGGCTGCATGATGGAAGGGATCTCGCACGAGGTCTGCTCTCTGGCCGGTACGCTGAAACTGGGTAAACTGGTCGCGTTCTATGACGATAACGGCATCTCCATTGACGGTCATATTGAAGGCTGGTTTACCGACGATACCGCGAAACGTTTTGAAGCCTACGGCTGGCACGTTGTGCGCGGCGTTGACGGTCATGATGCCGACGCGATTAAACGCGCCGTTGAAGAAGCGAAAGCCGTCACCGACAAACCGTCCCTGCTGCTGTGCAAAACCATTATCGGCTTTGGCTCGCCGAACAAAGCCGGTTCCCACGACTGCCACGGTGCGCCACTGGGCGACGCTGAAATCGCCGCAACCCGCGAACAGTTAGGCTGGAAACACGCGCCGTTCGAAATCCCGTCTGAAATCTACGCCCAGTGGGATGCGAAAGAAGTCGGCCAGGCCAAAGAATCCGCCTGGAATGAAAAATTCGCCGCCTATGCGAAAGCCTTCCCGCAGGAAGCCGCTGAATTTACCCGCCGTATGAAAGGCGATATGCCGTCTGATTTCGACGCGAAAGCCAGCGAATTCATCGCTAAACTCCAGGCTAATCCGTCAAAAATCGCCAGCCGTAAAGCTTCGCAGAATGCTATTGAAGCCTTCGGACCGTGGCTGCCGGAATTCCTCGGCGGCTCCGCTGACCTGGCACCGTCTAACCTGACCATCTGGTCTGGCTCCAAAGCGATCAATGAAGACGCGGCCGGTAACTATATCCACTACGGCGTGCGCGAATTCGGTATGACCGCGATTGCCAACGGTATCTCCCTGCACGGCGGTTTCCTGCCGTACACCTCTACCTTCCTGATGTTTGTCGAATATGCCCGTAACGCGGTGCGTATGGCGGCGCTGATGAAACAGCGTCAGGTGATGGTCTACACCCACGACTCCATCGGTCTGGGCGAAGACGGCCCGACTCACCAGCCGGTAGAGCAGGTGGCTTCCCTGCGCGTGACGCCGAACATGTCAACATGGCGTCCGTGTGACCAGGTGGAATCCGCCGTGGCGTGGAAATATGGCGTTGAGCGTCAGGACGGCCCGACCGCGCTGATCCTCTCCCGTCAGAATCTGGCGCAGCAGGAGCGTAGCGAACAGCAACTGGCTGATATCGCGCGCGGTGGCTACGTGCTGAAAGACTGTGACGGTCAGCCGCAAATCATCTTCATCGCCACCGGTTCTGAAGTGGAACTGGCCGTTGCCGCATGGGAAAAACTGTCTGGCGAAGGCGTGAAGGCGCGCGTGGTTTCCATGCCGTCTACCGACGCATTCGACAAGCAGGACGCCGCTTACCGCGAATCCGTGCTGCCGAAAGCCGTTTCTGCCCGCGTTGCGGTGGAAGCAGGTATTGCCGACTACTGGTACAAATACGTTGGCCTGAACGGTGCGGTTATCGGAATGACCACCTTCGGCGAGTCTGCCCCGGCAGAATTGCTGTTTGAAGAGTTCGGTTTCACCGTTGAAAACGTGATCGCGAAGGCGAAAGAACTGCTGTAATCACCTGAGTGCTATTATCGGGTCGCTACGGCGGCCCGTTTTTTTTATGCTTCAGATCACTAATTTTAAGCATGGCAAGCACATTAAAGTGATTTGATTCACAAATATTGTTTTTAGATTTGTGCTGTATTTGTGGGCTATATCACGTTTATTGTATTGTTATTTTTTAACTTATTGTTTTTAAAGCAGAGAAAAAGACGCCGCCGTTGTTTTTCCTTCCCCGCCCCCCGATTGCTTTCGCTTCTGGCTACGAGTATTTTATTTTTACCGTTAAACGGTATCCGATAATAATATAAGGGGCGCATTATGCGGCTAAGGGATTATTTCCCCGATGGGGCTGTTGTAATAAAAAAATCAGCAAAAGACTGGCAGCAGGCCATCGAATTTTCGATGGAAGCCTTACTGAAAAACCACTATATCAACGAACACTATGTTCAGGCGATAAAAGACTCGACGCTAAGTAACGGGCCTTATTATATTCTCGCGCCCGGCGTCGCTATGCCACATGCCAGACCGGAATGTGGCGCATTAAAAACAGGACTGTCATTAGTTTTACTGCAGAAACCGGTAAGTTTTGACGAGGGAAACGATCCGGTTAAATTACTGATTGGCTTAGCCGCAGCGCAGGCTAATTCACATATTGAGGCGATTCAGGCACTCAGCGAATTACTGTGTGAGGAAGAACATCTTGCCGCAATGCTAAATGCCGACAGTATTGAACAGCTGAAGGATATTATCGCGCTCGCGTAATCATTCTCTCCTTTACAGGAACATATCATGGAAAATAAGTCTGCTCGCGCAAAGGTCCAGGCTTTTGGGGGATTTTTGACCGCAATGGTCATCCCCAATATCGGCGCTTTTATTGCCTGGGGTTTTATCACTGCATTATTTATTCCGACCGGCTGGATGCCCAATGAGCATTTCGCCAAAATTGTCGGCCCGATGATCACCTATTTACTGCCGGTCATGATCGGCTCTACCGGTGGGCATCTGGTCGGCGGTAAGCGTGGCGCGGTGATGGGCGGCATCGGGACCATCGGCGTGATCGTGGGTGCCGATATCCCGATGTTTCTTGGCTCAATGATCATGGGGCCGCTGGGCGGTTTGATGATCAAATACATTGATAAGGCGCTGGAAAAACGCATTCCCGCTGGCTTTGAGATGGTCATCAATAACTTCTCGCTCGGTATTGCCGGGATGCTGCTGTGCCTGCTCGGTTTTGAAGTCATCGGCCCGGCGGTACTGATTGCCAATAATTTCGTTAAAGAGTGCATTGAAGCGCTGGTCCATGCGGGCTACTTGCCGCTGCTCTCGGTCATCAATGAACCGGCGAAAATTTTGTTCCTCAATAATGCCATTGACCAGGGCGTTTATTATCCGCTGGGGATGCAGCAGGCATCGGTAGACGGTAAATCGATCTTCTTTATGGTGGCGTCGAATCCGGGGCCGGGCCTGGGATTGCTGCTGGCCTTCACTTTCTTCGGCAAGGGAATGAGTAAACGTTCTGCGCCGGGGGCGATGATTATTCACTTCCTCGGCGGCATCCATGAGCTTTATTTCCCGTATGTGCTGATGAAGCCGCTGACCATTATTGCGATGATTGCGGGTGGGATGTCCGGCACCTGGACCTTTAACCTGCTGGATGGCGGCCTGGTCGCCGGGCCAAGTCCGGGATCGATATTCGCTTACCTGGCGCTGACGCCGAAAGGTGCGTTCCTCGCCACCATCGCCGGTGTGACGGTCGGGACGCTGGTCTCCTTCGCCATCACCTCGCTGATCCTGAAAATGGAGAAAACGGCAGAGACGGAGGGCGAAGATGAATTCGCTGAGTCAGCCAGTGCGGTGAAAGCCATGAAGCAGGAAGGCGCATTTTCGTTAAGCCGCATGAAGTTCATCGCCTTTGTTTGCGACGCGGGGATGGGCTCCAGCGCCATGGGCGCAACCACTTTCCGTAAGCGTCTGGAAAAAGCCGGGCTGAATATTGAAGTAAAACATTATGCGATAGAAAACGTGCCGCAGGAGGCCGATCTTGCCGTCACCCATGCCAGTCTTGAAGGCCGCGTTAAACGCGTAACTAATAAGCCGCTGGTATTAATTAACAATTATATTGGCGATCCAAAACTCGACACGTTATTCAATCAGTTAACCGCTGAACATAAAAACTGACCGCAGAGGTAAATATGAAAACGAAAGTGGCTGCCATTTATGGCAAGCGGGATGTCCGACTCCGCGAATTTGAGTTACCGGAAATTACCGATAATGAACTGCTGGTCAGCGTTATTTCCGACAGCGTCTGTTTATCTACCTGGAAAGCGGCGCTGCTGGCCAGCGATCATAAACGCGTGCCGGACGATTTAGAAAACCATCCGGTGATCACCGGTCACGAATGCGCCGGAATTATTGTCGAGGTCGGTAAAAACCTTAGTGGGAAATATAAAAAAGGGCAGCGTTTCGTTCTGCAACCGGCAATGGGATTACCGAGCGGTTATTCTGCGGGCTACAGTTATGAATATTTCGGCGGTAATGCCACTTATATGATTATTCCCGAAGTGGCGATTAACCTCGGCTGCGTTTTACCGTATCACGGTTCTTATTTCGCGGCGGCGTCGCTGGCGGAACCGATGTGCTGCATTATCGGCGCCTATCACGCGAACTATCACACCACGCAATACGTTTACGAACACCGGATGGGCGTGAAGCCGGGCGGCAATATCGCGCTGCTGGCCTGCGCCGGGCCGATGGGCATCGGCGCGATCGATTACGCCATTAACGGCGGGATCCATCCGTCACGGGTGGTGGTGGTCGATATCGACGAAAAACGCCTGGCGCAGGCGCAGAAACTGCTGCCGGTCGAACTCGCCGCCAGCAAAGGTATTGAGCTGGTGTATGTGAATACGCAAGGGATGACCGATCCGGTACAGACGCTGCGCGCGCTGACCGACGACGCGGGTTTTGACGACGTATTCGTGTATGCGGCGGTGCCTGCGGTGGTCGAAATGGCCGACGAACTGCTGGCGGAAGACGGCTGCCTGAACTTCTTCGCCGGTCCAACGGATAAAAACTTTAAGGTGCCGTTCAACTTCTACAACGTGCATTACAACAGCACCCATGTGGTCGGCACCTCCGGCGGCTCCACGGATGATATGCAAGAGGCCATTGCCCTGAGCGCCTCCGGTCAGTTGCAGCCTTCCTTTATGGTGACGCATATCGGCGGGCTGGATGCCGTCCCGGACACCGTGCTGAATCTGCCGGATATTCCGGGTGGCAAAAAGCTGATCTACAACGGCGTTACCCTGCCGCTGACGGCGATTGCCGACTTTGCCGAAAAGGGAAAAACCGATCCGCTGTTTAAAGAGCTGGCGCGGCTGGTGGAAGACACCCACGGCATCTGGAACGAAAAGGCAGAGAAATATCTGCTGGCGCAGTTCGGCGTGGATATCGGGGAGGCGGCGGAATGATGTCACTGGCGTGGCCGCTCTTTCGCATTACGGAACAGGCAGCCCTGGCTGCCTGGCCGCAAACCGGCTGTGGCGACAAGAATAAAATTGACGGGCTGGCGGTCACGGCGATGCGCGAGGCGCTGAACGGGATCGCGATGCGGGGCAATATCGTCATCGGGGAAGGGGAAATTGACCGCGCGCCGATGCTCTATATCGGGGAGAACGTAGGGACGGGTCAGGGCCCGGCGGTAGATATTGCGGTCGATCCTATCGAAGGAACGCGAATGGTGGCGATGGGGCAGAGCAACGCGCTGGCGGTGATGGCCTTCGCCCCGGCAGGGAGTCTGCTTCATGCCCCGGATATGTACATGAAGAAGCTGGCGGTCAACCGGCACGCGCGCGGGGCCATTAATCTGGCGCTGCCGCTGGAGGACAATCTGCGCAACGTGGCGGCGGCGCTCGGCAAACCCCTGGATGCGCTGCGGATGGTAACGCTGGATAAACCGCGCCTGCAACCGGCAATACAGCAGGCAACCCGGCTGGGCGTGAAGGTCTTCGCCCTGCCGGACGGTGACGTGGCCGCCAGCGTACTGACCTGCCAGCCCGATAACCCGTTCGACGTGATGTACACCATCGGCGGCGCGCCGGAAGGCGTCATTTCTGCCTGCGCGGTCAAAGCGATGGGGGGAGAGATGCAGGCTGAACTGATCGACTTCCGCGAGGCCAAAGGCGACAGCGCCGCGCATGGTGACATCGCCCGCGATGAACGCCGCCGCTGCGCCGAAATGGGCGTTGAGGTGAATCGTATCTATGGCCTGGATGAACTGGTGCGCAGCAACGATATCCTGTTCTGCGCAACCGGAGTGACGGATGGCGATCTGCTTAACGGCGTTCATGAGTACCGGGGCAATGTCCATACGCAAACATTGCTTATCAGTGGGGCAGACCGAACGTGTAATATAATAGATTCCCTTCATCCCAGGTGATCTATCGAGAGACGAATGACGACGCTGACAGAAGATGATGTGCTTGAGCGGTTAAATGCTCAGCCGGATTTACGCGCCTTCATGACGGCGGCGAATGACATTTTGCTACGTGCAATCAGGCAGTTTCTGCCGTCGTTGTTCGTCAACAATGATGCTGAAATCGTTGAATATGCTGTAAAACCTCTGCTGGCGCAGAGTGGGCCGCTCGATGATATTGATGTGGCGTTGCGTCTGATCTACGCGCTGGGGAAAATGGATAAGTGGCTGTATGCCGACATCATTCATTTTTCCCAGTTCGGTCAGTATCTGGCGGAACAGGAGCCGATCCCCGGTTTTGCTGATGAAGTTAGCTGGGATTTTATCTGCAATATCAATAGCGTGACGGATAATACAACGTTGTATAACGCGCTGAAATCAATGAAGTTTGCCGATTTCTCCGTTTATTCAGAGACGCGGTTCATCGCAATGGTCAAAACGGCGCTGGCATTAGCGGTAACATCGATATTAAAGGAACTCACGCCGTGAACATAAACCTGAGGATCAATGGGCTGGAGACGACGGTGGTGTACGCCGACAGTGAAATTGAAACCGTCCACAAGCCGCTGCTTCGCCGTCTGGCCGAAATTGACGCGGCATCACCTTACCCCCGCACGATTGTTTTTTTAAGCGCCCCGCCGGGCACCGGAAAATCCACCTTAACCACGTTCTGGGAATATCTCTGCCGCCAGGACGCCACGCTACCCGCGATCCAGACGCTGCCGATGGACGGCTTCCATCACTACAACCACTGGCTTGATGAGCACGGCCTGCGCCCGTTTAAAGGCGCGCCGGAAACGTTCAACGTCGAAAAGCTGGCGCAAAATCTGCGACACATTCGCGCAGGGGAGGGAAGCTGGCCGCAGTATGACCGGCAAAAACACGATCCGCAGGAACAGGCGATTCAGGTCACTGCGCCCATTGTGATTGTCGAAGGCAACTGGCTGCTGCTGGACGACGCCCGCTGGCGCGGCCTGCGCGAGTTTTGCGATTTTTCGATCTTCATCAAAGCGCCGCCGCAGGTGCTGCGCCAGCGGCTGATCGCCCGCAAAGTGGCTGGCGGGCTGTCTCTGGACGAAGCGGAAGCGTTTTATCTGCGTACCGACGGCCCTAACGTTGAACGCGTGCTGGCGGGCAGTCTGCCTGCGGACGTTACGCTTGCGATGATGCCGGACGGCGGGTATCGCGAATGTCGGCTTTGCCCTCTGCCAGACGGATCGTCCGGGGAAAATGGCGGCGGGTAAACCCGGCGTCATGACTGATCGCCAGTACCGTTGTGCCACGCTGGCGGCAGGTGGCGAGCCAGCGCTCGAATACGCCCAGCCAGTATTCGTCAAAATCGCGGCTGGGTTCATCAAGCAGCACCAGCGGCGGAGCCATCGCCGCGAGGCTGGCAACGGCGACCATCCGCCGCTGCGCGGTATGCAGATCCAGCGGATGCGCGTCGGCAACGTCTTCTAATTCACACAGCGCCAGCGCATCGGCGGTACGTTGCGCAATTTCTTCGGCGGGCAGGTTTTGCAGACGCAGACCAAACGCCACCTCTTTTGCCACCTGACTGTGGAAAATCTGATTTTCCGCCTCCTGAAAAAGCACGCCAATGGCGGCGGCGCGCTGACGGTTTTTCATCTGCGCCAGCGGTGTGCCCTGCAAGGTAATACGGCCCGCAGAGGGCGTCAGTAACCCGGCCATCAGGCGCAGCAGCGTGGATTTTCCGGCTCCGTTATCGCCGGTCAGCGCCAGCCATTCACCGCTGGCAAGGGTCAGCGAAACGCCGCGCAGGCAGTCGTCCGGCGCATCCGGCCAGCGGAAGGTGACATCATCGAGCGTTAGCATATAGACACCAGCTCCCCGGCGGACAGTTGCCAGCCGTGCTGACAATAATGAAGGAAAGGATCGCGCTTGCGCTCCAGCAGCACGATCAGCGCCTGTGCGTCGGCGGCCCACGCCTGAAGGCGTTCGAGCAGCCGTCGGGTGGCCTGAGGTGTCAGGCGGCTGAAGGCTTCGTCCAGCAGCAGCAGGCGCGGCTGCATTGCCAGCGCACAGGCGATCACCACCCGCTGGGTTTCTCCGCCGGAAAGGGTTCCCGGATGGCGATGGCGCAGCGACTGGCAATCGGTCAGCGTTAGCGCGGCGTCAATGCGCGCGAGGATCTCCGCTTCCGGCAGGCACAAATTTTCCGGGCCGAAAGCCACTTCTTCTTCCACGCTGAAGGTACAGCCGGAAAGTTGCAAATACGGTGACTGCTGGACCAGCTGAATGGTTTGCGCCTGCTCAGCCAGTGAACGTTTACCCACCGGCTCGCCCAGCAACGTCGCCAGACCGCTGATGCTGCCCGGCAGAAAATCGGGATACCACCCGGCCAGCAGTTGCGCCAGCGTGCTTTTACCGCTGCCGTTGCCGCCGACAATCAGCACCATGCCGGGCTGCGAATACTGCCAGTTCAGCACGCGCGGCGGCTGGGTGCCGTGAAGGGGCTGAAAACAGAAATTCTCTAGCGTAACCATAGCCATACTCCTGCCTCAGCCAGCGCCGCGACGACCATGCCATAGCGTAACAGCCGTTGCCAAAGGGGATCTCGCGGTGCCCAGAGCGTCGTGCGACGCGGATGCAGGCGAAAGGCGCGCATGTCCAGCGCCGCGCCGCGTACCGCCAGATCGTTCAGCGCGTTATGGGTTAACGGCACAATCAGCGCCGGGATCGCTTTCAGCCGCTGATACCAGCGCCCGTCGAGCGGCACGCCGCGCGCGCGTTGCGCTTCATAAATCGTGGCAAGCTGCTGCTTTAGCTGCTCGACGACCAGCAACGGCCCGGCGAACAGATAGGCCATGCCCGGCGGCAGGCGCGAGGCGAACAGCGCGCGAATAAACTGGCGAACCGGCACATACTGCATCCATAGCTGGGAAGTGGAGACGATAGCCAGAATGCGCAGCCAGAGGGTAATCGCGTGCGCCCAGCGCTGCGGATCGCGTGGCTGCCCGCCGATCCACGCCGTCACCCAGCCACCGTGAACCAGCCACAGACCCGCGCCGAGGGAAAACATCAGCCACGCCACATAGCGCGCCCGGCGGCGGGTGGCGGGCAACAGCAGCAGCGCCAGAAAGGTTGCCGCGCTGTAGAACATCAACAGATTACCCGCTGGCATCAGCAGTGTGGTACATGCCGCCAGCGCCCACAGTGTCAGCGAGGTAAACGGATGCATTTAGCGTACCGCCGCCGTGCCGGGGAAATGGCGCACGGTACGCAGCGGAAGCTGGCGCAGCAGCACCCAGACGATAATGGCAGTTAGGATCTTATCCACCAGATTCGCCCCCAGGACGGTGATCGCCACCGACTCCAGCAGGTCTTGACCCATCGAGTGCATCCACGCGACGAACAGATCCGCGCCGCTGCCGGTCACGCCGCCAAACAGCGCGGTGCGCAGCGGGACGGCAACGATGGTCACCGCCAGGGTAATGATCACGCCGCTCACGATGACTTTCGGCAGCGTGCGGAACCCACCGAGGCGCGCCAGCCAGCCTGCGACCAGGCCAATGACCATCGCCACCGGCGCAAAGGCGGCGGCGATAGGATCGGTGAGCAGACCCCAGAGCAGATTGGTCAGCAGCCCGGTTAACATGCCGATCCACGGACCAAGCAGCACGGCGGCGATCAGCGTACCAATCGAATCAAGAAAAATGGGCAGCTTCAACATGCTGACCAGTTGACCGCCAATCATGTTGATGGCGATACAAATCACAATCAGTGCCAGAGCCTGGCTGGAAAAACGGCGCGCGGCCATATAAACCTCTTCTGTTTTGCGGTGTTAACGTGGCGAAATGACTAATTCGTCATAGCCGGAAAGGGGGCAGGGCTGGCGGCTAAAGGCCAGTGTCGTAAGCTCGCCGATCACCAGTTCCAGCGTGGTGCGCACGGTACAGCCGGGCATCATATGCCCGCCGAGCATCGCGCCTTGCGGATCGGAAATGGACAGGTGCAGATGCTCGCCGGTCAGCTCCAGCGTGCCGCTAAGCGAGATCACTTCAAACGTGCCGGTGAGCAGGGTGGTTTCCTCCTGCCCCGCATAGCGCAGCGCGGCATTCGTCAGGCTACCGGTACAGCCTGCTATCCAGCCCGCGCGAACAGACTGCGCCTGAATAAAGGCGTGCAGGCGGGAAAAGACCTCTTCACCGGGCAACAGGCGCAGGGCATAAAAGCGCGCGTCAGAGGCGGTAAACTGAGTGGTAATGTTCTGTATCATGACGGGTGATTACTCCGAAACTCGGACGTGGCGCGGATTTTATAAGCGCGATCCCTGTGCGTCTCTGATATAAATCAGGAAAAGGAGGCGGCGGCAAACAAAAGATCTGACAACGCTTATGCGCAATCCGGCAGATGGAATAATCGCCCGTTTTATGCAGGCAAAAAATGTGACCCAGATCAGATAAATGTGCTAAGCCAGGCGGCAATAATTCCTTTTATTCCCCGATTCGCTTATTCTAGCTGAACCGTTTCAGTCGATTAAGTGTTCGACAATTAACCAATCAGTCGCAGTTTGTGACAGGCAAGGTTTCCCTCAACGTGTGGCTGCATTACTCTGTCTGCTTCACGAGATCCGGGAAAGCTTTGCAGGAGATCTATGACCGTACGCGTAGCGATTAATGGCTTCGGTCGCATCGGGCGCAACGTGGTTCGTGCTTTATATGAATCCGGGCGTCGGGCGGAAATCACCGTAGTGGCAATCAATGAACTGGCCGACGCTGCGGGCATCGCACACTTATTGAAATACGACACCAGCCACGGTCGTTTTGCCTGGGATGTCCGCCAGGAGCGGGAACAGCTATTCATTGGTGATGACGCCATTCGTCTTCTGCACGAGCGCGCTATCAATCATCTCCCGTGGCAAGAGCTGGGCGTTGACGTGGTGCTGGACTGTACCGGCGTTTACGGCAGCCGCGAACACGGCGAAATGCATCTGGCCGCTGGCGCGAAGAAGGTGCTCTTTTCTCATCCCGGCAGCAACGATCTCGACGCGACGGTGGTCTTTGGCGTCAATCACGACGCACTGCTTGCGGAACACCGCATTGTTTCCAACGCCTCCTGTACCACAAACTGTATAATTCCGGTGATCAAATTGCTGGATGATGCCTTTGGCATTGAGTCCGGTACGGTCACGACCATTCACTCTGCGATGCACGATCAGCAGGTGATTGACGCGTATCACCCGGATCTGCGCCGCACGCGTGCGGCCAGCCAGTCAATTATTCCGGTTGATACCAAACTGGCTGCCGGGATCGCCCGCATTCTGCCGCAGTTTACCGACTGCTTTGAGGCGATAGCGGTGCGCGTGCCGACGATTAACGTGACGGCAATCGACCTTAGCGTCACCGTGAAAGCGCCGGTAAAAGCCTGTGAAGTCAATCTGTTGCTGCAAAAAGCAGCGCAGGAAGCATTTCATGGTATAGTTGATTATACGGAATTACCGTTGGTCTCAACTGATTTTAACCACGATCCGCACAGTGCCATTGTTGACGGCACGCAAACGCGAGTAAGTGGCGCGCACCTGATCAAAACGCTGGTCTGGTGTGATAACGAATGGGGCTTTGCTAACCGAATGCTCGACACGACGTTAGCCATGGCCGCAACAGGTTTCAGGTAAGACGCTTATTGCGTCTGCAAAACTTTAAGAATCAACGAGAGGATTCACCATGTCTGTAATTAAGATGACCGATCTGGATCTGGCTGGAAAACGCGTTTTTATTCGTGCCGATCTGAACGTACCTGTTAAAGAAGGGAAAGTCACCAGCGACGCGCGTATCCGTGCTTCCCTGCCGACTATCGAACTGGCCCTGAAACAGGGTGCAAAAGTGATGGTCACTTCCCACCTGGGTCGCCCTACCGAAGGCGAGTACAACGAAGAATTCTCTCTGCTGCCGGTTGTTAACTACCTGAAAGACAAACTTTCCAGCCCGGTTCGCCTGGTAAAAGATTACCTCGATGGCGTTGAAGTTGCTGCTGGCGAGCTGGTGGTTCTGGAAAACGTTCGCTTTAACAAAGGCGAGAAGAAAGACGACGAAGCACTGTCCAAAAAATACGCCGCACTGTGCGACGTGTTCGTAATGGACGCATTCGGTACGGCTCACCGCGCCCAGGCGTCTACGCACGGTATCGGCAAATTTGCTGATGTTGCCTGCGCAGGCCCGCTGCTGGCTGACGAACTGGACGCGCTGGGTAAAGCGCTGAAAGAACCGGCTCGTCCGATGGTCGCTATCGTGGGTGGCTCTAAAGTGTCCACCAAACTGACCGTGCTGGACTCCCTGTCCAAAATCGCTGACCAGCTGATCGTTGGCGGCGGTATCGCTAACACCTTCGTTGCCGCCCAGGGCCACAACGTAGGTAAATCCCTGTACGAAGCAGATCTGGTAGACGAAGCCAAACGCCTGCTGACTACCTGCGACATCCCGGTTCCGACGGACGTTCGCGTAGCGACTGAATTCTCTGAATCCGCAACGGCAACGCTGAAATCCGTTAACGACGTAAAAGACGATGAGCAGATCCTGGATATCGGCGACGCATCTGCACAGCAGCTGGCTGAAATCCTGAAGAATGCCAAAACCATTCTGTGGAACGGTCCGGTTGGCGTGTTCGAATTCCCGAACTTCCGCAAAGGCACTGAAATTGTCGCTAACGCTATCGCTGAGAGCGAAGCGTTCTCTATCGCAGGCGGCGGTGACACTCTGGCAGCTATCGACCTGTTCGGCATCGCTGACAAGATCTCCTACATCTCCACTGGCGGCGGCGCATTCCTCGAATTCGTGGAAGGTAAAGTTCTGCCTGCAGTCGCCATGCTCGAAGAGCGTGCGAAGAAGTAAAACGCGTTCAGGCGGGAGTCATCCCGCCTTTTTATCCGCTTGCGATCGTTTCCACGGTTGAAGATACAGATACAGGACTCATAAACATGTCTAAAATTTTTGATTTCGTAAAACCAGGCGTAATCACTGGTGATGACGTACAGAAAGTATTCCAGGTAGCAAAAGAAAACAATTTTGCTCTGCCAGCGGTTAACTGCGTGGGTACTGACTCCATTAACGCCGTTATTGAAGCAGCTGCGAAAGTAAAAGCGCCGGTTATCGTTCAGTTCTCTAACGGTGGTGCTGCATTCATCGCCGGTAAAGGCTTCAAAGGCGAAGGCCAGCAGGCTGCTATCCTCGGTGCAATCTCTGGTGCGCACCACGTTCACCAGATGGCTGAACACTACGGCGTGCCGGTGATCCTGCACACTGACCACTGCGCGAAAAAACTGCTGCCGTGGATCGACGGCCTGCTGGACGCGGGTGAAAAACACTTTGCTGCTACCGGCAAACCGCTGTTCTCTTCTCACATGATCGACCTGTCCGAAGAGTCTCTGGAAGAAAACATCGAGCTGTGCTCTAAGTACCTGGCGCGCATGGCGAAAATCGACATGACTCTGGAACTGGAACTGGGTTGCACCGGCGGTGAAGAAGACGGCGTGGACAACAGCCACATGGACGCTTCTGCACTGTATACCCAGCCGGAAGACGTTGATTACGCGTACACCGAGCTGAGCAAAATCAGCCCGCGCTTCACCATCGCAGCGTCCTTCGGTAACGTACACGGTGTGTACAAGCCGGGTAACGTTAAGCTGACCCCGACTATCCTGCGCGATTCTCAGGAATATGTTTCTAAGAAACATAACCTGCCGCACAACAGCCTGAACTTCGTATTCCACGGCGGTTCCGGTTCTACTGCTCAGGAAATCAAAGACTCTGTAAGCTACGGCGTAGTGAAAATGAACATCGATACCGATACCCAATGGGCGACCTGGGAAGGTGTTCTGAACTACTACAAAGCGAACGAAGATTACCTCCAGGGCCAGCTGGGTAACCCGAAAGGCGCTGACCAGCCGAACAAAAAATACTACGATCCGCGCGCATGGCTGCGTGCTGCCCAGGTCACTATGGTGACTCGTCTGGAGCAGGCTTTCAAAGAACTGAACGCGATTGACGTTCTGTAATTTAAGCCGTTAACGTTTGTAGTACACAGGCTCGCTTCGGCGGGCCTTTTTTGTGCATATTCAACGCACTAACCCTGTGGTCTTTGCGATCGGTTTGGCATTTTCTCCGCTTTGTGTTTACCCTTTATTAACTTGCTTCACTCCGTTGGGGATGGTTGACCTTTTTCTTTTTGAGTAACCAGAAGGATTGCTGAATGGAAGATTTGAATGTCGTCGATAGTATTAACAACGCCGGTTCATGGCTGGTGACCAATCAGGCGCTGCTGCTGAGCTATCTGGTCAATATTGTTGCCGCTATCGCCATTATTACCGTGGGGGTGATTGTGGCGCGGATGGTATCAAGAGCGGTGGATCGCCTGATGCTCGCCCGGCACATTGATGCGACGGTCGCAGACTTTCTCTCTGCGCTGGTACGCTATGCGATAATCGGTTTTACCCTGATCGCCGCCCTCGGACGCGTCGGGGTACAAACGGCTTCGGTGATTGCCGTGCTGGGTGCCGCAGGTCTGGCAGTAGGTCTGGCCCTGCAAGGCTCGCTGTCTAACCTTGCGGCAGGTGTACTGCTCGTCACCTTCCGCCCTTTCCGCTCCGGTGAGTACGTGGATTTGGGCGGCGTTGCCGGAACCGTGCTGCATGTGCAAATTTTCTCGACCACACTGCGTTCAGCGGACGGCCGCTATGTGGTGATCCCGAACGGTAAAATCATCTCCGGCAACATTATTAACTTCTCCCGCGAACCGGTGCGCCGTAACGAACTGGTGATCGGCGTCTCTTACGATGCGGATATCGATCAGGTGAGAAAAATCATCACCGATATTATCGAATCCGACGATCGCATCATTAAAGATCGCGAGATGACGGTGCGCATGAACGAGCTGGCGGCCTCTTCCGTAAACTTTGTGATCCGTATCTGGAGCCAGAGCGGGGATCTGCAAAACGTTTACTGGGATGTACTGGAGCGGATCAAGCGCGAGTTTGATGCGCAGGGGATCAGCTTCCCGTATCCGCAAATGGATGTGAATTTCAAACGCGTCCACGAGAAAAAAGAGGACGAAGCGGTAGCACCGCGCTAAGGGCAGTGAGCGCCCACGGACGACGTGGGCGCAACGCTGTTTTAACGCAGGGTTTCATCCAGCAGCGCGCTGACTTTTTCCATCACTTCTCCGGCATTGTTCACGCCTTCACTTTTCTGCTTTTCAACCCATTGTGCCCGGACCTGCGGGGACTTAATCGCTTTCTGCCACGCGTTCAGCTCGGCGTTGCTCAGATAGCGAACGTGCGCACCTCCCTGCTCCAGCGTTTTCACCATCGCAGTGAGATTATCGTCCAGCGCATTACCCAGCGCTTTCTGCGTGGTGGCAGCGGCACGCTGAATAGCCTCGCGATCCCGGACGTCGAGGCCGTCCCACGTTTTTTTATTCATTGTCAGCAGGTAAACGTGACCCAGCCACAGGGAAGGAGAGAGCAGCACGTTCGGCGCGGCACGTTCGGCATGAATATCGTAGCCGCTGTCCAGATTGACCATCAGGCCGTCCAGCCGACCGTCTTTCAGGGCGGTGGTGATTTGTTCATTCCACGGCATCGTCACCGTTTTTGCGCCAGTGTTGGTCAGATAAGCCTGATGCCAGAAGCTGGCGGTACGCCACTGGGTGCCACTTAAATCCGTGAGTGACTGCAGCGGTTTGGCGGTAAAAAAGCCGACCGGATAGCCAAGGAAAAATTGCAGATTTACCAGGTTATTGCGCGCAAGCTCGGCGGAAAATTCAGGACGCTCCGCGTAGACGCGGCGAAAAAACTCGACCTGTTTGACGCCGCGATCCGGGCCGAGAGCAAAACTCTTGAAGATTTGGTGCAGCGGTAGCTGTTTGGCGGTGTATTCAGGCACCACAATGCCCATATCGGCCTTGCTGCCGTCGCTGATCGTTGCCAGCGCATCGTAACTGATGGCGGTTTCGCCGTTCCAGTGCGGCTCAATTTTCAGGCGTCCCTGCGACTCTTTTTCTATTTCGGCAAAAAAGACGTTTTTAATCAATTGGGTGCGCATACCGCCGTAAGGTTCATGGTCGGTATAGCGAAGGATTTTCTCTGCGGCAGAGCCCGTGAAAGGAAGGAGAAGCAGGAGGGAGCCTGCCAGAAGTGAATGAATAAAACGCTGAGTGGGCATACCTGATCCTTAGGTTACATGAGCCAGGCGGACAGTTTACGCCGTAGTGAAGGTAAACATTGGAGATTATCCCTTAATAAATTCTGAAAAAATGCCGGGCGGCATCCTCATTAAATTCACTAATAGTTGATTAAAATTTTCAATTTCCGCTAATAAATTTCCTGCGTTATAGTCTGCGCTAAACAGTAATAGTACGGGAATGTTAACGTGTTATCTTATTATTTTCAGGGGCTTATCTTAGGCGCTGCGATGATCCTGCCGCTGGGTCCGCAAAATGCCTTTGTGATGAATCAGGGCATTCGCCGCCAGTATCACATTATGATCGCTTTTCTTTGCGCGCTGAGCGATATGGCGCTGATTTGCGCGGGTGTCTTTGGCGGCAGCGCCCTGCTGATGCAGTCGCCGTGGCTGCTGGCCATCGTGACCTGGGGCGGGGTGGCGTTTCTGTTGTGGTATGGTTTTGGCGCGCTGAAAACGGCCCTGAGCAGCAATCTGGAACTGGCAAGCGCTGAGGTCATGAAGCAGGGGCGCTGGAAAATTATCGCCACCATGCTGGCCGTGACGTGGCTCAATCCGCACGTTTATCTTGATACCTTCGTGGTGCTGGGCAGTCTCGGCGGACAACTGGAAAGTCTTCCCCGACGCTGGTTTGCGCTGGGGACGATCAGCGCCTCGTTCCTGTGGTTCTTCGGCCTGGCGCTGCTGGCGGCATGGCTGGCACCGCGATTGCGCACCGCTAAAGCGCAGCGCATTATTAATCTTCTGGTAGGCTGCGTGATGTGGGTTATCGCCTGGACGCTGGCGAAAGAGGGCGTTCATCATTTCCAGGCGCTGGTGAACTAAGCGTTGTCTGATGGACTTTCCGTCGTCACAGGCTAAGCTTGCTGGCATCTGCTCTTTTATCGGGCGCATAACGCAACATGGAGGAAAGACAGTGAAGTTTAAAGTGATGGCCCTGGCGGCATTGGTAGGTTTAAGCGCGATGACGGTCACGGCAAATGAACTGCCGAATGGTCCGCATATTGTCACTTCCGGCACGGCCAGCGTTGATGCCGTACCGGATATTGCTACGCTGGCGATTGAAGTCAATATTGCGGCTAAAGATGCGGCATCGGCCAAGAAACAGGCTGACGATCGCGTGGCGCAGTATCTCTCTTTCCTCGACCAGAATGGCGTTGCCAAAAAAGACATTCGTTCTGCGAACCTGCGTACCCAGCCTGATTACGATTATCAGGAAGGGAAAAGCATTCTGAAAGGGTATCGGGCGGTGCGCACAGTAGAAGTCACCCTGCGCGAGCTGGATAAACTCAACGCCCTGCTGGATGGTGCGCTGAAAGCCGGACTGAATGAAATCCGCTCCGTATCGCTGGGCGTGGCAAAACCGGAAGCCTATAAAGATCAGGCACGCAAAGAAGCTATTGACGACGCGGTACGTCAGGCACAACAGCTGGCCTCTGGCTTTAAAGGCACCCTTGGTCCGGTCTATAGCGTGCGCTACCACGTCTCCAACTATCAGCCCAGCCCGATGGTACGGATGATGAAAGCGGATGCCGCTTCTGCATCCGCGCAGGAGACTTACGAGCAGGCAACGATTCAGTTTGATGACCAGGTTGACGTAGTGTTCGAGCTGCAACCGGCGCAGGGGCAGCAGGCTGGCGCTGCTCCCGCTAATGCTGATACAGCTGATAAAACCCAATAATATCCCGCCCCGCGTCGCTCCGATGCGGGGTTCTTTCTTAAACCTGCCGCAGTACCCGATGCCCGTGCTCCAGCAGCGCGTCGGTCACTTTGCGCATCATCCGGCTTTCCGGGGCGAAGCGGTGCCAGTAGAGCATCCGCCGCTGGTACAGGCCCGGCGTCAGATCAATCAGTTCGCCCGTCTCTAATTCTTTCTCAATTTGCAGATGCGGGATCATACAGCAGGTCGTTCCCTGCCGCGCCAGTTGCACAAATGCTTCCGATGAATTGACGATATGACAGGGCACGCTGCCCGGTGGCAGATCGAAATTCTGTTGCAGGAAAGCCTGATGCATATCATCCAGATGATCGAAGGCGACGGCAGGTGCTTTCAGCAGGGCGGAGCGGGTAACGCCGTTGGGGAAGTAACGGGCGGCAAATTCTTTAGAGCCGACAAACAGATAATCGAGCGCGCCGAGCTGATCGACCAGGCAACTGGGCAGTGCCTGCGGCTGGATACTCACCGCGCCGACCACTTCACCGCGCCGCAGGCGTTCCTGGGTCCGGGTTTCGTCTTCGACCTGTAAATTCAGGCGAATAGGGGAATCGACCAGCACCGGAGCCAGCGCGGGTAAAAGCCAGGTCGCCAGGCTGTCGGCGTTCACCGCCAGCGACAATAACAGCGGCGTGGAGCCGGTTTGTTCATCACCCAGCCACTCATCTTCCAGCATCTCAACCTGACGCAGCAGCGCCAGCAGTTTTTGACCCTGTTCAGTGGGGCGGGGCGGAACGGTGCGCACCAGCAGCGGCTGCCCGAACATGTTTTCCAGTTGCTTGATGCGCTGCGAGACGGCGGACTGGGTGATGCAAAGCTTTTGCGCTGCGCGTTCAAATCCGCGTTCGCGAATAACCGCATCAAGCGCCTGTAACGTTCTGTAGTCCGGGCGTTTCATGGATCTGGCTGGCTCCTTAATGGTTTTCTATCCAGCACTATGACATAAATTAGCGTTGGGTACAGACGAAATTCTCGTGTGCATTTCTGTGACGCGGGTCACAGGGACATCGCCGGGCCTTATGTTCTATAATGCGCGCAGGATTATCACTCCACAGGCAAACATCATGACGCAGGATGAACTGAAAAAAGCAGTAGGCTGGGCCGCCCTTCAGTATGTTGTTCCGGGCACTATCGTTGGCGTGGGCACCGGCTCTACCGCCGCACATTTTATTGATGCACTGGGCACAATGAAGGGGCAAATCGAAGGTGCCGTTTCCAGTTCGGATGCTTCTACCGCCAAACTGAAAAGCCTCGGCATTACGGTATTCGATCTTAACGAGGTCGATCGTCTGGGCATTTACGTAGACGGCGCGGACGAGATCAACGGCCAGATGCAGATGATCAAAGGCGGCGGCGCAGCGCTGACGCGCGAAAAGATCATCGCCTCCGTGGCGGACAAGTTCATCTGTATCGCGGATGCCTCCAAGCAGGTTGATATCCTCGGCACCTTCCCGCTGCCGGTTGAAGTCATTCCGATGGCGCGCAGTGCGGTCGCTCGCACGCTGGTGAAGCTGGGCGGACGCCCGGAATATCGTCAGGGCGTGCTGACCGATAACGGCAACGTGATCCTCGATGTGTACGGTCTGGAGATTATCGATCCGATTGCCACCGAAAACACCATTAACGGCATTCCCGGCGTTGTCACCGTGGGGCTGTTCGCCAACCGTGGCGCGGATGTTGCCCTGATCGGCACCGCCGATGGCGTTAAAACCATCGTGAAATGATCTGACGGGGGAGACGCTCCCCCGAATAAAATTTCAGAATTTATAAATTTAGTGACTTGTGTCACGCTCTGCTCACCGACATGGCGATCTCACCGCAAAAAACCTTACCACCAGCATTTTGCTCTGCTATTTCCCGCTGCATGACATTTCCTCAGTTTGGCTGCGCAAACGTTCATATTGCCGCGATAGTTTTTTTTGATATGTTGCTAAGAGGAAATTTCATATAGCACCACATCCGTTAAGCAAAAACAGGGTCGGGAAATGGCAAAGGTATCACTGGAAAAAGACAAGATTAAGTTTCTGCTGGTCGAAGGCGTGCATCAGAAGGCGCTGGATAGCCTGCGTGCGGCAGGCTACACCAACATCGAATATCACAAAGGCGCACTCAGCACCGAACAACTGAAGGAGTCGATCCGTGATGCGCATTTTATCGGCCTGCGCTCCCGTACTAATCTGACCGAAGAGGTACTCGCAGCGGCTGAAAAACTGGTCGCCGTGGGCTGTTTCTGTATCGGCACTAACCAGGTCGATCTGAATGCGGCAGCCAAACGCGGCGTGCCGGTATTCAACGCGCCATTCTCAAATACCCGCTCGGTGGCGGAACTGGTGATTGGCGAACTGCTGCTGCTGCTGCGCGGCATTCCCGAAGCCAATGCCAAAGCGCATCGCGGGATCTGGAACAAGCTGGCGACCGGCTCGTATGAAGCGCGTGGTAAAAAGCTGGGTATTATCGGCTACGGTCACATCGGCACCCAGCTCGGTATTCTGGCGGAGTCGCTGGGGATGTACGTTTACTTCTACGACATCGAAAACAAACTGCCGCTGGGAAATGCGACTCAGGTTCAGCATCTCTCCGATCTGCTTAACATGAGCGACGTGGTGAGCCTGCACGTGCCAGAAAATGCCTCCACCAAAAATATGATGGGTGCGGAAGAGCTGGCGCTGATGAAGCCTGGCGCGCTGCTGATCAACGCCGCGCGTGGTACGGTGGTTGATATTCCCGCGCTGTGCGATGCGCTGGCGAGTAAACATCTGGCGGGCGCGGCCATTGACGTTTTCCCGACCGAACCGGCGACGAACGCCGAACCCTTCGTTTCTCCGCTGTCCGAATTCGACAACGTGCTGCTGACGCCGCATATCGGCGGTTCGACTCAGGAAGCGCAGGAAAACATCGGCCTCGAAGTGGCGGGCAAGCTGGTGAAATATTCCGATAATGGCTCGACGCTGTCGGCGGTGAATTTCCCGGAAGTTTCGCTGCCGCTGCACGGCGGGCGTCGTCTGCTGCATATCCACGAAAACCGTCCTGGCGTGCTGACCGCCATCAACCAGATCTTCGCCGAGCAGGGCGTCAACATCGCCGCGCAGTTCTTACAGACCTCGCCGATGATGGGTTATGTGGTGATCGACATTGAAGCCGAAGAAGAAGTGGCGCAGCGCGCGCTGCAAAGCATGAAGGCGATCCCCGGAACTATCCGCGCTCGCCTGCTGTACTGATGTTAGCTGCCCTTCCCGCCAGGGGAGGGCTTCACCATTCCCACACCGTTGACGGCGTGATCACCGCAGGCAGCGGAATATCCCATTGCTCCACCGGCAGCGCCTCTACCCGCTGGCAATCATGCGCGTAGCCAACCGGCTGCAGGCGGTACTGCTGCCAGTGTTGCAGCGTCCGGTCATAAAATCCGCCGCCCATCCCCAGCCGCTGTCCCTGCGCGTCAAACGCCACTAACGGCGTCACCAGTACGTCGAGCTGGCTAAGCGGCAGCACGTCGCGAACGTCCAGTTTTGGCTCATGAATTTTCAGACGATTCACCACCAGTTCGCTTTGCTGATGGTAGTGTAAAAACAGCAGATTACCGGGGCTGAACGGATGCAGGACCGGCAGATAAACACGTTTACCCGCGCGCCAGAGTTGCTCAATCAGCGGGCGGGTATCAAGTTCGCCGTCAAACGAGAGAAACAGCGCCACGGTATGCGCCATCACCATCGGCGGATACGCCATCATGCGGGCAGCGGCCTGCTGAGCAAACTGCGTTTGTTGTTCCGGGGAAAGCGCATGACGAAGCTGCCTGATATGGCGGCGAATTTCTTGTCGTTGAAGGGACGTAACGCTGGGTTTGGTCATGGTAGTAAAAAAGAAGGGAATCTCCGAGATGCCGCCGCAGGCTGTAACCCTTGAACCCTTGGTTCAAGGTGAATGTGTCGTCACAGTTTTAAGGCTTCTCGGACGAACCGAGCGTGCTCACCAACCGTGGAGCGCCACATTCTTGTGGTATGAAATATCGGCTCAGGGGACTGGCCCGCTTGCGAACATCTCAGAGAAATTTTGTCTTCACGATAACTCTACCATAGTTGATCGCAAAGTGTTATTCAAACTTCGGCCCCGATCTTTCGGATATGCGACCCTGCTCAAGTAACGCCTGCTCGATGGTCTGCTGCAACATCCGAATACGCTGCTCCATGCTGGCGGCGTAGTCACGGGTTTTCGCCTTTTCCTGAGTTAACTCATAGCTGATGTTCAACGCGGCGATGAAAACCAGCTGCTCAGTATTTGTGACTCTAGTGCGTTCTTTCAGATCTTGCAACCGCTGATTCAGATCGTCCGCAGCCTGATTCAGGGCATCCCTTTGTTCAGGCGGGCAATTCACTCGCAGTGAACGGCCAAAAATATGGATATCGACGGGTTGTGCAGACATGCCACCTTCCTGCTGAATTGACTGCGCGGCCTTCACGCCCGAATCCGGGGCTGGCGAAGGGGCGACACTATAGCTACCCTGGTGTGCAGATACAAGCCCTTTTCTGGTATCACCAGGGTCCAAAGTGGTAGCATATCATGAATATTCCCCTCAACGATGACGAATGCGCATGTCTATACAGAACGAAATGCCTGGTTACAGCGATGTGAACCAGTTACTGAACCAACAGGGCGTGGGACTCACCCCCGCCGAAATGCATGGTTTGATTAGCGGCATCCTCTGCGGCGGCACCGTTGATTCCTCGTGGCAGCCGCTGCTCCACGATCTGACTAACGAGGGCCTGGCGTTCGGTCACGAACTGGCGCAGGCGCTGCGTAACATGCATTCCGCCACCAGCGACTCGCTGGAAGACGACGGCTTTCTGTTTCAGCTCTACATGCCGGAAGGCGATGACGTCAGCGTGTTCGATCGCGCCGACGCGCTGGCAGGCTGGGTGAACCATTTCCTGCTGGGCCTTGGCGTCACGCAGCCTAAACTCGACAAAGTCACCGGCGAAACCGGCGAAGCCATTGACGACCTGCGCAATATTGCCCAGCTTGGCTATGACGTTGAGGAAGATCAGGAAGAGCTGGAGATGTCGCTCGAAGAGATTATTGAGTACGTGCGCGTCGCCGCGCTGCTCTGCCACGATACCTTCACGCGCCAGCAGCCCACCGCACCGGAAGTGAAAAAACCGACCTTACATTAAGAAAATACTCATGGAGGCGTCATGACCCAGCAGGAGTTTCTTCGTCGTCGCCAGGCGCTTCTGGCTCAGATGCAGCCAGGCAGCGCGGCGTTGATCTTTGCCGCGCCCGAAGCCACGCGCAGCGCAGATACCGAATATCCGTATCGCCAGAGCAGCGACTTTTGGTACTTCACCGGCTTCAACGAGCCGGAAGCGGTACTGGTACTGATTAAAAGCGATGACACCCACAATCACAGCGTGCTGTTTAACCGCCTGCGCGATGTGACCGCAGAAATCTGGTTTGGTCGCCGTCTGGGGCAGGAAGCCGCGCCGGAAAAACTGGGCGTTGACCGCGCGCTGGCTTTTAGCGAAATCAACACCCAGCTTTATCAGCTTCTCAACGGCCTGGATACGGTCTGGCACGCCCAGGGTGAATACGCCTGGGCCGATGACATCGTTTTTACCGCCCTGGAAAAGCTGCGTAAAGGCTCGCGGCAGAATCTCTCTGCGCCCGGTAATATCGCCGACTGGCGTCCGCTGGTGCATGAAATGCGCCTGTTTAAATCGGCGGAAGAAATCGCTGTTCTGCGGCGGGCGGGCGAAATCACCGCGCTGGCGCATCGCCGGGCGATGGAAAAATGCCGCCCCGGCATGTTCGAGTATCAGCTTGAAGGGGAAATTCACCACGAATTTACCCGCCACGGCGCGCGCTATCCTTCCTATAACACCATTGTTGGCGGTGGTGACAACGGCTGCATCCTGCACTACATCGAAAACGAGAGCGAGCTGCGCGACGGCGATCTGGTGCTGATTGACGCGGGCTGCGAGTACCACGGCTACGCGGGAGATATCACCCGCACCTTCCCGGTTAACGGCAAATTTTCCCCGGCGCAGCGCGAAATCTACGATATCGTGCTGGCATCGCTGGATGCCGCCCTGCGGCTGTATCGTCCCGGCACGTCGATGCAGGAAGTCACCACGGAAGTGGTGCGCATCATGATTACCGGGCTGGTGAAACTGGGCATCCTGAAAGGGGACGTGGAGGCGTTAATCGCCGAAAACGCGCATCGTCCGTTCTTCATGCATGGTCTGAGTCACTGGCTGGGGCTGGACGTTCACGATGTCGGCGCCTATGGCGTGGATCGCTCCCGGAAGCTGGAGCCGGGCATGGTGCTGACCGTGGAGCCGGGGCTGTATATCGCGCCGGACGCCGACGTTCCCGCACAGTATCGCGGCATCGGTATTCGTATTGAAGATGACATCGTCATCACCGACGACGGCAATGAAAATCTCACTGCCAGCGTGGTGAAAAAAGCCGATGAGATTGAGGCGCTGATGGCGGCGGCGCGCCAGCAATGAGCGTGATTATTACAGGCGGCGGGATGACCGGCGCAACGCTGGCGCTGGCAATATCTCATCTGACGCAGGGCGCGCTGCCGGTTCATCTGGTTGAAGCCGTGGCACCTGCCACGGTCGCTCACCCCGGCTTCGACGCGCGGGCGATTGCACTGGCGGCGGGCACCTGTCAGCAACTGGCGCGCATTGGCGTCTGGCAGGCGATTGCCGACTGCGCCACCGCCATTAAAACGGTTCATATCAGCGATCGCGGGCACGCCGGAGCGGTGATGTTGGAGGCCAGAGATTACGCGATCCCGGCGCTCGGTCAGGTTGTCGAACTGCACGACGTCGGCCAGCGTTTATTTGCCCTGCTGCGCAAAGCGCCCGGCATCACGCTACACTGTCCGGCAAGCGTAGTCAGTTTCACCCGCAGTGAGAATGACGTCAGCGTCACGCTCGACAGCGGCGAAACGCTGCAAGGTCAGCTACTGGTCGCCGCCGACGGTTCCCGCTCCCCGCTGGGCGAACGCTGCGGCGTGCAGTGGCAGCAGGAGCCGTATCAGCAGCTGGCGGTCATAGCCAACGTCACCACCGCCGTAGCGCATCAGGGGCGCGCGTTTGAGCGCTTCACGCCGCACGGGCCGCTGGCGATGCTGCCGATGTCCGGTGGCCGCAATTCGCTGGTGTGGTGCCATCCGCTCGAGCGGCGTGAAGCGGTGCTGGGCTGGTCAGACGCGCGTTTTTGCGATGAACTCCAGCGCGCCTTTGGCTGGCGGCTGGGGCGCATTACCCACGCCGGGCAGCGTGCGGCGTATCCGCTGGCGCTTAACACCGCCTCGCGCGCTATCTCTCACCGGCTGGTGCTGGTCGGCAACGCGGCCCAGACTCTGCATCCGATTGCCGGACAGGGATTTAACCTTGGCCTGCGTGATGCCATCAGCCTTGCGGAAACGCTGGCGGATGTGGCGGCGGGCGATCCGGGCGATTATGCGGTTCTCAGCCGCTATCGCGAACGCCGGATAGCCGATAAAACCGCGACGATTGGCGTCACTGACGGGCTGGTGCATCTGTTCGCTAACCGCTGGTCGCCGCTGGTCGCCGGACGCAATGCGGGGCTGATGGCGATGGAATTCATAACGCCCGTTCGCGACGCGCTGGCCCGGCGCACGCTGGGCTGGGTGGAACGCTAGGCTAACTTTTTTTCAGTCCACGGGCTGCAACCATTATGGCCGGATCAGGCTTCAGGAGTGAAACAGTGCAAAATGTTGACGTAGCGATTGTCGGCGGTGGGATGGTCGGGCTGGCGATTGCCTGTGGTCTGCAGGGCAGCGGTCTGCGCGTGGCGGTACTGGAGCAAAAAACGGTACAGCCACCGGCGGCAGATGCCCCTTATGCGCTGCGCGTCTCGGCGATTAACGCCGCCAGCGAAAAGCTGCTCTCGCACCTTGGCGTCTGGTCCTCCATTACTGCGCATCGCGCCAGTTGCTATCACGGGATGGAAGTCTGGGAAAAAGACAGTTTTGGGCACATCCGTTTTGATGACCGCAGCATGGGGCACACTCATCTCGGTCACATCGTTGAAAACGACGTCATTCACGCCGCGCTGTGGCAAAAGGCGCAGCAGTGTCAGGACGTTACGCTGATCGCCCCGGCGGAAGTGCAGCAGGTGGCGTGGGGTGAAAACGAAGTATTTATCAGCCTGAAAGACGGCACGATGATGACCGCGCGGCTGGTGGTCGGCGCGGACGGCGCGAATTCCTGGCTGCGCGACAAAGCCGACATTCCGCTGACGTTCTGGGACTATAACCATCACGCGCTGGTGGCGACTATCCGCACCACCGAGCCGCATCAGGGCGTGGCGCGTCAGGTATTCCACGGAGAAGGCATTCTGGCTTTCCTGCCGCTAAGCGATCCGCATTTATGTTCAATTGTCTGGTCGCTTGCCCCGGATGACGCCGCGCGAATGCAGCAGGCGGACGAAGCGGAATTTAACCAGGCGCTGACGGTGGCCTTTGATAACCGGCTTGGCCTGTGCCAGGTAGAAAGCGAGCGTCAGGTTTATCCGCTGACCGGGCGCTACGCACGGCAGTTTGCCGCTCACCGGCTGGCGCTGGTCGGCGATGCGGCGCACACCATCCATCCGCTGGCCGGGCAGGGCGTGAATCTCGGCTTTATGGATGCGGCTGAACTGATTAACGAACTGCGCCGTCTCAGCCTGCAGGGCAAAGATATCGGGCAGCATATGTATCTGCGTCGCTTTGAGCGCAGCCGTAAGCACAGCGCTGCGCTGATGCTGGCGGGAATGCAGGGTTTTCGCGAACTCTTTGCCGGACACAACCCGGCGAAAAAACTATTGCGCGATATCGGCCTGAAAATGGCGGACACGCTCCCGGGGGTTAAGCCCCAGCTCATTCGCCAGGCGATGGGGCTGAACGATCTCCCTGACTGGTTACGTTAACTGCGTCACACTTCTGCTCCCGGCCTCTGCGCCGGGATCTTTTCCTCGTTTGAAAAATTCTAATTTCACTCCTTTTTTCGCATTAGATTTTTTAATCTTTTCCATTTTGGACTGCGGAAATTCCACCGCTTTTTCCCTCTTAAATATCACTATTCAGCAAAATGAAGAGGCCAAACTTTATTTTCTGTTTGTTGAATCCCATTTTGGCAGTCAAAAATTCTGTAGTCTCTTTAGTGCATTATCGTCATAAGCTAATGTGATGACCTTCTTTAGCTTATGGTTAACCTGCGGTTTCAATGATAAGTTCAGGCCAAAGATAACGTTTGCGTCGCTGCCGTTTTGCGGGCGTAAAACGGATGACAGCCCGGCATATTCAACGAGGAAAAGATGACTCAACAGACTCCGTTGTATGAACAGCACACCCAGTGTGGCGCGCGCATGGTGGATTTCCACGGCTGGATGATGCCGCTGCATTACGGCTCACAGATTGATGAGCACCACGCGGTGCGCACCGATGCGGGCATGTTTGATGTGTCGCACATGACCATCGTTGATTTGCGCGGCAGCCGCACCCGCGAGTTCCTGCGTTATTTGCTGGCGAACGACGTGGCGAAGCTCACCAAACCCGGCAAGGCGCTTTACTCCGGGATGCTCAACGCTTCCGGCGGCGTGATTGACGATCTGATCGTCTATTTCTTTACCGAAGATTTCTTCCGCCTCGTCGTTAACTCCGCAACCCGTGAAAAAGACCTCGCCTGGATCACCCAGCACGCTGAATCGTATGCCATTGACCTGACCGTGCGTGATGATCTGTCGCTGATAGCGGTGCAGGGACCGAATGCCCAGGCGAAAGCCGCCACCCTCTTTAATGAACAGCAGCGTCAGGCCGTTGCCGGAATGAAGCCTTTTTTTGGCGTTCAGGCTGGCGATTTGTTTATTGCGACCACCGGGTATACCGGCGAAGCCGGTTATGAGATCGCGCTGCCGAATGAACAGGCGGCGGCGTTCTGGCAAGCGCTGGTGGACGCAGGCGTAAAACCCTGCGGGCTGGGCGCGCGCGATACGCTGCGTCTGGAAGCGGGCATGAACCTGTACGGTCAGGAAATGGACGAAGGCATTTCCCCGCTGGCGGCCAACATGGGCTGGACGATTGCCTGGGAGCCTGCCGACCGTGATTTTATTGGCCGGGAAGCGCTGGAATCCCAGCGTGCGAAAGGCACCGAAACGCTGGTTGGTCTGGTGATGACCGAAAAAGGCGTGCTGCGTAACGAACTGCCGGTGCGTTTCACCGACGCGCAGGGCAATCCACGGGAAGGCGTGATCACCAGCGGCACGTTTTCGCCGACGCTTGGCTACAGCATCGCGCTGGCCCGCGTTCCGGCTGGCATTGGCGACACGGCTATCGTGCAGATCCGCAACCGTGAAATGCCGGTGAAAGTGACCAAACCCGTTTTTGTGCGTAATGGCAAAGCCGTTGCGTAATGTACTTTTCTGGAGAATGAGCGATGAGCAATATCCCTGCTGAACTGAAATACAGTAAAGAACACGAGTGGCTGCGCAAAGAAACTGACGGCTCTTATACCGTCGGCATCACCGAGCACGCGCAGGAACTGCTGGGCGACATGGTGTTTGTCGATCTGCCGGAGCCTGGTGTGACCGTTAGCGCGGGCGACGACTGTGCGGTAGCGGAATCGGTGAAGGCAGCGTCCGATATTTACGCGCCCATCAGCGGTGAAATCGTGGCGGTCAACGAGGCGCTGGGGGATTCCCCGGAACTGGTTAACAGCGAGCCTTACGCGGGCGGCTGGATCTTCAAAATTCGCGCCAGCGACGAAGCCGAAATCGACGCACTGCTGGACGCCACCGCTTACCAGGCACTGCTGGAAGACGAGTAATCGGTGCCGGTCCCTCTCTCTGCCGGAGAGGGACGCCTCAGTTCTCCTTCTCCTGCCGGGAGAAGGCTGGGGCGAGGAAAATCGCTTTTCCTTGCCCTGATTGACATTCACAGCACGTTTCAGGAACCCTCGCTCATGACACAGACGTTAAGTCAGCTTGAAAATAGCGGCGCATTTATTGAACGCCACATCGGGCCGGATGCTCAACAGCAGCAGGCAATGCTGCAAACCGTCGGCGCAGAATCGCTGAACGCCCTGACCGGCCAGATTGTCCCGCAGGATATCCAGCTTGCCACTCCGCCGCAGGTGGGCGAGGCGGCAACGGAATATACCGCGCTGGCAGAACTGAAGGCCATTGCCAGCCGCAACAAGCGCTTTACCTCTTTCATCGGCATGGGCTACGCCGCCGTACATCTGCCGCCGGTGATCCTGCGTAATATGCTGGAAAATCCGGGCTGGTACACCGCCTATACGCCGTACCAGCCGGAAGTCTCCCAGGGGCGTCTTGAAGCGCTGCTCAATTTCCAGCAGGTGACGCTGGATCTGACCGGGCTGGAGATGGCCTCCGCCTCATTGCTGGACGAAGCGACCGCCGCCGCAGAAGCGATGGCGATGGCAAAACGCATCAGCAAACTGAAAAACGCCAACCGCTTTTTCGTCGCCGCCGATGTGCATCCGCAAACGCTGGACGTGGTGCGTACCCGTGCTGAAACCTTTGGTTTTGACGTGATTGTTGATGATGCAGAGAAAGCGCTCGATCACCAGGATCTGTTTGGCGTGCTGCTTCAGCAGGTCGGGACAACGGGTGAAGTCCATGATTACAGCCCGCTGATTGCCGAGCTGAAAGCGCGCAAAATCGTGGTTAGCGTGGCGGCTGATTTTATGGCGCTGGTGCTGCTGACCTCGCCGGGCAAGCAGGGCGCGGATATCGCTTTTGGCTCCGCGCAGCGCTTCGGCGTACCGATGGGCTACGGCGGCCCGCACGCGGCCTTCTTTGCGGCGAAAGATGAATTTAAACGTTCCATGCCGGGGCGCATTATCGGCGTCTCAAAAGATGCGGCGGGCAACACCGCGCTGCGCATGGCGATGCAGACTCGTGAGCAGCATATCCGCCGCGAGAAAGCCAACTCCAACATTTGTACCTCGCAGGTGCTGCTGGCTAACATCGCCAGCCTGTACGCGGTGTATCACGGTCCGGCAGGTCTGAAGCGGATTGCCGATCGCATCCATCGTCTGACCGATATCCTGGCGACGGGCCTGCAACAAAAAGGGCTGAAGCTGCGCCACGCTCACTACTTCGACACCCTGTGCGTTGAGGTAGCGGATAAAGCCGCCGTGCTGGCGCGCGCCCAGACTGCTGAAATCAACCTGCGCAGCGACATTCACAACGCGGTCGGTATCACGCTTGATGAAACCACCACCCGCGAGCAGGTGCAGACGCTGTTTGCGGTGATTGTGGGTGACGACCACGGGCTGGATATTGACGCGCTGGATAAAGACGTGGCGCACGACAGCCGCTCTCTTGCGCCAGCTATGCTGCGCGACGACGCGATCCTCACGCATCCGGTTTTCAACCGCTATCACAGTGAAACCGAGATGATGCGTTACATGCATTCGCTTGAGCGCAAAGATCTGGCGCTGAATCAGGCGATGATCCCGCTCGGCTCCTGCACCATGAAGCTGAATGCGGCTGCGGAGATGATCCCCATCACCTGGCCGGAATTTGCCGAACTGCACCCGTTCTGCCCGGCAGAGCAGGCTGAAGGTTACCATCAGATGATCAATCAGCTTGCGGACTGGCTGGTGAAGCTGACCGGCTACGATGCGCTGTGTATGCAGCCCAACTCCGGCGCGCAGGGCGAATATGCGGGCCTGCTGGCGATCCGTCATTATCATGAAAGCCGCAACGAAGGGCACCGTGACATCTGCCTGATCCCCAGCTCCGCGCACGGCACCAACCCGGCCTCGGCGCAGATGGCGGGTATGCAGGTCGTCGTGGTGGCCTGCGATAAAAACGGCAACATCGATTTAAACGATCTGCGCGCTAAGGCGGAGCAGTCGAGCGCTAATCTTTCCTGCATCATGGTGACCTATCCGTCCACCCACGGTGTGTACGAAGAAACCATCCGCGAAGTGTGCGAGATTGTGCATCAGTTCGGCGGTCAGGTGTATCTCGACGGGGCTAATATGAACGCCCAGGTCGGTATCACCTCGCCGGGCTTTATCGGTGCGGACGTCTCGCACCTTAACCTGCATAAAACCTTCTGCATTCCGCACGGCGGCGGCGGGCCGGGCATGGGGCCGATTGGCGTCAAAGCGCATCTGGCCCCGTTTGTACCGGGCCACAGCGTGGTGCAAATCGAAGGGATGCTCACCCGTCAGGGTGCAGTTTCTGCGGCCCCGTTCGGCAGCGCGTCCATTCTGCCGATTAGCTGGATGTACATCCGCATGATGGGCGCGGAAGGGCTGAAGCAGGCCAGTCAGGTCGCAATCCTCAACGCTAATTACATCGCCAGTCGCCTGAAAGACGCGTACCCGGTGCTGTATACCGGGCGCGATGGTCGCGTGGCGCACGAATGTATTCTCGACATTCGCCCGCTGAAAGAGGCGACCGGTATCAGCGAGCTGGATATTGCCAAGCGCCTGATCGACTACGGTTTCCATGCGCCAACCATGTCTTTCCCGGTGGCAGGTACGCTGATGGTGGAACCGACCGAATCGGAAAGCCAGATGGAGCTGGATCGCTTTATCGACGCGATGCTCTCTATCCGTGCGGAAATTGACCGCGTACAAAACGGCGAGTGGACGCTGGACGATAACCCGCTGGTCAACGCGCCGCATACTCAGCACGAACTGGTCGCGGAGTGGAACCACGGCTATAGTCGTGAAGAGGCGGTATTCCCGGCGGGATCGGTCAACAAATACTGGCCGACCGTGAAACGTCTGGATGACGTATGGGGTGACCGTAATTTGTTCTGCTCCTGCGTGCCGCTAAGCGATTATCAGTAATTAACGCACTGATGATGAAACCAGCCGGGTAAGCGTTAGCGCTGCCCGGCTTTTTTTTGGGGAGAAAATACATTGGCTATCGCACTGGTTACTGGCGCAAGCCGGGGAATTGGCAGGGCTACCGCGCGGCAACTCGCGCATGAAGGCTACACCGTGGCAGTAAATTATCAGCACAATACCGAGGCGGCGCTGGCGGTCGTCGCCGGGATTGAGCAGGACGGTGGCAAGGCGTTTGCGGTGCGCGCCGACATCAGCGATGAAGAGCAGGTGATGGCGATGTTTGCGGCCATTGACCGTGAAGCCGGGCCGCTGACCGCGCTGGTGAACAACGCGGGTATTCTGTTCGCGCAAAGCCGCATTGAGGATCTGACGGCAACGCGGATTAATCAGGTGCTGTCGACTAATGTGACCGGGTATTTTCTCTGCTGCCGGGAGGCGGTAAAGCGGATGTCGCACCGGCACGGCGGGCAGGGCGGGGCGATTGTTAACGTCTCGTCGGCGGCCGCGCGGCTTGGAGCGCCGGGGGAATATGTGGATTATGCGGCGTCAAAAGGCGCGGTGGATACCTTAACGACCGGTCTGGCGCTGGAGGTGGCGGCGCAGGGTGTGCGTGTCAACGGTGTGCGGCCGGGGTATATCTACACCGATATGCACGCGTCAGGCGGTGAGCCGGGGCGGGTAGATCGCGTCAAGTCAGTATTACCGATGCAGCGCGGCGGGCAGCCGGAAGAGGTCGCGCAGGCGATTGCCTGGCTGCTTAGCGAGAAGGCGTCGTACGTCACGGGAAGTTTTATCGATCTGGCGGGCGGAAAATAAGCGAATGCGCCCCGGCTCGCGGGGCGCAATGGGTTAAAGCTGCTCGCCGTTGCTGGCAATCACCGCTTTATACCAGTTGAAGCTCTTCTTGCGGGAGCGCGACATATCGCCGGTGCCGTCATCATGTTTGTTGACATAAATGAACCCGTAGCGCTTGCTGTACTGCCCGGTGGTGAAGGACACGCAGTCGATGCAGCCCCACGGGGTGTAGCCCATCAGATCCACGCCATCGTAAGTCACGGCCTTGATCATCTCTGCCACGTGCGCGCGCAGGTAGTCGATGCGATAGTCATCGTTGATGCTGCCGTCTTCTTCCACGTTGTCGTAAGCGCCAAAGCCGTTTTCTACAATAAACAGCGGCTTCTGATAGCGCTCGTACATTTCGCACAGCGCGTAACGCAGGCCTACCGGGTCAATCTGCCAGTCCCAGTCGGAGGATTTGAGATGCGGATTAGGAATGCTGCCTTCAAAGCCTGAGAGCGCATCGCCGGTGCCGCCGCCCGCTTTCACCGCGTTGGTCATGTAGTAGCTGAAGCCGAGATAGGCGCAGGTGCCGTCGCGCAGGATCTCGTCATCGCCCGCTTCCATTTTGATGTTAAACCCGCGACGCTCCCATTCGTTCAGCACGTAGGATGGGTAGTAGCCGCGTAGCTGAACATCGGTAAAGACGTAGCGCTCGCGCATCGCTTCCTGGGTCAGCATCACGTCTTCGGGTTTGCAGGAGAACGGATACAGCGCCACCATCGCCAGCATACAGCCAACCTGCATTTCCGGGTTGATCTGCCGCGCCGCTTTCACCGCCAGCGCGCTGGCAACGAACTGGTGATGCAGCACCTGGTACATGGTTTCTTCCGGGTTATCGTGCTGGGTATAAACCACGCCGGAGCAGCAGTAGCCAAACAGCCGCGCACGCCAGTTGCGCTGGTTGTTGATCTCATTAAAGGTCATCCAGTATTTGACCTTGTGCTTGTAGCGTTCGAAAACCACTTGCGCAAAGCGGACAAAGAAATCCACTATTTTACGGTTGGTCCAGCCGCCGTATTGCTGAACCAGATGCAGAGGCATTTCGAAGTGGGAAAGGGTGACCACCGGCTCGATATTGTATTTGAGCAGCTCATCGAACATATCGTCGTAGAACTTCAGCCCTTCTTCATTAGGCTCCAGCTCATCACCCTGCGGGAAAATGCGTGACCAGGCAATGGAAGTGCGGAAGCATTTGAAGCCCATTTCGGCAAACAGTTTGATGTCTTCTTTATAGCGGCTGTAGAAGTCTACCGCTTCGTGATTGGGATAATATTTGCCCGGCACGACTTCCTGAGTGATTTCACGGGAGACGCCGTGCGCGCCGCCGGTCAGCACGTCGCAAATGCTTGGTCCTTTACCGCCTTTGTTCCAGCCGCCCTCAACCTGGTGTGCGGCGACCGCACCACCCCAGAGGAAATCTTTTGGTAACGTTAGTTTTTTCATCTTTGTCAGTCTCGCTTATTACTTTCTGATCCGAGTCTAACAAAGCGATAATAAATGTCACGATATAACAAAATAGCCACAGAGGTGATTTGTTACATTGAAAAAACACATTGTTTTTCAGCCGATTTTATTTGCCAGCTTTCTGCCAAGCGCTTCCAGAATATAAATTACCGGCACCTGGGTGGTGACATCGTACACCCCGCCGATGCGCGTCTGGGAGATATGCCACGACAGGTTAAAATCCGCCAGCTTCGTCAGTCGGGAGTGCTCATGGCTGGTAATCGACAGCACCTTACAGTGGTGCAGGCTGAACTGGCTGGCAAAACGCAGGATCTCTTCCGTTTCGCCAGAGACCGACAGTACGATCGCCAGCGCGTTTTTTGCCATATCGTTCGTCACCGGAAAATAGGGATCGTCAATATGATTGCTGAATTTCCCGACGTTAGAAAAGAAACGCGCGCCATATTTTGCCAGCGCGCCGGAGGTGCCTGCACCGACAAATATAATGCGCTCGGAAGAGAGAATAATATCAACCGCGCGATCTAATAACCCATCAAATTCATCATTATTCACGCTTTTAAAAAAGCTGATAATTTCGCTGGCACCAAATTTAGGCTGTGGCGGTTCATTTTGCTCTAAATAAAGCTTAAAGCGCACGCGAAACTCGGAATAGCCCTCGCAATTCAGCTTGCGGCAAAAGCGCAGCACCGTGGTTGTTGACACGCCCGCCGCATCCGCCAGCTCGCGAATGGTCATGTACATCACCGCATCCCGGTTTTTAATGACGCAGTGATAGACCTGCATTTCGAGGTCGTTAAGCGTGGCGACAGCAGCGTGGGAAAAGATGCTCACAGTGGCGTAAATCCTGGATAAAGAGAGTGACGCTATTATGCCGCGTAACTTTCAGCAACGGAAATGGCTATGTCGCTGATTTGTCTGGATATAAAAATAAAACATGTGTTAGTCGAAAATCTGTTATTAATCTTTTGATTTTATTGGAATTTAAAATATGAGCAACTTTATTTTAGCTAACAGGTGTTCACTGAAACTATTCTCAGTTACCCTGTAAAGGCATCGGGCGCATTGTGCGCTCAACAGGAGTTTTTATGGTTCGCAAGCCGGTAATGACCCAGGGATATTCACTGGCAGAGGAAATTGCCAATAGTATCAGCCACGGCATCGGGCTGGTGTTCGGGATCGTCGGGCTGGTTTTACTGCTGGTGCAGGCCACAGACAGCCACGCCAGCGCAACGGCGATTACCAGCTACAGTCTTTATGGCGGCAGCATGATCCTGCTGTTTCTGGCTTCCACGCTCTATCACGCCGTCCCGCATCCGCAGGCCAAAAAATGGCTGAAAAAACTCGACCACTGTGCGATTTATCTGCTGATTGCCGGAACCTATACGCCCTTTCTGCTGGTGGGGCTGAATTCTCCCCTGGCGCGCGGATTGATGGTTGTCATCTGGAGCCTGGCGCTGCTGGGAATATTGTTCAAGCTGACTATTGCGCACCGTTTTAAGGTGCTGTCGCTGGTCACTTACCTGGCGATGGGCTGGCTGTCGCTGGTGGTGATTTATGAAATGGCGGTCAAACTGGCAGTGGGAAGCGTGACCCTGCTGGCGGCAGGCGGCATTATCTATTCCCTGGGCGTGATTTTTTACGTGTGTCGACGCATCCCTTATAACCACGCCATCTGGCACGGCTTTGTCCTCGGCGGCAGCGTGTGCCACTTTTTGGCAATTTATCTGTATATCGGGCAGGTGTAAGAGGTGGCACATAGCGTGCCTGTGAGATCATAATCGTTTGATCGGTCAGATCGCACGGCCGGTATGGATGCTGACTTCGTCAATTGTGAACTGACGCAGGGCTGTAACCCTCACAATCCAGGCCATGTCTGATACCCCATCTCCTTTCTGTTTAGCACCACCCGCCAGCGCTTAATTTAAAATCATTGACGCTAGCGAGTGGCGTATTGTCGTTTACTGCTCTTCCAGTGAATACGGCAGCGGCTCGATATGCAGCGTATTGACGTCATCGCGCACGCGGAAAACGCTGTCCGGCTCCATATCATTGTTCATTACCGCCTGGACCAGCAGCCGTCCGTCGTCAAGCTGAACGGCAGCGAGTACCGTGCCGGTGCGACGCCAGTTCTCGCCCATTTTGAGTTCCAGATCTTCTCCCGCTTCCGGCACGCGGCTGGCCTGGCCTGCCAGCGACCACAGTGCGCGCTTGTTAGCCCCACGGAATTTAGCGCGAGCCACCATTTCCTGCCCGGTATAGCAACCTTTTTTAAAGCTGATGCCGCCAAGCGCCTGGAGGTTGGTCGCCTGCGGAATAAACTGCCCGCTGTTGGCGGCGTCGATAACCGGCAGGCCCGCTTCAATATTCAGCGCCAGCCACTGTTGGCTGTTGTTGAGCTGCGCTTCACCACGCAGGGCATCGGTGACACGCTGGGCGGTGGCGACGTCAGTCACCAGCAGAAAGCGCTCGGCAGGATGAGCAAACCACAGCAGTGAAGTTTCACCTTCCGTCACGACCGGTTTTTCTTCGTCTGGCAGCACGCTGAACAGATTCGCCAGCGCCGCGCGCGCCTGAAAACCGGCGATACCCAGCAGTACCGATTCGTCATCAATGGCAATGGTGACTTTAGAAAAAACCGCGTATTTTTTCAGTTCCGTCACCTGCGCATCACGCAGGCTGCGACGTTCAATCCAGGTATAACCCCCGGCGCGCTGGAACAGGCGCATATTGCTCCACATCTTGCCTTTCGCGTCGCAATGGGCCGCCAGCAGATGCTGATGTTCAGTCAGCTGCGCCACATCGGCGGTCACCTGACCCTGTAAATATTTTTCGCTGTCCGCGCCGGTAATGGTAGCCAGCGCCCAGTCATCAAGCGTCATAAGCGTCAGCGGCAGACGCGCAGAGGCGGAAGGCTGGCGCGGAGGAAACGGAGTAAAGGCCATAATGTTATCCTGGTTACGTAACGCGATAAGTTTATACCCGCCATACTTCAAGTTGCCTGTGCGTTGGCTTCCTCGCTCATCCCGGTCACTTACTGGCGTAAGCTCCAGGGGATTCACTGCGTCGCCGCCTTCCTGCAACTCGAATTCTTCAGGGTTCAGGTCATGGTAAAAGAGCCATTGACCAATGCAAGTGCTTTTAACGCGCCTTTTGTGCCGTTTTTGTCGCGCAATGGGAAAGGGAATATCGAGGAAATCGTTCATATTGCAGGATTTTAAGTGGAATCCAGCTCGCAGAGCGCAATAATCCTGTAAAGTAAGCCCTTAAAACGCGTTACACTAATCGGATATAGCAACGCAGGACTGAATTCATGGATATTAATAATAAAGCCCGTATCCACTGGGCGTGCCGACGCGGAATGCGCGAGCTCGATATTTCCATCATGCCTTTTTTCGAATACGAGTACGACACGCTGAGTGACGATGACAAAAAAACGTTCATTCGTTTGTTAGAGTGCGACGATCCAGATTTATTTAACTGGTTGATGAATCACGGAAAACCCGCTGACGCTGACCTCCAGCGCATGGTGCAATTAATTCAAACACGGAATCGGGAACGTGGTCCTGTGGCAATCTGATCTGCGCGTCTCCTGGCGCTCGCAGTGGCTCTCGCTTCTGCTGCATGGCATCGTTGCGGCCATTGTTCTGCTAATGCCGTGGCCGTTAAGTTATATGCCGCTCTGGCTGCTGTTGTTATCGCTGGTGGTTTTCGACTGCGTGCGTAGTCAGCGGCGTATTAATGCCCGTCAGGGTGAGATAAAACTGATGATGAATTACCATTTGCGCTGGCAGGAGCAGGAGTGGGAAATTATCGGCGCACCGTGGATGTTAAAAAGCGGCATGATGCTGCGGTTGCGCAGGGTGGGCAGCCGCCGGAAACAGCATCTGTGGCTGGCGGCGGATAGCATGGAAAGCGGCGAGTGGCGCGATCTGCGCCGGATGCTATTACAGCAACCGGCGTAGCATTGACCAGGGGATCAGGAGAAATGCCCGGCCATTTCGCCGAGGATCTGTTCGCACCACGTCTGAATGCGTTCATCGCTAAGATCGTACTGATTGGTTTCATCCAGCGCCAGCCCGACGAACAGTTTGCCATCGGCAACGATGGGCTTGCGGCTGGTAAACTCATAGCCTTCGGTCGGCCAGTAGCCGATGAATTTCACTCCGCTTGTCGCGAGCTGGTCGTGAAGCATACCGAGCGCGTCGAGAAACCATTCGCCGTAGCCCAGCTGATCGCCCATGCCATACAGCGCCACCGGTTTGCCCGCCAGGTTTAATGCGCTGAGCTGTTCCCAGACGGCTTCCCAGTCTTCCTGAATTTCGCCGAAATCCCAGGTCGGGATGCCAAGGATCAGCACATCGTACTGTTCCATCAACGTGGGGGAGTCATCTTTCAGGTTGTGGAGCGTGACCAGTTCCGGGCCAATAATGTCGCGGATTTTCTCCGCCGCCATCTCGGTATAGCAGGTGCTGGAGCCGTAAAAAAGACCAATGTTCATTGCGTAAACGTCTCAATTCTTCTCATGACTTTGCGCCCAGTGTACCAGAAACGGAAAAAAATCAGGCATAATGCAGCGAATGGGCAGGCTAAGAGGCACAGATGGAGCAGGATCTCGCACGCATAGAACAGTTTCTTGACGCCCTCTGGCTGGAGCGCAATCTGGCGGAAAATACGCTTAGCGCCTACCGTCGGGATTTAACCATGCTGGTCGAATGGCTGCATCATCGCGCACTGTCGCTGGAGACCGTGCAGCACGACGATCTCCAGTCGCTGCTGGCGGAGCGGCTGGCGGGGGGCTACAAAGCCACCAGTTCGGCCCGACTGCTGAGCGCGGTGCGGCGATTGTTCCAGCATCTGTATCGGGAAAACGTCCGCGCGGACGATCCCAGCGCGCTGCTGGCGTCTCCAAAGCTGCCGCAGCGGCTGCCGAAAGATTTATCCGAGCAGCAGATCGAACGCCTGCTGCAATCGCCCGTGACCGACCAACCGCTGGAGCTACGCGACAAAGCGATGCTGGAGTTGCTGTACGCCACTGGCCTGCGCGTCTCGGAACTGGTCGGGCTGACGATGAGCGATATCAGCCTGCGTCAGGGCGTGGTGCGCGTCATCGGTAAAGGCAATAAAGAACGGCTGGTACCGCTGGGCGAAGAGGCGGTGTACTGGCTGGAGACGTATCTGGAGCACGGCAGGCCGTGGCTGCTGAACGGTGTTTCCATTGACGTATTGTTTCCCAGCCAGCGCGCGCAGCAGATGACGCGGCAGACATTCTGGCACCGGATCAAACACTACGCGCAGCTCGCGGGTATCGACAGCGAAAAGCTGTCGCCGCACGTACTGCGCCACGCGTTTGCCACCCATTTACTTAATCACGGCGCAGATCTGCGCGTCGTGCAGATGCTGCTGGGCCATAGCGATCTCTCCACGACGCAAATTTATACCCACGTAGCGACCGAACGTTTGCGGCAATTACACCAGCAGCATCATCCGCGCGCGTAATTGCCCGATATAAAAGGATAAGTGATGAAAAAAGGTTTATTGCTCCTCTCTCTTCTGACTTCCGCCATCAGCGGACTGGCCCATGCTGACGATGCGGCGATCAAACAGGCGCTGGCAAAACTCGGCGTGCAAAGCAGCGATATTCAGCCTGCGCCGGTCGCGGGGATGAAAACCGTGCTCACCAGTAGCGGCGTGCTGTACGTGACCGACGACGGCAAGCACATGATCCAGGGGCCGATGTACGACGTCAGCGGCGGAAAGCCGGTCAATGTGACCAATCAACTGCTGCTTAAACACCTGAACGCGCTGGAAAAAGAGATGATTATCTACAAAGCGCCGCAGGAAAAATATCTCATCACCGTCTTTACCGACATCACCTGTGGCTACTGCCATAAGCTGCATGAAGATATGAAAGACTATAACGCGCTGGGGATCACCGTGCGCTATCTGGCCTTCCCGCGCGCGGGCATTCAGAGCCAGCCGGAGCAGGATATGAAAGCGATCTGGTGTGCGAAAGATCGCAACAAAGCCTTTGACGATGCGATGAAAGGTAAGGACGTGCCGCCTGCGTCCTGCGATATCAACATTGCCGATCACTACGCGCTTGGCGTGCAGTTTGGCGTCAACGGTACGCCTGCCATCGTCCTTCAGGACGGCAATCTGATCCCGGGCTATCAGGGGCCGAAAGAGATGAAAGCCTTCCTCGATGAGCACCAAAAACAAACCAGCGGTAAATAATTCGCGTGAAACAGCCGATACAACTACGCCGCCGTGAGGTGGATGAAAGCACGGAACTGCCTGGCGATTTATCTCCCCTGCTGCGGCGGCTGTACGCCAGCCGTGGCGTGCGTGGCGCGCAGGATCTGGAGCGCAGCGTGAAGGGAATGCTGACGTGGCAGCAGTTAAGTGGCATCGATAACGCGGTTGTCATGCTTTATGACGCGATCCGTGAAGGGCTGCGCATTATGGTGGTCGGCGACTTCGACGCTGATGGCGCAACCAGCACGGCGTTAACCGTGCTCGCACTGCGAGCGATGGGCTGCGACAGCGTGAGCTATCTGGTGCCCAACCGGTTTGAAGACGGCTATGGTTTAAGCCCGGAAGTGGTCGATCAGGCGCACGCACGCGGTGCGCAGATGATCATGACCGTCGATAACGGCATTTCCTCCATCACCGGGGTTGAACGGGCGCACGCGCTGGGGATCCCCGTTCTGGTCACCGATCACCACCTGCCGGGCGACACTCTCCCGGCGGCGGAAGCCATCGTTAACCCGAATCTGCGCGACTGCGCGTTTCCGTCGAAATCGCTGGCGGGCGTTGGCGTGGCGTTTTATCTGATGCTGGCTCTGCGCGCGCACATGCGTGAACAGGGCTGGTTTGAAGCGCGCGGTCTCGCGCCGTTTAATCTGGCGGAACTGCTGGATCTGGTGGCGCTTGGCACGGTGGCAGACGTCGTGCCGCTGGATGCCAATAACCGTATTATGACCTGGCAGGGACTTAACCGCATCCGCGCGGGAAAATGTCGGCCCGGCATTAAAGCGCTGCTGGAAATCTCCCGCCGCGAAGCGCACCGGCTGGCGGCAAGCGATCTCGGTTTCGCGTTAGGGCCGCGCCTGAACGCGGCGGGGCGGCTTGACGATATGTCGGTCGGCGTGGCATTGCTGCTGTGCGACAACATCGGTGAGGCCCGCGTGTTGGCGAGCGAGCTGGACGCCCTCAACCAGACGCGCAAAGAAATTGAGCAGGGGATGCAGGTCGAAGCGCTGGCGCTGTGTGAAAAACTGGAGCGCAGCCGCGAAGCCCTGCCCGGCGGGCTGGCGATGTATCATCCCGAATGGCACCAGGGGGTGGTCGGCATTCTGGCCTCGCGCATTAAAGAGCGTTTCCACCGCCCGGTGATCGCGTTTGCCCCTGCCGGTGACGGCACCCTTAAAGGCTCCGGGCGCTCGATTCAGGGGCTGCACATGCGCGATGCGCTGGAGCGTCTGGATACCCTTTACCCGGATCTGATCATCAAGTTTGGCGGTCATGCGATGGCGGCGGGGCTGTCGCTGGAGGAATCGCGCTTCGACGAATTCCAGCAGCGCTTTGGCGAGCTGATCACCGAATGGCTGGACCCCGCGCTGTTGCAGGGCGAAGTGCTCTCCGACGGGCCGCTTGCGCCCGCTGAGATGACGCTTGAGGTTGCCGAGATGCTGCGCGACGCCGGGCCCTGGGGGCAGATGTTCCCGGAACCACTGTTTGACGGGCGTTTTCGCCTGCTTCAGCAGCGCATCGTCGGCGAGCGCCATCTGAAAGTAATGGTCGAGCCGATCGGCGGCGGTCCGCTGCTCGACGGTATCGCATTTAATGTCGATACCGCCTGCTGGCCGGATAACGGCGTGCGCGAAGTGGAGCTGGCCTACAAACTGGACATTAACGAGTTTCGCGGCAACCGCAGCCTGCAAATTATCATTGACAATATCTGGCCGATTTAGCACGGCAGATGCTGTAAATAGGGGGCGAAATCCGCTAAGATTCCGCTCTTATACGCAAAATTTGACTCCTTATAAAAGAAATCAGGCCATGTTTGAGATTAACCCGGTAAAAAACCGCATTCAGGACCTCACGGATCGCTCCGGCGTTCTTAGGGGGTATCTTTGACTATGATGCGAAGAAAGAGCGTCTCGAAGAAGTAAACGCCGAGCTGGAACAGCCGGACGTCTGGAACGAACCCGAACGCGCGCAGGCGCTGGGCAAAGAGCGTTCCTCGCTGGAAGCTATCGTTGATACGCTCGATCAAATGTCTCAGGGTCTGGAAGACGTTTCCGGGCTGCTGGATCTGGCCGTTGAAGCCGAAGATGAAGAAACCTTCAACGAAGCCATCGCGGAACTCGACGTGCTGGAAGAGAAGCTGGCCCAGCTTGAATTCCGCCGCATGTTCTCCGGCGAATATGACAGCGCCGACTGCTATCTTGATATCCAGGCCGGTTCCGGCGGTACTGAAGCGCAGGACTGGGCAAGTATGCTTGAGCGTATGTACCTGCGCTGGGCAGAAGCACGCGGCTTTAAAACCGAGATTATCGAAGAGTCAGAAGGTGAAGTGGCGGGTATTAAATCCGTAACCATCAAAATTTCTGGCGATTACGCCTACGGCTGGCTGCGTACCGAAACCGGCGTTCACCGCCTGGTGCGTAAAAGCCCGTTTGATTCCGGCGGCCGTCGCCATACCTCCTTCAGCTCTGCGTTCGTCTACCCGGAAGTGGAAGACGATATTGATATCGAAATCAATCCTGCCGATCTGCGTATCGACGTCTACCGTGCGTCCGGTGCCGGTGGTCAGCACGTTAACCGTACCGAATCCGCAGTGCGTATCACCCACATTCCGACCAATACCGTAACGCAGTGTCAGAATGACCGCTCCCAGCATAAAAACAAAGACCAGGCCATGAAGCAGATGAAAGCGAAGCTTTATGAACTGGAAATGCAGAAGAAAAATGCTGAGAAGCAGGCGATGGAAGACAACAAGTCCGATATCGGCTGGGGTAGCCAGATCCGTTCTTATGTCCTTGACGATTCCCGCATCAAAGATCTGCGTACCGGCGTTGAAACCCGTAACACGCAGGCGGTGCTGGATGGCAGCCTGGATCAATTTATCGAAGCAAGTTTGAAAGCAGGGTTATGAGGAACCAAAATGTCTGAACAAAATGTACAGACCGCTGATGATTCAGCCGATCTTAATAATGAACTGAAAGCGCGCCGTGAAAAACTGGCAAACCTGCGTGAGCAGGGCATTGCGTTCCCGAATGATTTTCGTCGAGACCATATTTCTGACGATCTGCACGCTGAATTTGGTGCAAAAGAGAACGAAGAACTTGAAGCCCTGAACATCGAAGTCTCCGTGGCCGGACGCATGATGACCCGTCGTATTATGGGTAAAGCCTCTTTCGTGACCTTGCAGGACGTCGGCGGTCGTATTCAGCTGTACGTTTCCCGCGACGATCTGCCGGAAGGCATCTATAACGAACAGTTCAAAAAATGGGATTTGGGCGACATTCTCGGCGCGAAAGGTAAGCTGTTTAAAACCAAAACCGGCGAGCTGTCTGTTCACTGCACCGAGCTGCGTCTGCTGACCAAAGCCCTGCGCCCGCTGCCGGATAAATTCCACGGCTTGCAGGATCAGGAAGCGCGCTACCGCCAGCGCTATCTGGACCTCATCTCTAACGATGAATCCCGCAACACCTTTAAAATCCGCTCCCAGATCCTCGCGGGTATGCGCCAGTTCATGGTCGGACGCGGCTTTATGGAAGTCGAAACCCCGATGATGCAGGTGATCCCTGGCGGCGCTTCCGCGCGTCCGTTTATCACCCATCATAACGCGTTGGATCTGGACATGTACCTGCGTATCGCGCCGGAACTGTACCTGAAACGTCTGGTGGTTGGCGGCTTCGAGCGCGTGTTCGAAATCAACCGTAACTTCCGTAATGAAGGCATCTCCGTGCGTCATAACCCAGAGTTCACCATGATGGAACTCTATATGGCGTATGCAGATTACAAAGATCTGATCGAACTGACCGAATCCCTGTTCCGCACCCTGGCGCAGAATATTCTGGGCAAAACCGAAGTGCCTTACGGCGATGAAACCTTCGATTTCGGCAAGCCGTTTGAAAAACTGACCATGCGCGAAGCGATCAAGAAATACCGCCCGGAAACCGAAATGGCGGATCTGGATAATTTCGACTCGGCAAAAGCGATTGCTGAAGCGATCGGTATCAAGGTTGAGAAGAGCTGGGGTCTGGGCCGTATCGTGACCGAAATCTTCGAAGAAGTGGCCGAAGCGCATCTGATTCAGCCGACCTTCATCACCGAATACCCGGCAGAAGTGTCTCCGCTGGCGCGCCGTAATGACGTGAACCCGGAAATCACCGACCGTTTCGAATTCTTCATCGGCGGCCGTGAAATCGGCAATGGCTTTAGCGAGCTTAACGATGCAGAAGATCAGGCGCAGCGCTTCCTGGATCAGGTTAACGCCAAAGAAGCGGGTGACGACGAAGCGATGTTCTACGACGAAGACTACGTGACCGCGCTGGAGCACGGTCTGCCGCCGACCGCAGGTCTGGGTATTGGGATCGACCGTATGGTTATGCTGTTCACGAACAGCCACACCATCCGCGACGTGATCCTGTTCCCGGCAATGCGTCCGACGAAGTAAGCGTAACGCGTTGAAGATAAGCCCTGGCTTTTAGCGCCGGGGCTTTTTTATGGCTGTTGGATAAACGCCGTTAACGCGGCGCGCGCGTCGGCAGAAGAAGCCTGCTGTACCATCCACGGGCTGAACGCCCACGGGGTGGCGGCTATGGCGTGAAACATATCATCCAGCGCCACCCACTGATAGCCCATCACCTCATCAGGATTGGCGTGGATATCGCTGATAACCCGCGCGGCATACACCGGGCAGACTTCGTTTTCCATAATGCCGGACGGATCGGTTTCACAGTAGCGAAACGCCGGATAGACGGGGACCAGATCGGCAATTTCCACGCCCAGCTCGAAGCGGCAACGGCGGGAAACCGCCTCTTCCAGTGTCTCTCCGCTTTGCGGATGTCCACACGCCGAGTTGGTCCACACGCCCGGCCAGGCTTTTTTGCCCAGCGCGCGGCGCGTCACCAGAAACTGCCCCTGCGCGTTGAACAACCATGAGGAAAAAGCCAGGTGCAGCGGCGTTGTGGCTGTGTGCGCGGCATATTTCTCCAGCGTGCCGGATGGCTGTCCCTGCGCATCCAATAAAATGACATGTTCCCTGATCATAAATGCTCCTGACGATAAAAAGTGACCCGCAGGCCACCGTGTCTTCAGGCAACAAGGGTAGCCCAAAAATGGGGGAAAGGCATTACCAATACAGGCTCTGGAGCATACAGGCGAACCGCCTGGCGTTTATTATCAAAGGTCAATCTGGTTGATACTCGCGTATAAAGATGTCTCCCGTAAGGGTAAGGGCGCCCAGGCTGCCGCAGATGACGCATCCGCCCGCGAGGGTTATCCGATTCCGGTGGTTTAAGTACGCTAATCATTGGCATCTTTTGCCAGGCTGCTATCATAAGTCACCCGATCTACTGTACCGAGGTTACGTTTTGCGCGCAGGAAGCCTGATCACCCATCGTTTTCGTCCTATGTGCTGCCTGGCGGCGGCGCTGTTTCTGGCAGGCTGTTCGGGCAGTTCGGACTCCGACGGCAACGTTTATACCGTCAAGCGCGGCGATACGCTGTCGCGCATTTCCCGTCTCACCGGCACCAGCGTGAAAGATCTGGCGCGGATGAATAATATTTCCCCGCCCTATACCATTGAAGTGGGGCAGCGGCTGAAGGTGGGAGGCAAATCCACCGCCGGGAAAAAATCAGCGTCCGGCAGTGGCACGAAGACAGCCTCACGGCCTGCATCGCTGCCGCCCGTCAGTTGGCCCCCGGTTGGCGACCGCTGCTGGCGATGGCCGACCAGCGGCAAGGTGATCCTCACCTATTCAACGGCGGATGGCGGCAACAAGGGGATTGATATCACGGCACCGCGCGGACAGCCCATTTACGCGGCGGGATCGGGGAAAGTGGTTTACGTCGGCAACCAGCTACGCGGCTACGGTAATCTGATCATGATTAAGCATGGGGAAAATTACATCACCGCCTACGCGCACAACGAAAAGTTAATGGTCAACAACGGGCAGAGCGTGCAAATCGGGCAGCAAATTGCGACGATGGGCAGCAGCGACACAGACTCCGTGCGGCTTCATTTCCAGATCCGCTACAAGGCCACGGCTATCGATCCGCTGCGCTATCTGCCGCCGCAGGGCAGCAAACCGAAATGTTAACGGCGAATTAATCGCCAGTCAGACCTGAGGTCTCTTGTCAGACAGAGCGTAAGGTTTATAATGCCTTACGCACCTCAAAGCGGGCGTAGTTCAATGGCAGAACGAGAGCTTCCCAAGCTCTATACGAGGGTTCGATTCCCTTCGCCCGCTCCAGATCTCTCCCTTTGTGGCAAAACTTCGATAAAACTCGCTTTTCTTTCAACAACTTACTGAACATGGGTTGTCGTGATCGTTCTACCATTGAACGGCGAACTATCATCACAAGGTACACTTTTAGTTGTCACGGATAGTTACTCGGAAGTAAGAGTATAACTATTCGGCGGCGGCAGTTTCAACCTCACACCGCGACAGTACAACGTGAAGGAAAAGCCTGATCCGGGCATTGTCTCTTACACCAGACTCATCATACGCATTTCAAGCCCGATGTGCGGCTCTTAGAGCCACGTAAACAGGTTTATGGTGATAACTCCCATCCTTGGCTCACGGTTTCTGAGAAGTTAACGGCGAAGACCAGATCGAAATACAGCACGATAACGTAATACGCTATGCAGATCAGTGTGATACTCCCCCACCTGATCCAGAATTTCTTATTCATCATCTCACCTTTTTAAAGATCAGCAGGATGAGAGGCATGCAGATCGCAAAGCCAAACAGGGCGACAGTAAAAACGCCATCAGTGGCTTGCATGATCGAGTCTATAGAAGCCTGGTACTCTTTTAATGGGATTGGGCCAGAAAACCGCATACTTTCACTCTCGCTGAATGCGGAAAAAGAGAAGGTAGATAGCACCAGCGCGATAAAGTAGCATAGCGATACAATGACAATCCCACCCCATCGGAAAACGGTTTTAGTTCTATTCGTCATCGCCATAAGATCCCCCTGATATGCCACCTACAGTGCCGCCGGAATACGGAGACAATGAATCGCCAGTGGCTGCACCTTCCGCAGCAACATGTTGAACTACCCCGCCGGGAGTTTCCTGGAATGGTTGTAAGTTACCTGAATTAGGGTATTGCTCTTTGAATACACCTGTCATCTCAACGACAAGCATTGAGGATATGTCTCCACCCTTCGCGATGAGAAATCTTTGCAGCGATACCGGAACGGTGAAATCTTCCTCGGCTTCAATAGGTAGTTGGGTCGTCGTAGATGTGTAACCGTGCTCAAATACCGTAGAGCCAGCAAACTTAATCGCCGCAACTGAATGTGTGGTGCAGTTGCTGCCAGTAACGTCATACTCATCAATGGTATGGCCTCTCCTCCTTGTGGTTTCTGGCATTTTTGATGTTTGGATGGCTGGCTTACTGCTGTTCCATAGGTCTTCGAAGAACGTTCTTGTCTTCACCGGGTCTGCATCGTCTATGCGGAAAACACGAGCACCCATCTCATAGAGTTCAGAACGATAGTAAACCCTTGCGTCTTCATCTTGCAGGAAGTTAAGAACACCATCTCCCGTAAAGCCTCCACGATTGGTTCTGCCATAGCGACCATACGTGTAGAGATAGACATTGTTATTCTCGTGCACCGAAACGAAAGCGTGACCTGCGTTTTTGATTTCAGTCCAGATGTAAACACCGTTCAATAACGGGTTATCTTCTGGCTTGCAGGTGTCAGCAAAATTATCAGTTTCAGGATTTGCAATCGAGCCTGGGAGCACAGGCATCTTGACGAGGTGAGATAGATCGGTGTGCGTTACTGTTGGTTCTCCACCCAGTTCGTAATAATCATCCCAATTCGAAGGAACGAACTTCGATTTGCAGGGGCAGGAGCTATAGCTGTCCAGAGTTCCGGCAATCCTTTTACCATGTATGTCATCGTCATTAAGCCCGCCGCAAATACGGTAATGGCCTGGATGTTTGCCGCAGGTAACTTTATGACCTTCGCACGCCATGTCTTTATCGAAAAACTGGTGATCGGTACAACCTTCGAGGATTCTTCCGCCGCAAACAGTCTTATCACCTCTGAACAGAAAGTAACCTTTGACCCCCATTAGTGTTTACTCCCTGGCATGGTCAGGAATCCTTCCGGGAGTATGTCACCTTCACGAAAAGCCAGTTTGCTAATTGATTGAGGGGTAGAAATTATCTCATCACCATTATCGAGCATACTGCCAACGAGTGCAGCAGATGCGCCCTGCACAACACGCGCTTTTTCACCAACCCGAGCAACTCGATACCCTCCGGTAGTTGCACCACTTGAAGCATCTCGAATAACTCCACCGCGACGAGTCAAACTCCTAACGACTACATATCGGAAAATGTGGGCTAATGTACGGCTTAAGCGCTGCTCGTTAATTTCTTCAAGTTCTTTCCGTGTTTCGTTGTCGCAATCGGACAAAAGTTCCTTGTCGTATGGCGGCTGTAAATAAGATTCACGGATTTCGGGCGTTATTTCGTTGGTATATTGCTGCATAAGTCCCTCTACTTATTATTAAAATAATCACAGCGGTCATTTTAATAACAATGACCATATGCGCAACAAGTAGTAGACTTAAGCGAAACTTCGTTTCGTAACAGAAGGTTATCCGGCAAAGTGGTGAGCGTTAATCTTCAATAAATCTTAGGCAGGGGATGTTATGGCAGGTGTATTGGCAAGCACGGCGGCGGCAGTAGGGATTCTTGATAAAGCGGTGAGTATCACTCAGAAGCTGGCGAATAACAGCGATGAACTGGACAAAGCAACGCTCAAACTTGAGTTGGCTAATCTGATGGTTGAACTTGCTAACGCCAAAATCGAAGCGATAACTACCCAGACTTTGCTTTTCGACGCTGAACAAAAAAAAAAGCAGCTTGAAGAACAGTTGGTAGATAAATCAACGTTCGTATTTAAGCCGCCGTTGTACTGGAAAGAAGGTGATGAAACTCCTTTCTGTCCGAGATGCTACGAAGGGGACAATAAGAAGCACCACCTGCGCTCTGTCGTTCATAACGGTGTACCAGGATACGGGATTAAGCCGACCAATAATTGGTCATGTATGCACTGCAAGTTTTCCCAAAAAAAGAGTAGTTAAAAACCCACCCCGTTTAGCTGCTTAGGATTATTCCGGGGGGTGATTACGGTCACGTAGAAGAGATGATCGGTGGGAATGGAGTGTTTACCAAGGCAAGGAGGTGATGCTCTGCGCCATTGCTTGCGCTATTAAGCACGAATTTTGAGGCACTCCCGGTTTTTACCCTGACAATCCCCAAATATCCGAGGGGTGAATAGTGGTAAACGTACCTGCACACGGCATGCAGGCTCTGCCAGCGCTTCGCTCACGCTCCTGACGGTACACGAGCACCCTGATAAGGTGTGATCCTTCTGACAATCTGATGAACTCGCTACGCTTGTTGCTTGTACCACTAATGGGGCTTTATGGCTTCTATTGTTAAAAATCAGATAGTTAATCTGGATAGCCTACAGAACAACTTGTAACATACCCCTAAATCATAAATGGGTATCAGGTGGTTTATGGCTCTACATGGAAAGTTTGTAATCAACGATGCTTACTACTCCCCGCTATCGTTTCCAGGAGTTGGCACGTTCTTAGCGTTTTCTGGTAATGATGCTTACCGTAACCGTGGGGCATGTGGAATGATCCCCAAAGAGGGGCCAGTGCCAGCGGGTAAATACTGGATTGTTGACCGCCCAGAAGGTGGACTTAGATCGCAAGTTAATGCAGGGATGCGGGACATCTATAATTATGTCGCTAACGGCGCTACATTCAGGCATAACGAATGTTTTGCACTATGGCGGGATGATTGGGGAATCGACGATTACACATGGATTGAGGGTATTAAGCGTGGCAACTTCCGATTGCATCCAGGCTTTTTATCTGAAGGTTGTATCACTCTTCCGCATGATTCTGATTTTGCCATGTTAAGTAATGCCCTACTTCGGACGCAGCAGATAGATGTTCCTTGCATGAGAAAACTCAAGGCATACGGTACGATTGAGGTGATCGCCAATGGCAAGACATGCCCTTAGTTTGTTCATCAAGATAGCACTGTTCGTTGTGGTTATGCTGATCGTCGCAAAAGTGGTTCCGTATGATGGGTTGGTTAATTCTATTACGGGGCTTTTTGATTTCCAGAGTGCTAACAAGTTTACCCACTTTATTTTGGGGGAGCCTGATTTAGAGGCCTGGGAATCGTTAGGCGACTATTTCAGTATTCTGATCAACACACTGATCAGCGTACCTGGCATGAGCGCCATTATCACAGCGTACAGTGTCGTGACACACAAAGTTAGTCCAGCAGGTGTTCCCAGAGAGTGGGCCAGTTCTACATTGCGGCGGTTCGCTAAAATCTTCGGGTTTACCTTCCTGTTTTGGGCGCTGTTCCGCTTGCTGCCTTACCAGTCCGTATTCCCCGATCAAACGTATTCGAATTTCACTATGGCGGCGATTGTGGGCTTCCAGTTGCTCTTAACGATTGTTTGCTACTGGTTCATTACGAAGAAAATCACAACCAAAAGGAGTTTGATAGCTCCAGCCCGTATCTCTACAAAGCTGTAGCCACTGGTCAGACGTTGAAAAGTGCGGAGATCCGCTGGTATCGCATCAACCACGCAGGGCAGGAGGAATGCTACTTCGTTATGACCATTGAGGGCGTGAAAGTTACAGGCATTAACCCAGGGATGCCAAACGCTAAAATGGCGGGGAACTCGCAGATCAACCACATGGAATCTGTTTCCCTGATGTACGACAAAATCACCTGGCGTTATGTTGATGGCAATGTTCAGTATACGGACGATTGGAACGTGAGAGCGTAACCGCATAACACCAGAGGGGCCGCAACGGCCCCTTTACTTTTCACAACCCGCCCCCGTGGGTGATCTGTCTCTCTTCGTTCCAGTTTACAAGGCCCGTTAGGGTGAACATACAGTTCATCATGATTCTTCATTCCGGCATTTGAAGCCGGAGACTCAAGACCGGATAGCATCCTCTTGCTGATAATATTCCCGGCTGTATTGGTGCACGGTTAGGTAACTGATCAGACCACTGGCTATTTTGCTGGGATCTGCCAAAAATATCGTAAGGCCGACCCACACAGTGACACAGCCTCTTGATCATAACTACAGCCTGTTTAACACTCCGCAGAGCCGTTATTCACCAGGCCACGACACAACAGCACGTCAGAATGGTAAAGATTACCTTATTGAGATCCCTTGGTTTGCAAGGGAAGATGAGTTTAAACCTGTAGACGTACAAGGCCGCAAAGCGCAGGGGACGGACTACGAGCAAACCGTTACCGACCTGTACACCGAATACACCGGAAACATAAGATTGCCTGTCTTCGTACCCGTGAATCTAACCTGGCCCTCGCTTCGAGGTTGTGACCGTGAAACGGGTTATCTGATGCTGTGTCGTTGTAATTTCTCCGCGCATACTCATACAGACTTCCTGGGCGTTTCTGTTCGATTTCCTTCGCCCGCTCCAGATTTTCTCATCCTTTCATTTCCGAATTAAGCCGTTTACCTTCGCGTTCCCGATCGATGCTGTGCCGCTATTACCAGTCAGACAAGCGCTTTACCTTATCCCCCTACGGTTGCCAGGTTTGTTCTTCGCCGGTCATTTTTTTATTCAGATAATAAGCGGCGCTGATTAGCGCCAGATGGGACAGTGCCTGGGGGAAATTGCCCAGCGCACTGCCCCAGGCGTCGAACTCTTCTGCGTACAGGCCGAGGTGATTGGCATATTTCAGCATTTTATCGAACTCTTCCCGCGCCTCTTCCAGCCGGTCCGCCCTGGCAAGGCATTCGATATACCAGAATGAACAGGCCACAAAATAACCTTCTTCGCCGTGCAGGGAATCTGCTGGCGTCTCGCTGGCAATGTAGCGCCGGACCATTCCGTCACGGACCAGTTTTTGCTTAATCGCTTCAAGCGTGGAGAGCCAGTCAGGATCTTTGGCGCTGACGAAACGTAGCAGCGGCATCAGCAGCATTGAGCCATCAAGATCGGTGCCGTGACGGGTGGAGGTAAAATGGCCGAGATCCTCATTCCAGAAATGGGTCCAGATATCTTCGCGAATGGCCTGGCGCACGCTCTCCCAGCGCTGGTACGGCATTGAAAGCGAGCGCTTGGAGCCGAGACGCAGGGCGCGATCCAGCGCAACCCAACACATCAGCCGGGAATAAAGAAAATGCTCGGCTTCACCGCGCATCTCCCAAATCCCCGCGTCAGCGGTATCCCAGATATCACAAACATGATCGACCAGCTTAATCACATGCTCCCAGCCACGATGAGGAATGCCGTCACCGTATTTGGTTGCCAGATAGAGCGTATCCAGAAGTTCGCCGTAGATATCGAGCTGGTGCTGCTTGTAGGCATCGTTACCAATTCTGACGGGCGTCGAGTTGCAGTAGCCTTTCAGATGCGTAAGTTCTTTCTCTGCGAGGTCGGTACTACAGTCCATCCGGTACATGACCTGCAACTTATCAGGTTCGAAGCGGCTGTTTTCCATGCAGCCACGCACCCAGCGACCGAAAGCAGCAACCTCTTCAATGTAGCCCAGCCGGATCAGGGCATAACAGCTAAAGGAGGAATCCCTGATCCACGCGGCGCGGTAATCCCAGTTGCGCTCGCCGCCGGGCAGTTCCGGCAGGCCAAAGGTCGCAGCGGCGGCAATCGATCCGTAAGATCGTGAACTCAGCACTTTGAGCACCAGCGAAGAGCGGATCAGAATGTCGCGCCAGCGTCCGTGATATTTGTTTTTACCGACCCACTGCTGCCAGAACGTTAAGGTATCGCGCTGTAAACGGATAATATCCGCCATTTTCCATTCCTGGACCTCCTCACCGCCGAGGACAAAAAACGCTTCTTCCCCGTCGCGCAGAGTGAAAGTGGCATGTAAAAAGCCATCGCTTTGTTGCAGAGGAACCGAGGCGTGCAGGGAGATTTTTTCATCTTCCGCGCTGGTCCAGACGGCGGATTGATGCTCGATTTCGGCGTCCGGGGCGTCGCGGGCATAATCAAAATTCACCCGGCAGCGCAGGGTCAGGCTGGCTTCTCCCTGCGCCATTCGCAGGCGGCGAACGATGCAGGGCAGGGCGGTATGATCTTCTCTGACCGGCATAAAATCCGTCAACTCCACCACCGCGCCCTCATTCAGCCAGCGGGTTTGCAGCAGGTTGCTGTCCGGCAGGTAAGACTGCACCGCGCGCCACTGTTCGCCTTCCGGGGCGAGGGTAAAAATGCCCGCGCGCTCATCGTCGAGCAGGGAGACAAAAAGGGAAGGACTATCCAGATTCGGCCAGCAAAAGAAATCAATCGCGCCGTCAGAGGAGACAAGCGCACAGGTCTGCAAGTCGCCAATAATGCCGTGTTCATCAATCGGCCGTGGCGCGGAGGGGGGCGTTTTTTTCATCATATGATGATGAGCTTAGTACAGCGGGTAAGAATTAAACAAGGCGGTGGGAAACTTCCCGCTGGCGGGTGGCAACGCGGGAAGAGAAAATGCCTGCGCCAGAGGCTTAGCTGTGGCGCACTACCGTGCGGTCCGGGCCGCAAAGCATGACCGGTTTACCGGCACCGATGCTATGACTGAAATGCTGCTGCATATCAATGCTGATACCCGCGCCGCACCACATTAAATGATGCTCGTGTCGGTTACTTACCGTAGCTGGCGCGTTGCTGACGCTGGGCGATACTTCGACGCAAAATCCCTGTCCGCTCAGGCGGATAGCTTCCAGCCAGATCTCGTTGTCGTCTTTCACGCTGATCGCTTCGAGAAAAAGCGGAATATTGCCGCTGCGACCGGACATGCGCGTCAGCGTGTCTGCCCGCTGAACCACACATTGATGAAAACGTTGCAGGCGACGGCAGGCACCCTGGCGGGTATCCTTCTGTAGCCAGAGATTAGCCGGGCGCAGCAGGGAGTTAATCATATCGTCGCTGCTGTAATCGCGAACGATACCTCTGACATAGCGGATTAGCGCCCGGTCGGAGCCAAATTCCAGCAGCCAGAGCAGTTCACCCTTAAGCGCCGTCCAGCCAAAAGAACGCACCGGGCTGCCGGACTGGTGACTGTCACGGATTTCGCTCAGCGTAGCGCCACGCGCGGTCTGTGATTTTACGTTGCGAATATCCTCAAGCTGGGTTTCATTCCAGCCTTCGGTGAAATCGCCAGCGCTAATTAGCCCGTAACGATGCCAGCGATAAAGATTCGCAGGATGGATTCCGGTGATTGTGCATATATGATCGGTGGAGAGATGTTTCATAGAAGCCCCCTTAAAAGGGATGCCACTGGAGGATCCCAATGACTGTGAGCCATTATGGACGGGTCGCTTTAAAATTAATACAGTGAATTATGCTGATTACAAAACTTCACGCGGCTTTTTACTATTAAAATGAGTTAAATCAGGTGAATATGACAATATAATGAAAAGCGGAAAACGTTATTATTATAAATAATATTGTTATTGCGCTGCTTTGCCAGTCATTTCATTAAGGTTATTTTTCTCCCCCCGGCCTCATTCCGCTGCCGGGGGAAAAATTCCCTCACGCTTTTAACTAAAAAACATCACCGAAACGCAAAGTAAACCTACCGTCAGCGTAATCAGATTCGACAGCGAGCGCCAGGGTTTAAGCGCGGGAATGAGATAAGTCGAAAGTGTCGGCATAATAAACAGGATGATCGCAATCAACGGGCCGCTGATCGCGTAAATCATTGAAATGGCGTTAGGATTGATGCAGCAGATGATAAACGTCGTGACGGATATCAGGAAAATAGACAGCGCGCGATGCCATGAGCGGCTTTTTTTGACCCCCACTGAATCCAGAGCCGATTTTACTATCTCCGTCGCCCCTTCAATCACCCCAAAATAGGTGCCGAGAAAAGATTTTGACATCGCCACTACCGCCACAATGACGCCGGAAATAGCCAGCCAGGCGGGCGCATGAGTCATCATCGACAATGCCGAAAGGATAGTGACGCCTTGCTCCTTCGCGGACTCGATATATACCGATGGAATGGACAGCAGGCAGCTAAAGACAAAGAACATCACGCTCAGGCAAATCACCAGATACGCCACTTTCATAATTTTTTTGCATTTACCCATGGCCTGCTCGCCATATTTTTCGCGTCTGTCTACGGCAAACGTGGAAATAATTGGCGTATGGCTAAAAGCAAAAACCATCACGGGGATTGAAAGCCAGACCTGATGCAGCGTATGGCCATCAAACGCCATCTGGCTGGTCAGGTAAGCGGGCTGCCAGCTGGCGGTCAGGTACAGCGAAAGAAACAGAAAATAGGCAATCAGCGGAAAGACCAGCAGACCCATCACCCGGATAGTCGCATGGCGGCCCATCAGAAAAATCAGGTTCAGTACGATGACCACGCCCAGGCTGACCAGCATCCGAATGTTAGCGGTGATCTCGCGGTATTTAGCAATCTGTTCGCTCACCGAATTGGTGATCGCCACCGCATAGATCAGCACGACCACGAAAAAAGCGACGAAATAGAGGCTGGTGATCAGATTGCCGACTTTTTTGCCGTAATAGTGAGTCACCGCGCCGGTAATGCCTTCTCCGGCGGGCGTCGGCGCGGAGAGAATAAACTGGCACAGGGCTTTGTGCGGCCAGTAAGTCAGAGGATAAGCCACCAGCGCCGTTAACAGCAGCACGATTGCGCCTGCCGACCCCAGTTGGATGGGAAGAAAAAGCGTTCCGGCACCCACGGCCGTCCCGTACAGAGCAAAACTCCAGAGAGTCTCTTCTTTCGACCAAATTTTCGACATCAGTTAAATTTTAATACCAGATAATCAATAAAAAGGAGCGCAATTTACCATAAATTTGCCCCGGTCGGGCGTATTGACAGGGGCCGGTTAAGGCGATTCTGACGATGATTTGCATTTATGTAACAATCTATTGTGATAAATCTCACTTATTTTAAACAATTAAGAAAAGTGAAAATAACAATGCACTACTATAGCGAGGGTTATTTTCGCAGAGGTAGTCATGAAAGAGGTTGTCATCGTCGGCGCCGTGCGCACGCCTATCGGCTGTTTCCAGGGCGCGCTGTCGCGTCTTACCGCTGTAGATCTGGGCAGCACGGTAGTTAAAGCGCTGGTCGAACGCACCGGCCTTCAGCCGCATATGGTGGATGAAGTGATTTTCGGCCAGGTGCTGACCGCCGGGGCGGGGCAAAATCCGGCCCGCCAGTCGGCGCTGAACGGTGGCCTGCCGAATACGATCTCCGCCATTACCATTAATGACGTCTGCGGCTCCGGGCTGAAGGCGCTGCATCTGGCAACCCAGGCCATTCAGTGTGGCGAGGCCGACGTAGTGATTGCCGGAGGCCAGGAAAACATGAGCCGCGCGCCGCACGTTTTAACCGACAGTCGGACCGGGGCGCAATTAGGCAACAGCCAGCTTATCGACAGCCTGGTGCATGACGGCCTGTGGGACGCGTTTAACGATTATCACATGGGCGTGACGGCGGAAAATCTGGCGCGTGAATACGGCATCAGCCGCGAACTTCAGGATGACTGGGCGTTAAGCTCACAGCATAAAGCGCGTCTGGCTATTGATTCCGGGCGCTTTAAAGACGAAATCGTCCCGGTGGCTACCGTGCGCGCGGATGGCGTCAGCCAGATTGTCGATACCGATGAACAGCCGCGCACCGATGCCAGCGCGGAAAATCTCGCCCAACTGGTCCCGGCGTTTGACCGCGCCGGTTCCGTCACCGCAGGCAACGCCTCGTCGATTAACGACGGCGCGGCGGCCGTAATGATGATGAGTGAAGCGAAAGCGCAGGCGCTGAATCTGCCTGTTCTGGCGCGTATCCGGGCTTTTGCCAGTGTCGGGGTCGATCCGGCCCTGATGGGGATTGCCCCGGTGTACGCCACCCGCCGCTGTCTGGAAAGAGCGGGCTGGGCGCTGGAAGACGTCGATTTGCTGGAGGTAAACGAAGCCTTTGCCGCGCAGGCGATTTCCGTCGGTAAGATGCTGGAGTGGGACGCCAGCCGGGTCAACGTCAACGGTGGCGCTATCGCCCTGGGCCATCCCATCGGCGCGTCGGGATGCCGCATTCTGGTGTCGCTGGTGCATGAGATGATCAAGCGCCAGTCCCGCCGGGGCGTGGCAACGCTGTGTATTGGCGGCGGGCAAGGCGTGGCGCTGGCGATTGAGCGGGACTCGCCGCCATAAAAAAAGCCCTCAGCAAAGAGGGCAAAGGCCAGTTACAGAAATAGTTATTCAGGAGGATGTCGTCTTCATTCAGGGGATGGTGTGTCCTGCTTTGAAAACATGAACGCAATTTATCAAAACAATGTTTCATATTGTGTGACGCTTCGCCCATTTCCCGCCAAAACCCTGCCATCCCCTTTTATCCAATGCCTGTTGATACCACCATCTTTAATTTCATGCCGTTTTTTATCCGTTGTGCGATCTTTTTCAAAGATGCATTTAACGTTTTGTAATTTATCATTTTTATCAGGAACTTCCGTGCGCATTTCTGCCCCATTCGTGATCCCCTCTGCATTTTCACCATTTTAATGCAAAAAAATTGAAACATCGTTTTATTCATAATTGAAAACCTGTTTCAGGCGGGATAAGATGACCCTATCGACAGAGCGGAACTGGATTTCGCTTTCGTAACGTTATCGCAGACGCATTTTTCTTTGGAGGTTGATGTGGACGTCAGACAAAGTATCCACAGCGCGCATGCCAAAAGCCTTGATACCCAGGGGCTGCGCGGTGAATTTTTGATTGAAAAAGTATTTGTAGCCGATGAATACACAATGGTTTACAGCCACATCGACCGTATCATCGTGGGCGGAATTATGCCGGTCACTAAAACGGTCTCCGTGGGCGGTGAAGTAGGCAAACAGCTTGGCGTCAGCTATTTTCTGGAGCGCCGCGAGTTGGGGGTGATCAATATTGGCGGCCCCGGCACGATTACCGTTGACGGCACCTGCCATGAAATCGGCCATCGCGACGCGCTGTACGTCGGCAAAGGCGCGAAAGAAGTGGTTTTCGCCAGCATTGATGCCAGCAAACCGGCGAAGTTCTACTACAACTGCGCCCCGGCGCACACGGCGTATCCGACCAAAAAAGTGACGCCAGCGGACGTTTCCCCGGTCACGCTGGGAGATAACCTCACCAGCAACCGCCGCACCATCAATAAATACTTCATCCCGGACGTGCTGGAAACGTGCCAGCTCAGCATGGGCCTGACCGAACTGGCGCCGGGCAATCTGTGGAACACCATGCCGTGCCATACCCATGAGCGCCGGATGGAAGTGTATTTCTATTTCAATATGGACGAAGACACCTGCGTATTCCACATGATGGGACAGCCGCAGGAGACGCGCCATATTGTGATGCAAAACGAGCAGGCGGTGATTTCACCGAGCTGGTCTATTCACTCAGGCGTCGGGACCAAAGCCTACACCTTCATCTGGGGGATGGTGGGCGAGAACCAGGTCTTTGATGACATGGACCACGTAGCCGTTAAAGATCTGCGCTAGGCGCGATCGGCATCATTAAAACCCATGCCTGTCGTGACAGGCGCTGAAAGATTAAGGAACACAAAATGATTCTGGATGCATTTTCTCTTCAAGGTAAAGTTGCGGTGGTATCGGGTTGCGATACCGGTCTGGGGCAGGGGATGGCGCTGGGTCTGGCGGAAGCCGGATGTGATATCGTCGGCATCAATATCGTCGAGCCGACCGAAACCATCGAGCGCGTCACCGCGCTGGGCCGCCGTTTTCTCAGCCTCACCGCCGACCTGCGCCAGATCGACGGTATCCCGGCGCTGCTGGAACGTGCGGTCGGCGAGTTTGGGCATATTGATATTCTGGTGAATAACGCCGGGCTGATCCGCCGTGAAGACGCGATCGACTTCAGCGAAAAAGACTGGGATGACGTGATGAACCTGAACATCAAGAGCGTATTCTTTATGTCCCAGGCGGCGGCGAAACACTTTATCGCCCAGGGTAACGGCGGCAAAATTATCAACATCGCCTCTATGCTTTCCTTCCAGGGCGGCATTCGCGTGCCTTCCTACACCGCCTCGAAAAGCGGCGTAATGGGCATTACCCGCCTGATGGCGAACGAATGGGCGAAGCACAATATCAATGTGAACGCTATCGCACCGGGTTACATGGCGACCAATAACACCCAGCAACTGCGTGCGGATGAACAGCGCAGCGCCGAAATCCTCGATCGTATCCCGGCTGGCCGCTGGGGTCTGCCGAGCGATCTGATGGGGCCGATCGTCTTCCTGGCATCCGGCGCATCGGATTACATTAACGGCTATACCATTGCGGTCGACGGCGGCTGGCTGGCGCGTTAATAGCTCTGCTCGTTGCTTAGAAAAACCTGCCGCCCGGCAGGTTTTTTTTCGTCCGCAGACGAATACGTCACGCTGGAGCATATCGAACGCCCTCTGAGGCCGGGGAGAAACGGTGGGATATCGGGTGCTGAGTAGCGTTGGGATATGAGTTTCTCCCGCAAAGGAGAGAGTAAATATGTGGCTGAGAGGGCGCGTTTTCCCCCTCACCCTAACCCTCTCCCTAAGGGAGAGGGAACTGTCCGAGTGCGGGGTGCCGTCCGGCGGCGGTTTTCTCCCTCTCCCGCGGGAGAGGGAACTGACCGAGTGCGGGGTGATGTCCGGCGGCGGTTTTCTCCCTCTCCCGCGGGAGAGGGCTGGGATGAGGGGGAATTGCCGGTACGGTGCCGCCTTCTCCCGCGGGAGAGGGAACTGTCCGAGTGCGGGGTGACGTCCGGCGTCAGTTTTCTCCCTCTCCCTAAGGGAGAGGGTCGGGGTGAGGGGGAATTGCCGGTACGGTGCCGCCCTCTAAAGGGAGAGGGAACTGTTCGAGTGCGGGGTGACGTCCGGCGGCGGTTTTCTCTCTCTCCCGCGGGAGAGGGAACTGTCCGAGTGCGGGGTGACACCCGGCGGCGGTTTTCTCCCTCTCCCTTAGGGAGAGGGTCGGGGAGAGGGGGAATTGCCGGTACGGTGCCGCCCTCTCCCAAAGGGAGAGGGAACTGTCCGAGTGCGGGATGACGTCCGGCGGCGGTTTTCTCCCTCTCCCTAAGGGAGAGGGTCGGGGTGAGGGGGAGCAACAACCCTGAAGCCCCTTTACAGCGAAATATTCTGCTCCGTATCCGCATCAAAAATATGGCACCGGCTCATCTCGAACCTGAAATACACCTGCCCGTTCAGCCCCAGCGCCAGTATCGGCTTTGCGTCATCGGACGGAATACGCGCCGTCAGTTCATACTCCCCCACCTGCAAATAAAGGAAAAATTCGTGGCCCATATTCTCGATGCGCACCAGCGTCCCTTTGCCGCAGGAATCGGTGAACGGCTCGGCGGATACTGCGACATATTCCGGGCGAATACCGAAAAACACCTCACTCCCCACATAGCTGGCGACCTTCTCCTGCTGCTGCGCGTTCAGCGGCAGCGTGTCATCACCTACCGTCACATGCAGGCCGTCTTCTTTCCTGACGATGTTAGCCGGTTTGATATTCATCTCCGGCGCGCCAATAAACCCGGCGACAAACATATTTTTCGGGAAGTGATACAGATTATCGGGTGTATCCACCTGCATAATGTGCCCCAGCTTCATCACGCAAATCCGGTCGCCCATGGTCATTGCTTCGGTTTGATCGTGGGTGACATACACGGTCGTCGCCGGTTTCCCGGAACGTTTGAGCTGCTTATGCAAATCAGAAATGCGGATGCGCATCGACGCACGCAGTTTGGCATCCAGATTCGACAGCGGTTCATCAAACAGAAACACGTCCGGTTTTTTCACAATCGCCCGGCCGACCGCCACGCGCTGGGCCTGACCGCCGGAAAGCTGACGCGGCAGCCGGTCGAGCAGTTCCTCCAGCTCGAGAATTTTCGCCACTTCATTCACCAGGCTGGTCATTTCCGCCTTCGGCATCTTGCCGAGCTTCAGGCCAAACGCCAGGTTTTCGCGCACCGTCATATGCGGATAGAGCGCGTAATTCTGAAACACCATCGCGATGCCGCGCGCTTTCGGCGCGAGATTATTCACGATTTTCTCGCCGATACGGATCTCACCGCCGCTGACGCTCTCCAGCCCCGCCAACATTCGCAGAGTGGTTGATTTCGCGCAGCCTGACGGCCCGACAATCACCATAAATTCTCCATCGGCGATGTGAAGATCGATACCATGTACCGCTTTGAAACCGTTGGAGTAGACCTTTTCCAGCTTATTAAAAATCACTTCAGCCATGATATTTCCCTTTTAGCCCTTAATCCCGCTGCTGGTAACGCCCTGTACGAAGTAGCGCTGCGCCAGGAAGAAAACAATAATGGACGGCAGAATGGCAATACTTGCCATCGCCAGAATTTCATTCCACGGCGCGCCTTCGGTAACGTCGATGGACATTTTCAGCGCCAGTGCGATGGGGTATTTATCCACGCTGTAGACGTAAATCAGCGGCCCGATAAAGTCATTCATCGACCACATGAACTGGAACAACGCCACGGAAATAATCGCCGGTCGCAGAATCGGCACCACCACGTACCACAGCACCTGAGCAGAGTTGCAGCCGTCAATCTGCGCCGCCTCTTCCATATCGCGCGGCACGCCGCGCAAAAACTGGATCAGCATGAACACGAAGAAACCCTGGGTGGCAAAAGCGGTCGGCAGGTACAGCGGCAGATAGCTGTTCAGCATTCCCATTTCACGGAACATCAGGTACTGCGGGATCAGCAGCACGGTGCCCGGCAGCAGCATGGTGGCGATGAGCGTGGAAAACCAAAATTTTTTCCACGGAATTTCAAAACGGGCAAAACCATACGCCACGAGGGTGGAGGAGATAATCGTCAGGATCACTTTCGGGATCACATACTTCAGCGTGTTCAGCATATAGTGACCGAATGTGTATTCGGTGCCGGTTTTCCAGCCGTTAATAAAGCCATCCCACGTCGCGTTGGCGGGCCACAGACTCAGAGTGGTGAAGATCTCGTGATTCGGTTTAAACGCCGCCGAGAACATCCATGCCAGCGGATAGAGCATCAGCAGGCCGATGAACAACAGAATGGCGTAACGCACGCCAGCGTTGATCTTCTGGCGGCGCAGCGTGCGTGCCACTTCCCGCTGCGCGTCGCTCATCGTCGACGTATTAAGTTGTATATCAGCCATTTTTGCCTCCCTTATCAGCGGAATAAAACACCCAGTATTTCGACGTTTTACAGGCGACGGAGGCAAAGACCGCCACCACCAGGAACAATATCCACGCCAGCGCTGCGCCGTAGCCCATATCGAAATATTTGAACGCGGTGTCGTAGATATAGAGTGAGAACAGATAGGTGTAATAGGTCGGGCCGCCGCCGGTGATGACGTAAGGGCCGGTAAATTCCTGGAAGGTGCCGCTGGTCTGCATAATGAAATTAAAGAAAATCACCGGCGTGATCAGCGGAATAGTGACCCGGGTAAACATCTGCCATTTGCTGGCACCGTCGATCATCGCCGCTTCATATTGTGACTGCGGAACGTTTTGCAGCGCCGCGAGGAAAATCACCATTGATGAGCCGAACTGCCAGACCGAAAGCAGCGTGACCGACAGCAGAGCCAGCGGTGGTTCGCCCAGCCAGTTGATCGGGTCCATACCAACCAGGCTGCAAAAATTATTCAGCAAACCATCGATGGCAAACAGCGCGCGCCATAATACGGCGATGGCGACCGAACTGCCGAGAATCGACGGAATATAGTAAGCGGTACGGAAAAAGCCGATCCCGCGCAGTTTAAAATTGAGCACAAACGCGATGCCTAACGCGAAGGCCAGCTTAAGAGGAATGGTTAAAAAGACATAGGCAAAGGTCACGCCCATTGATTTCCAGAACAGCATATCGTCGTTCAGCATATAACGATAATTTTCAATGCCGTTAAAGACCGGAGGACTCATCAGGTCATACTCAGTAAAGCTGAGTATAAAAGAGGAAACAAAGGGGAACGCGGTGAAGATAATGAGTCCGATGATATAGGGTGATATCCATGCCAGCCCCAGCAGCCTGTTTTCATTCATGCTTATCTTCCTGGTGATGAAATGTTAAGTTTCTTATTTAATACCGTGTATTTAATGGGTTAAATGTATAAATAAATTAACATTAAAGTGGTTTTTATAGTGATATGTTACCATACAAGTTATTTAGTGATAAAATTCAACATGTTGAATGCCTTTATTCATAATTGAAAAGCGGTTTCAGTGGATTTTATGGGTATTTTGTCAGGCGCGATCTGTTTGATGGTGAAAATGTGATCAAAGTCGGAATGTTATTTCCAAATAGTGATGCGCGTAGAGATTATGAACATTTCTTCTTGCGGTAAAAGCGGAAAGATAATTTCAGAATAATGAAAGAATTATACATAAAAACATTCAGGTATGTTAATAAGGGCGAAAAATGCGGAATGGCGTTACGGTATTAACGAATAAAAATCCGCGTCGGGAAATTGTGGCAAGAAATAAATTTTCCGTAGAGATGATATCAGGCTGACACCGCCGTGGGTGAAAAGCGTCTCCCGGCTCTTTAGTTTCCTTTAATCTAGCGCAGCAGGAGCAAGAAAAAGCAGTAGCAAGCCGATCGCAACTTTGTTTTACTGGCGTTTTGCCTACAAAAGGATGACAGGATGAAAACGCTGGGTTTGCTGGGCGGCATGAGCTGGGAATCAACCATTCCTTATTATCGGTTACTCAACGAGGGCGTGAAGCAGCGTCTGGGCGGTTTGCACTCCGCCAGCCTGCTGTTGCACAGCGTTGATTTTCACGAGATCGAAGCGTGCCAGGCCAGCGGCGAATGGGATAAAGCCGGAGAAATACTGGCGCAGGCGGCGCTGGGATTGCAGCAGGCTGGCGCAGAAGGCATTGTGCTGTGTACCAACACGATGCACAAAGTGGCAGAACAGATCGAATCACGCCTGGCGGTGCCGTTCCTGCACATTGCCGACGCGACCGGGCGAGCCATTGTGAAACAGTGCAAAAGCCGGGTGGCGCTGCTCGGCACGCGCTATACGATGGAGCAGGATTTTTATCGCGGGCGACTGGCGCAGCAGTTCGGCATTGAAACCGTCATTCCGCCAGCCGACGATCGCCAGCGCATTAACCAGATTATTTTCGACGAACTGTGCCTCGGCGTCTTCACCGACAGCGCGCGCGATGAGTATGTCCAGATCATCGAAAGCCTGGCGGAGCAGGGCGTGGAAGGCGTCATTTTCGGCTGTACCGAAATCGGCCTGCTGGTGCCGGTAGAACGCAGCCCGTTGGCGGTCTTTGATACCACCGCCATTCACGCCGCAGACGCAGTGGATTTTATGCTCTCTTAAGCATCGCCTCCAGCGGCGCGGTAATCCCCGGCAGGCTGGCCTGAAGATGATGGGTAAACGCCTCTACCAGCGCTGAAACCGGGCGATGCAGCGGGCGGATCAGACTGACGGTAAACGGCACCGCCACGCTGAACCGTCGCACCGCCACGCCGCTGCTGGCATAATCAAGTGCGGTCAGCGGATTAACCACTGAAATGCCTGCGCCCGCCCGCACCAGCGCGCAAATCGACGCCGCGCTGTGCGTCTCGACCACCATCCGCCGTTTCACCTGATGCTCGCTGAATAATGCATCCAGCAACTGCCGATAGCTGTCCGTGCGCGACAGGCTGATGTAATTCTCGCCGTGGAAATCAGCGGGCGTCAGCATTTCACGGGCGGCCAGCGGGTGATCCTGCGGCAGCACGCACACTTCATTCAGCGTCAGCAGCGGCGTGCGCTCGGTGCCCGCTGGCGTATGCAGGGTTTCGGTCAGTCCCAAATCATGACGCTGCGCGGACAGCCACTCTTCCAGCAGTGGCGACTCCTGCGGCACAATATTCAGACTGACTTCCGGGTAGCGCGCCAGAAATGGTTGCAGCAGCAGCGGCAGAAACGACTGGGAAAATACCGGCAGGCAGACCACCGACAGCTCGCCCTGACGAAACTCGCGCAGGCTCTCCGCCGCGCTGACGATGCGGTCCAGCCCGTACCAGGAGCGCTGAACTTCCTCAAACAGCCGCAGCCCCTGCACCGTCGGATGCAGCCTGCCGCGCGCGCGTTCAAACAGCTTTAACCCCAGCACTTTCTCAAAGCGGGCCAGCTCGCGGCTGACGGTCGGCTGGGAGGTGTGCAGGATCTGCGCGGCCCCGGTGACGTTGCCGGTGGTCATGACCGCGTGAAAAATTTCGATATGGCGCAAATTAACGGCGGGCATACAGGCTCCGGTCGAATGAATAATCCATATCATTTTTGCATAGACTCACGATAAAACGATATTTTTTATTCGCTCTGACCTGTGGCGTAATGCTGAAAAGCATGATTAATGGAGTTCTTTATGCCACGCTCGTTGCATACCACCGACAGCGACCTCAACGCTGAAAACCTGTTACGCCTCCCCGCCGAATTCGGCTGCCCGGTCTGGGTCTATGACGCGCAAATCATTCGCCGCCAGATCGCGCTGTTAAGCCATTTTGACGTTGTGCGCTTTGCGCAGAAAGCCTGCTCGAATATTCATATTCTGCGTCTGATGCGCGAGCAGGGCGTGAAGGTGGATTCCGTTTCGCTGGGTGAAATCGAGCGTGCGCTGGCGGCAGGATACGATCCACAGGCGCACCCGGACGACGTGGTGTTCACCGCCGATCTCATCGACAGCGCGACGCTTGCGCGGGTGCGTGAATTGCAGATCCCGGTTAACGCCGGGTCGGTGGATATGCTGGAACAACTGGGACAGGTTTCGCCGGGGCATCGCGTCTGGCTGCGGGTCAATCCTGGCTTCGGTCACGGTCACAGTCAGAAAACCAATACCGGCGGCGAAAACAGCAAGCACGGCATCTGGTATGGCGATCTGCCTGCGGCGCTGGCAACCCTTGAGCGCCACGGCCTGAAACTCATCGGCATTCATATGCACATTGGCTCCGGGGTGGACTACGGCCATCTGGCGCAGGTTTGCGGCGCGATGGTGCAACTGGTGATCGACTCCGGGCAGGATCTGCAAGCCATCTCCGCAGGCGGCGGTTTATCGATTCCGTATCACGAAGGCGATGAAACCATCGATACCGATCACTATTTTGGCCTGTGGGATGCCGCCCGTCAGCAAATCGCCCGCCATCTTGGGCATCACGTTAAGCTGGAAATCGAGCCGGGACGTTTTCTGGTGGCGGAATCCGGCGTGCTGGTGGCGCAGGTGCGCAGCGTCAAAGCGATGGGGGCCCGCCACTTTGTGCTGATTGACGCGGGCTTTAACGATTTAATGCGCCCGGCGATGTACGGCAGCTATCACCACATCAGCGCGCTGGCGGCGGACGGGCGCGATCTCAGCGCTGCGCCGACGCTGGAAACGGTGATTGCCGGGCCGCTGTGTGAATCCGGCGATGTCTTCACCCAGCAGGAAGGGGGCAAAGTGGGAACCCGCGCGCTGCCTGCCGTGGTGCCGGGAGATTATCTGGTGCTGCATGATACCGGTGCTTACGGCGCGTCGATGTCGTCCAACTACAACAGCCGCCCGCTGCTACCGGAAGTACTGTTTGATGGCGGTCGCGCACGGCTGATTCGCCGCCGCCAGACCATTGAAGAATTACTGGCGCTGGAATTACTTTGAATTGAAGTACGGCCCCGTCGTGACCGAATCGCGCAGCACCAGCTTGCCGGTAAACGGCGGGATCGGCTCCGGCGGTTCGCCGCTGACCAGTTTCATCGCCTGATCAATCGCCGTGGCTATCATCGTGTCGATGGGTAAATACACGGTCGACAGCCCCGGCTCCAGCCAGCGGGCACTGGGGGCATCGTCGAAGCCAAACAGGGACACATCCTGCGGAATACGCAGCCCCGCCTGGTGCAACGCCTTCGACGCGCCGAGGGCCATATCGTCGTTACAGGCGAACAGCGCGCTGAACCTGACGCCTTCCGCCAGCAGTTCCCGGCTTAGCTCGTAGCCGCCGGTCATGCCTGAATCACCGTATTTGATCTTCGCTTTATCAAGCGGAATACCGTGTTTTTCCAGCGCTTTACGATACCCCATCAGCCTTGCTTTGCCGGTCGGCGTATGGATCGGCGCGGTAATACAGGCGATATCGTGGTGGCCCTGGGCGATGAGAAAATCCACCGCCTGAAACGCCGCGTCCTGCTGCTCGAAGAAAACGCAGCGCTCACGCGCCTGGCTGACGTCGCGGTTTACAATCACCAGCGGCATCGGCAGCGACTGGATCAGCGACATCATCGTTTTTTCACTCATAAAGCGGGTATAGAGAACGATGGCGTCACAGTGGCGGTCCGCCAGCATTTGTATCGCCTGCTCTTCGCACTCCGGCGTGTCATGACCGTCGGTCACAATCAGTTGTTTACCGTAAGATTCTGTCTGCCGCGCCGCCTGCTGAAGCAGACGACCAAAGTAGAAGCCGTCAAAGGTAGAGACCACCAGGCCAATGCTGTTACTGGTACGGTTAGCCAGCGAGCGGGCAAGAAAATTGGGCCGGTAGCCCAGTTCTTCCATCGCCTTAAAAACCTGCTGACGGGTGCTCTCTTTCACCTGACCTGTGCCGTTCAGTACGCGGGAAACCGTCGCTTTCGACACCCCGGCGCGTAGTGAGACATCCAGCATTGTTGCCATTATTTATTCCTGATGCCACATGATAAGCCGCAGTTTAACACAGGGATTGTGTGGAAAAAGAACGGCTTCGCCAGGATTGTACATGGATCAACATAACGCTACGTCAGCCGGGCGATCCCGTCCTCAACGCTGACCCGATGGCAGGCCACGCGGTGCTCGCGCGACACCTCGCGCAGCGCGGGGATCTCCTCATGGCAGCGCGCCACGGCGTGCGGGCAGCGTGAAGAAAACCGGCAGCCAGCAGGCGGGCGCGAAGGGTCGGGAATTTCGCCCTGCACCACGGCGACCGGCTCGCTGTCCGGGTCGAGCGTCGGCACGGCGGCGAGCAGCGCCTGGGTATACGGATGCAGCGGCTGGCTGAACAGCGTATCGCGGCTGGCGGTTTCGACCAGTTGCCCCAGATACATCACCGCCACGTCATCGCACAAATGTTCCACCACGCCGAGATCGTGGGAAATAAACAAAAACGTCACCCCGCGCTCATCGCGCAGGTCGGAAAACAGATTGATGATCTGCGCCTGAATGGAAACGTCGAGCGCTGAAATCGGCTCGTCGGCGATGATAAAATCCGGGTTGAGGATCAGCGCGCGGGCAATGCCGATGCGCTGCCGCTGGCCGCCGGAAAACTCATGCGGGAAGCGATTATAGTGCTGGGCCGACAGGCCGCAGATAGCCATCACCTCGGTCACTTTCTCACGCAGTTGCGCCCGTGAACACAGGCGGTGCTCCAGCATCGCCTCACCGATAGCATCCCCCACGCGGATGCGCGGGTTGAGGGAACTGTACGGGTCCTGAAAGACCAGTTGAATTTTTGGGCGCAGCGCCCGCAGTTCCCGCGCCGACAGATCGTGCAACTCCCGGCCGCGATATTTCACGCTGCCCGCCGTTTTGTCGTACAGGCCGAGCAGGGTGCGGCCAACGGTGGTTTTGCCGCTGCCGGATTCGCCCACCAGGCCAAAAATAGTCCCCTGGCGGATCTTAAAGCTGACCCCGTCCACCGCCCGTAGCTGCCCGGTTTCCTGACCAAACAGCCCGTCGCGCAGCGGAAAGTGCTTCTTCAGGCCGTCCACTTCAATCACATATTCATGGCTCATAGACCAGACTCCGCAAGACCACTGTAAAAACAGGCCGCCTGCCGGGTCTGCCCGACCAGCGGCGGAACGCCCTGGCGGCAACGCTCGGTGGCCCGCGCGCAGCGGTCAGTAAACGCGCAGTACGGCGGCAGAGCGGCGAGATCCGGGACCTGACCGGGAATGGAATACAGCCGACGCTGGCGCTGACCGGGCACCGGACGCGAGGCAATCAGCCCCTGGGTGTACGGATGCAGCGGATGGCGCAGCACGTCGGCGGTGGCTCCCTGCTCGACCACCCGTCCGGCGTACATCACCACCACATGCTCCGCCATCTGGGCGATCACCCCCAGATCGTGGGTGATCAGCATCAGCGCCATATGATGCTCGCGCGCCCGATCGCGCAGCAGACGCAGGATCTGCGCCTGCACCGTCACATCCAGCGCGGTGGTCGGCTCGTCGGCAATCAACAGTTTGGGACGACAGCTTAAGGCCATCGCGATCATGATCCGTTGCAGCATTCCGCCGGAAAGCTGGTGCGGGTAGCTGGTCATCAGGCTTTCGGCGCGCGCCAGTCCGACGTGGGTTATCAGCCGGGTCGCGTGCTGCCACGCGGCTTTTGGCGATTCTCCCCGGTGGCGGATCAGCGGTTCACAAAGCTGTTCGCCGATGGTCAGCACCGGGTTAAGCGCGCTCATCGGCTCCTGAAAAATCATCGCCAGCTCGTTGCCGCGCAGATCGGCCATCTGCGATGGCTTCAGGGTTAGCAGGTCGCGCCCCTGAAAGCGGATTTCTCCGCCGTCAAGCCGCGCCGCCTGCGGAGGCAGCAGGCCCATCAGCGACATGGCGGTAACGCTTTTTCCGCAGCCGGACTCGCCGACCACGCCCACGGTCTGTCCGGCATGAACGGCAAAGGAAACCTCCTGCACCGCGCGCACGCGGCCCTGATCGGCGGCGAATGAGACGGAAAGATGATTGAAAGCGACCAGGGGTTCGCTCATTTCAGGCTCCTGCGTTTCATTTTCGGGTCCAGCGCGTCGCGCAGGCCGTCGCCGAGAACATTAATGGCGATGACGGTAATAAAAATGGCGATCCCCGGCGGCATCCACAGCCACGGGCGACGTTGAAAATCAATCAGGCTGTTGGCGGCATCCATCATATTGCCCCACGAGGGAGTGGGCGGTACCACACCGAGGCCGAGATAGCTGAGCGCGGATTCGGTCAGAATGGCGTTCGCCACCGCCATCGTCGCCATCACCACCAGAATCGGGATGGTATTAGGCAGCAGATGCCCCAGCAGACGGCGGCGCGAGGACAGACCCAGCACCTGCGTCGCCAGCATAAAATCGCGTTCGCGCAGGGAAAGAATTTGCCCGCGTACCAGCCGCGCCAGCTTCGGCCACTCCAGCAGGCTAAGCATGACAATCACCATGTAAATGCGCGATTCCGGCGAAAAATCCAGTTCCGACAGCATCGCCCCGGCGACAATCAGCAGCGGCAGGCTGGGAATGGTCATTACCAGATCGGCGAGGCGCATCAGCAGCTTATCGGTCAGCCCGCCGACATAGCCTGAAACCGCGCCGAGCAGATAGCCGAGCGCCACCGACAGCAGCATGGTCAGCAGGCCGATAATCAGCGAAATGCGCCCGGCCAGCAGCAGGCGGGTATAGACGTCGCGCCCCAGAAAATCGGTGCCAAGCCAGTGTTCCGCGCCCGGCGGCTTGTTGATCATCAGCACGTCGGTGGCGTCATCTTTCCACGGGGACCAGACTGGCCCCAGCACGCACCACAGCGCCATGACGATCAACAAAATCAGGCACAGCATCGCCAGCCGGTTTTGCCGCAGCGCGCGCCACGCCTGACGCCACGGGGAAGGCGTCACCTGCGCCAGTGTCGGGATTTCAGCTTTGCGCAGTCGGCGCTGGGTGGAAAACAGTGAACGCAGCATCACGACCTCACCCGAATGCGCGGATCGGCCCACGCGTAAAGCACATCGGCCAGCAAATTGCCGAGAATGGTTAACACCGCCAGAAACAGGGTAAATCCCATCAGCACCGGATAATCACGGGCCGCCAGCGAATCAATATGAATATGCCCGGCACCCGGCCAGTTGAAGACTTTTTCGGTGATGATCGCCCCGGAAAACAGGCCGGGAAGCTCAAAGCCGAGCAGGGTGATAATCGGCAGCAGGGCATTGCGCAGCGCGTGCTTAAAAATGACCGTCCGCTCGCGTAATCCTTTGGCGCGGGCGGTACGGATAAAATCCATCTTCACCACGTCCAGCATACTGGCGCGAAAATAGCGCGTCAGGCTACCGGCCTGGAGCATGACCAGCGCCAGCACCGGCAGCACCAGATGCGCGGCAACCTGCATCATCCATGCCCAGCCGCTGTCATCGCTGCCGGTATTCGTCATCCCGCCGACCGGGAGCCAGTGTAGATCCACCGCAAACCACTTGATGAGCAGCAGGCAGAGAAAGAAAGTCGGAAACGACATCGCCGCGAAGACCAGCACGCTGACCAGATGGTCGAACAGCGAATTGGACTTCAGCGCCGAAACAATGCCGACCGTCAGGCCAATGCCCCAGTAAAACACCAGCGCGATGATTGCCAGCAGAAAGGAATTCCAGATGTACTGATTCAGCAACTGGCTGACCGGGATTTGATATTGCAGCGAGAAACCCAGATCGCCCTGTAAAAGCTGGCCCAGCCAGTGCAGATAGCGGCTAAACAGCGGCTGATCGAGTCCGTAAATCGCTTTCAGTTCGGCGGCGCGGGCGGCGGTCAGGGTGATGTTGCCATCAATAAAGTCGCCAGGCGTTTTGGCAAACAGCATAAAGATGATAAACGAGGCGAGCAGCAGCATCGGCAGGGTTTGCAGCAGTCGCCGCAGGATAAAATTTCTCATGGTTCTCTCACGGCCGCCGCCGGATTGTCCCCGGTGGCGGCGATGGTTACGGCATCACTTGACGATTTTTACATCCGGCAGGCTACCGGTCAGCCCGTTATAAATGTCCGGTTTAAAGCCGGTCACGCGGGCGCTGCTGGCAGAGAGAATTTTACGGTTGCCGAGCAGGATCACCGGCGGATCGTTCGCCAGCACTTTATACAGCTGGTGGTAGATCGGCTTGCGTTTTTCCACGTCGAGCGTGGCGTTGCCTTCGTTAATCAGTTTATCGACGTCAGGATTGTTATAGCCTGACTCTTTCGCCTCGGTGCTGTAGAAATCCCACACCCCGTCGTGCGGATCGTTCAGCGTGCTGGTGCTGAAAGAGGCCAGATCGTAATTGCCCGATTTGCGCTGCGCCATCAGGGCGTTAAAGTCCACCACCTGCGGTTTAAGCAGCACGCCGATCTGCTGCCAGTTCTCTTTGGCGATGGGGATCAGCGCGTCGTTCAGCACTTTCTTGCTGACCAGCAGCGTCAGTTCCAGGCGTTTACCATCCTTCACCCGGATGCCGTCCGCGCCCGGTTTCCAGCCCGCGTCATCCAGCAGCTTTTTCGCCTGCGCCGGATCGTATTTGTAAGGATTCACGCCTTCCGGGTTATAGGCCCACGAAATCGGCGCAATCGGCTCAACGGCGACGGTGCCGTACCCCTGATACACCACGTCGATCAGCTTCTGGCGATCCAGGCCGTAAATCAGCGCCTGACGGACCTTCACATCCTTCAGGGCAGGGCGGCGGACGTTGAATTCCACCTCGCTGTAATCGCTGGATCCGTACAGATTAATATTGGCGAAGCCAAGCAGCTTCAGCTGTTCAATATCATCCGGGCGCGAGGTGAATGCGTCATAATCCGTTTCGCCGGTCTGGAAAAGCTGGAAATTGGTGGACGGATTAGTCACGCGATAAATAAAACGCGGCGTGGGCGGAGTGCCACGGTAAAAGTGCGTATTGGCGTGGAAACGGATCTCCTGGCCCGGAATGTATTTGTCGTAAACATACGGGCCGTTGCCCAGCGGTTTTCCGTGCAGGGTGCGCAGATAATCGAGATTGCCGCGCTGATAATTTTTGCCGTAGTAGGCTTTCGACAGTACCGGCCCGCCGATTTTCGCCAGCGTCGTCGCGCCCGGCTGGGTGGTGGTCACTTCAAGCGTCAGTGGGTCAATCACCTTCAGACCGCTAACGCTGTCCGCTTTTCCTGCTTTGTACTCTGCGCCACCGGCGATATTGGCAAGCGTGATGTCGGTGTCGCCGTCATATTTTGGATCGGAAAGCACGGTCAGGGTAAACGCCACGTCTTCGGCAGTGAGCGGCGAGCCGTCGCTGTAAGTCAGATTCGGGCGCAGTTTGATGGTGTACACCTTACCATCGGGGCTGACGTTCCAGCTTTCCGCCAGACCCGGCACCAGTTTGCCCTGGCTATCCCAGTCAATAAGGCGCGAGAAAATCACGTTGGTGACGTTCTCATCCCAGCCGTTAACAAAAAAGTAAGGGTTAAAAATCCCCTGTGGTTCGGAGATCCCGGCCACCACCGTATCCTTACGCAGCTTCGCCGCTGCCGGAACCTGGCTTGCGTCAGTGGCGGGCGTGATGCCTTCTTTTAACGTCTCTTCAGCGCCTGCCAGTGAAGAAAAAGCCACCGCGCCGCCCAGCAGCGCGATTTTCAGAGCAAGGGTAAAGCGCGTGGGTTTTGTTGTTAATGTTTTCAGTAACCTGGCCAAAAGGAATCCCTCGTCAATTTACAAATAATGACGAACGATAAGAGCCGCGCCACGCCCTGTCTAACAACGAAAACGTCTGGCTTATAGCCATTTCTCCTTAGAGAAAAAGCGGTAATGCATTGCCGGAAAACAAATATCGCGTTTCCTCTGCCTTATTTGGTATGCCAAATGGATTTAAATGGCTTATCTGGAATACCGCTTGCCGGGTTGCGACCGCAGTCACAGAACTTTTCTCCCCTTGTGACTATTTTTGGTATGCCAAATGGGTGTCAGCCGTCCCCGTTTCGCTCATCAGCCCTTAAAATACTGAGGTACTTCCCGATGGCATTTCAGGACAAATTGATCGACTCGCTGGGCAGTTTTGCGACAAAATTCAACAGCTATCGCTATATCATGGCGATCAAAGCCTCATTCATCACGCTGATGCCGGTGATCATCGTGGGTGCTTTTTCCGTCCTTATTTCCAACATGGTGCTGGACCCGAAAAACGGGCTTGCCAGCTTTCAGGCGCTGTCCTTTCTCGCCGCGCTCAAACCCATCACCAGCGCCATTAACTATGCCACGCTGAACTTCCTCAACATCGGGGCCGTGTTTTTGATCGGCATTGAGCTGGGCAGGATCAACGGTATCAAAACGCTGTTTCCCGGCCTGCTGGCGGTGATTTGCTTTATCTGCGTGACGCCCACCACGGTAGAAATGATGGTGGATGGACAAATGCACGAAGTGAAAGACGTGCTGCTGCGCCAGTTCTCGGACACCCGCAGCCTGTTCCTCGGCATGTTTATCGCGATTTTGTCGGTGGAAATTTACTGCTGGCTGGAGAAACGCGACGGGCTGAAAATCCGTATGCCGGACACCGTGCCGCCGAACGTCTCCGCTTCGTTCTCCGCGCTGATCCCGGCGATCATCACCACCACGGTCATTGCCACCTTTGGCTTTGTTTTCCATCAAATCACCGGCATGTATCTCTACGACGCGGTGTACCAGGTGGTACAGCAGCCGCTGGAGCGGGTGGTGCAGAGCCTGCCGGGGATCCTGCTGCTGATGTTTGTCGCCCAGCTTTTCTGGGTGATCGGCATTCACGGTAATCAGATGATCAAACCGATCCGCGAGCCGCTGCTGCTGGGGGCGATCACCGTCAATATGAGCGCCTTCGAGCAGGGCAAAGAGGTGCCCAACATCATCACCATGCCGTTCTGGGATGTATACATGAGCATTGGCGGATCGGGACTGACAATCGGCCTGCTGATCGCGGTGATGATCGCTACCAAACGCAAAGAAATGCGCGAGATCGCCAAACTTTCCATTGGTCCGGGGATCTTTAATATCAACGAGCCGGTGATCTTCGGGATGCCGATCATGCTCAATCCGATCCTCGCCATTCCTTTTATCATCACCCCGCTGGTGACCGGATCGATTGGCTACTTTGCGACCGTCACCGGCTTTGCCGGAAAAGCGGTGGTGATGGTGCCGTGGACTACGCCGCCGCTGATTAACGCCTGGCTGTCCACCGCCGGATCGATGGGCGCGGTGGTCACCCAGCTTATCTGCATTATCACGGCGGTGATCATCTATCTGCCGTTCGTTAAAATTGCCTCCCGCCGCGCGGAGCAGGCGCAACTGCTCAGTGAACAGCAGGCTGCCGCTACCAAATGAGGAGCTTATGAGTACAAAAACGTTAACGATCCCGGACGATTTTATTCTTGGCGCGGCGGCTTCCGCCTGGCAAACCGAAGGCTGGAGCGGGAAAAAAGAGGGCCAGGATTCATGGCCGGATCTGTGGTACAAAAACGATCGCCACGTCTGGCATAACGGCTACGGCCCGGCGGTCGCCACCGATTTTATCAACCGCTTTCGGGAAGATGTCGCGCTGATGAAAGAGGCGGGATTGACCCACTACCGCACCTCGATCAACTGGTCGCGCTTTTTAACCGACTACGAAAACGGCACGGTGGATGAAGACTACGCCCGCTATTACGACGCGCTGTTTGCGGAAATGGCGCGGCACGGCATCAAGCCGATGATCTGTCTGGAGCATTACGAACTGCCGGGCTACCTGCTGGAAAACTACGGCGGCTGGGCGTCGAAAAAAGTCGTTGACCTGTACGTGCTGTATGCGGAAAAAGTGTTTGAGCGCTATCACCGCCAGGTTACCCGCTGGTTCACGTTTAACGAGCCGATTGTCGTCCAGACGCGGGTTTATCTGGATGCGCTGCGCTGGCCGTATGAGCAAAACACCGGCACCTGGATGCAGTGGAATCATCATAAAACGCTGGCAACGGCGAAAGTGGTACAGCTTTTCCGCCAGAAGGGTTATCACGGTACGGTGGGCTGTATCCTTAACCCGGAAGTGACGTATCCGCGTTCGCGCGCTGCGCACGACGTGCGGGCTGCGGAAGTTTACGATCTGTTTTATAACCGCGTCTTTCTCGATCCGCTGGTCCATGGCGAATATCCCGCCGAACTGTTCACTTTGCTGGAGCAACACGGCGTGGCGTGGGAGTACACCCCGGACGAACTGGCAATAATCCGCGATAATACCGTCGATGAACTGGGGATCAATCTTTACTATCCTCACCGGGTAAAAGCGCCGTCCCGCGCCTGGCATCCGCAGACGCCGTTCCACCCGGCGTGGTATTACGAACCGTTCGACCTGCCGGGACGTAAAATGAATGCCTCGCGCGGCTGGGAGATTTATCCGCGCATCATCTACGATATGGCGATGCGCATCAAAGATGAGTACCGCAATATCCCGTGGTTTGTGGCTGAAAGCGGCATGGGCGTCGAGAACGAAGGGCAGTTTCGTAACGCCGACGGCGTGATTGAAGATGACTACCGCATCCGTTTTATCAGCGAGCATCTGTATCACACCCTGTTGGCGCGGCAGGATGGCGCAAACTGCCAGGGGTATATGCTTTGGGCGTTCACCGATAACGTCTCGCCGATGAACGCGTTCAAAAATCGCTACGGCCTGATTGAAATCGACCTGCAAAATAACCGCGCGCGGCGGGCGAAAAAATCCGCCGGGTGGTTCCGGCAGCTACGCGAGCGGCGAGCACTCACGCTAACGCTTGACGATGAAGATAAATAACCTGCGGGGGACACTCCTGACGCGGCGCGAAATTTGCTAAAATGCTCCGCGTCCGGGCTTCCCCCGGACGCCAACCTCAACGTATGCACAGGTGATAGTGTGGAGAAGGCCGTCGTCCCGCCGGAAAAAAAACCTTACCAGGAAATTGGTGAAGACTTACGCGCGCAAATCGTGCAGGGATTATACCCGCCCGGCTCGCGGCTCCCGCCTGAACGCAACATCGCCGAAAAATACGGCGTCAGCCGGACCATCGTCCGCGAGGCGCTACTGATGCTGGAACTTCAGGGCACGGTGGATATCCGCCAGGGGTCCGGCGTTTACGTAATGCGCGTCCCCTGCGAAGAAGAAAGCGACGAAGAACGCCTGCTCGCCAGCGACGTCGGACCGTTTGAGATCCTTCAGGCCCGGCAGCTTCTGGAAAGCAACATCGCCGCTTTCGCCGCACGGATGGCGACCCGTGCCGACATCGACAACCTGCGGCGGATTATTGAGCAGGAGCAGCGGGCGATTGCCAGCAACGATACCAGCCAGGACAACAGCAAAATGTTCCACCTGGTGCTGGCGGGGGCATCGCAAAATCAGATGCTGCTGGTGACGGTGGAAAACATCTGGCATCAGATGGACAGCAGCCCGCTCTGGCAGCAGTTTAACGTGCATATCGCCAGCCGCGCCTACCGCCTGAAATGGCTGGGCGACCGGCAAACCATCCTCGCCGCCTTGCGCCGCCGCGATGTAATGGGCGCGTGGCAGGCCATGTGGCAGCATCTCGAAAACGTCAAAAATAGCCTGTTGGAACTCTCCGATGAAGACGCGCCGGATTTTGACGGCTATCTGTTTGAGTCAGTACCCATTTTTCAGGGGAAGCTGATGTGACCGGGGGGAGATAAAAATTATGATGGTCAATGCTTTTGCACCATAATAAATTAATTTCTCCGGCATCTTTTTGATTATTTTTTGCAGCATGATGGTTAATTCCTCGAGTTATAAAATAAATACAGGTCATAAGGAAGGTGTTGTTGATACCATTGTCTTATTTTAAATGAGTTCTGAAAGGCTTCCCGAATTTTCTCTTTTATTGAGCCTGAAATATGATAGCGCTCATCAAGTATATTCAATGCAATATTCAGGGCAATACCTAATATAATTGTGGCAGCGGCAACAAAAATTATCGGAGCACCAAAAAATGCCAAAATCCCACCCGCAGCGAACGCAATCCCTCCTGCGCCCCGACGCGGTTGGTACGGTAAATGTCAAAGGTGCAGTTAAGCTCTTCATTCTCTGATATCGCTTTACCTAACTAATACGGAAAGGGTAAGTCTGAAGCGGTAATTATTTATGAGAATTATATAAAACTCGACACGCATAAGAATAAATACTGATAATGGCATTTATCATATGCCATTATCAGTATAGCGGACATTAATTTTCCGCGAGCGTAGTCACCGATTGCCTGCGTACCAGCGTTGGGCTAAATAAATGGGTAATTTCCGGTAGCGGGCGATTTTCCGCCAGCGCCAGCGCCAGTTCGGCGGCCTGGGTCGCCATCGTCACGATAGGGTAGCGCACGGTGGTCAGACGCGGGCGCACGTAGCGGGACACCAGCACGTCGTCGAAACCAATCAGCGAAATTTCGCGCGGAACGTCAATGCCGTTATCGTTCAGCACGCCCATTGCGCCAGCGGCCATGGAGTCGTTATAGCAGGCGATGGCGGTAAAATTCTTGCCGCGCCCCAGCAGTTCGGTCATTGCCTGCTCGCCGCCGCTTTCATCGGGTTCACCAAACGTGACCAGCCGGTCGTTAGCGGGCAGGCCGCTTTCTTTCAACGCGTCGTAATAGCCCTGCAAGCGGTCTTCTGCGTCGGAAATCGCGTGATTCGAGCATAAATAGCCGATGCGGGTATGACCCTGCTGGATCAGGTGACGGGTGGCGAGCCACGCGCCGTAACGGTCATCCAGCGCCACGCAGCGCTTTTCATAGCCAGGCACGATACGGTTAATCAGCACCATGCCGGGGATCTGTTTCATCAGACCGATCAGCTCGGCATCAGGAATAATTTTGGCGTGAACCACCAGCGCCGCGCAGCGGTGGCGCATCAGTTGCTCAATGGCCTGACGCTCTTTATGTTCGTCATGGTAGCCGTTGCCAATCAGCAGGAAATTGCCGGTGTGGTAGGCCACCTGTTCAACGGCTTTAACCATCGCGCCAAAAAAGGGATCGGAAACATCGCCGACCACCAGACCGATAGTCTCCGTTGATTGCTGTGCCAGCGCGCGGGCGTTGGCGTTAGGGTGATAAGACAGCGCTTCCATCGCCGTCAGCACCGCCTGGCGCGAAGCGTCGCTGGCTTTGGGTGAATTATTGATAACGCGGGAAACGGTGGCGACAGAAACGCCTGCGAGCCGGGCTACATCTTTTATTGTCGCCATACTTTGCCTTATAGGGGAAAACGCTTACACCTTTCATCCTTCAGTCGCTTTACGTGCTGATGCCGCTGAGTGATGTTATGTGTACATCATATTAATTTTTACGGAAAAACGTTCATCGTTCAAGGAGTGTAGCTTAGCACGTAGCAATAATGCGGCCTGTGATCGCCGTCAGTAATGTCAGGGTGACTCGTTACGTCATCGCCTGGTGAAATGAGAAAAAGCTAATTCATACCTTTAGTTACACTTTGCGCCAGGATGTTGCGATTGTCCGCTGGTGGAGGTTTAACGTGGATTGCTACTCTGATTATCCCAGAGGTATTGATTGGTGAGATTTTTTGGTACGAACTTCGTACCCGACTCTTACACCGGCCTGCGCAGATGCGCAGGTTTTTTTTCGCCTCCATTTTGCTGCTGCGCCTGTTATGCTACTTCTATGCGTTACAAACGTTCTCAAACCAGCAAAGGGAGTTGATATGCTTTTAGGTTTTTTTCGCCAGCTTTTTCAGATCTTATTTCGGATCACAGTCACCGGCGACACTCACGCACTGCATCAGCAAAAAATCCTGATTACCCCTAATCACGTCTCGTTTATTGACGGCATTCTGCTGGCGCTGTTTCTGCCCATTCGCCCGACCTTTGCGGTGTACACCTCCATCAGCCAGCAATGGTATATGCGCTGGCTGAAATCGCTGATTGATATCGTCCCGCTCGATCCCACCAAACCAATGTCCATTAAACATCTGGTGCGGCTGATTGAGCAGGGCCGCCCGGTGGTGATTTTCCCGGAAGGGCGCATCTCGGTCAGCGGCTCGCTGATGAAAATCTATGACGGCGCAGCGTTTGTTGCTGCCAAAGCCGGAGCGACCATTGTGCCGGTACGCATTGAAGGGGCGGAACTGACCTTCTTCAGCCGCCTGAAAGGGCTGGTGAAACAGCGCCTGTTTCCGCGCATCACCCTGCATATTTTACCGCCAACCTCTATTCCGATGCCGGAAGCGCCTCGCGCCCGTGACCGCCGTAAGCTGGCGGGGGAGATGCTCCATCAAATTATGATGGAAGCGCGCATGGCCGTGCGCCCGCGCGAAACGCTGTTTGAAGCGCTGCTGGCAGCGCAGGACCGCTTCGGGGCTCGCAAACCCTGCGTGGAAGACATCAACTTCACGCCGGACAGCTACCGTAAACTGCTGACCAAAACGCTGTTCGTCGGGCGAATCCTGGAAAAATACAGCGTCCAGGGTGAAAAAATCGGCCTGATGCTGCCCAACGCCGGGATCAGCGCGGCGGTGATTTTCGGGGCCATCTCACGCGGACGTATTCCGGCGATGATGAACTACACGGCGGGAGTGAAAGGACTGACCAGCGCCATTACCGCCGCCGAAATCAAAACGGTGTTCACCTCGCGCCAGTTCCTCGATAAAGGCAAATTGTGGCATCTGCCGGAGCAGCTTAAGCAGGTGCGCTGGGTGTTCCTGGAAGATTTAAAAAGCGACGTCACCACCGCCGACAAAGTATGGATTTTTGCCCATCTGTTTATGCCGCATCTGGCGCAGGTGAAGCAGCAGCCGGAAGATCCGGCGGTGATCCTCTTCACCTCCGGTTCGGAAGGGAACCCGAAAGGCGTGGTGCACAGCCATAAAAGCATTCTGGCGAACGTCGAGCAGATCAAAACCATCGCTGACTTTACCGCCAGTGACCGCTTTATGTCGGCGCTGCCGCTGTTTCACTCCTTCGGCCTGACCGTCGGCCTGTTTACGCCACTGCTGACCGGGGCGCAGGTGTTCCTTTACCCCAGCCCGCTGCATTATCGCATCGTGCCGGAGCTGGTTTACGACCGTAACTGCACCGTGCTGTTCGGCACCTCAACGTTCCTCGGCAACTACGCGCGCTTTGCCAACCCGTATGATTTCTACCGTCTGCGCTACGTGGTGGCGGGCGCGGAAAAACTTCAGGAGAGCACCCGCCAGCTCTGGCAGGACAAATTCGGCCTGCGCGTGCTGGAAGGCTACGGCGTGACCGAATGCGCGCCGGTCGTCTCCATCAACGTGCCGATGGCAGCCAAACCCGGCACCGTCGGGCGCATTCTGCCGGGCCTCGACGCGCGTTTGCTGTCGGTGCCGGGCATTGAAGAGGGCGGACGGCTACAGTTAAAAGGGCCGAACATTATGAGCGGCTACCTGCGGGTAGAAAATCCTGGCGTGCTGGAAGCGCCGACAGCGGAAAACGCCAACGGCGATATCGAAACCGGCTGGTATGACACCGGGGATATCGTGGCGTTTGACGAGCAGGGTTTTGTACGCATCCAGGGGCGCGCCAAACGCTTTGCCAAAATCGCCGGGGAAATGGTTTCGCTTGAGATGGTCGAGCAACTGGCGATGGCGGTTTCGCCAGACAAAATGCACGCGACGGCTATCAAGCAGGATGCCAGCAAAGGTGAAGCGCTGGTGCTCTTTACGACCGATAACGAACTTAGCCGCGACAAACTGCAACAGTACGCCCGCAGCAACGGTGTGCCGGAGCTGGCGGTCCCGCGCGATATCCGCTTTATCAAACAAATGCCTCTGCTCGGCAGCGGTAAGCCGGATTTCGTTACCTTAAAAGGCATGGTTGATGAGGCGGAACACGCTCATGAGTGAGTCAGTACACACTAACACTTCGCTATGGTCGAAAGGGATGAAGGCGGTGATCGGCGCGCAGTTTCTCTCTGCGTTCGCCGACAACGCGTTGCTGTTTGCCACGCTGGCGCTGATGAAGGAGCTGTTTTACCCGGACTGGAGCCAGCCGGTTCTGCAAATGGTGTTTGTAGGCGCTTACATACTTTTCGCTCCGTTTGTCGGGCAAATCGCCGACAGCTTCGCCAAAGGCCGGGTGATGATGTTTGCCAATATCCTGAAGCTGGTTGGCGCTGGCAGCATCTGCTTTGGCATTAACCCGTTCATTGGCTATACGCTGGTAGGGGTCGGGGCCGCAGCCTATTCTCCCGCCAAATACGGCATTCTCGGTGAATTAACCACCGGGGATAAGTTAGTGAAAGCTAACGGTTTGATGGAGTCCTCAACCATCGCTTCCATCCTGCTTGGCTCGGTAGCGGGTGGCGTGCTGGCCGACTGGCACGTGATGGCAGCGCTCGGCGTGTGCGCCCTGGCCTACGCCGGGGCGGTTGTCGCCAATTTGATGATCCCGAAACTGCCTGCCGCACGTCCCGGTCAATCCTGGCGCTTTACGCCGATGACCCGCAGCTTCTTCTCCGCCTGCCGGACACTGTGGACTGACAATGAAACCCGCTTCTCGCTGGTGGGCACCAGCCTGTTCTGGGGCGCGGGCGTCACGCTGCGTTTTCTGCTGGTTCTGTGGGTGCCGGTGGCGCTGGGCATTGTTGATAACGCCACGCCGACTTACCTCAACGCAATGGTGGCGGTGGGTATCGTTGTTGGCGCAGGAGCGGCGGCAAAACTCATCACGCTGGAAACCGTCGCGCGCTGTATGCCTGCGGGGATACTGATCGGCATCGGGGTGGTCTTTTTCGCTCTGCAAACTACCCAACTCCCGGCGTATGCCATCCTGCTCATTATTGGCGTATTTGGCGGCTTCTTCGTGGTACCGCTTAACGCGCTGTTACAGGAGCGCGGTAAGCGAACGGTTGGTGCGGGTAACGCGATTGCGGTGCAAAACCTCGGTGAAAACAGCGCCATGCTGCTGATGCTGGGGCTGTACTCACTGGCGGTCAAAATTGGCGTGCCGATTATCGGCGTCGGTGTCGGTTTTGGGGTGATTTTTGCGCTGGCGATTGCTGCGCTGTGGATCTGGGGCCGCGTTAAGCGAAAATAACCGCCGGAAGAGGCGTTGATGCAACCGGGTAAAAGCGTGCCCGCCGATGTCCGTCGGCGGACATGCTGACTCAGGGTGCCGGGTAGGTATACACCTGATGCACTGCTTCAATCTCCGCCAGCACCTCTTCGCTAAGCTCCAGATGCAGGCTTCCGACGTTGGTTTTCAACTGCTCCAGGCTGGTGGCACCGAGCAGGGTACTGGCGACGAATGGCTGACGGCGCACAAAGGCCAGCGCCATCTGCGCCGGATCGAGACCGTGACGCCGGGCAATATCGACATATGCGGCAACCGCTTTCTGCGCCTGCTCACCGCTGTAGCGGGTAAAGCGACTGAACAGCGTATTGCGTGCGCCCGCAGGCTGCGCGCCGTTAAGATATTTACCGGTCAACGTGCCAAATGCCAGGCAGGAATAGGCCAGCAGTTCCACGCCCTCAAACTGACTGACTTCCGCCAGACCTACCTCATAACTGCGGTTCAGCAGGCTGTACGGGTTCTGAATGGTGACAATACGCGGCAGATCGTGTTTATCCGCCAGATGCAGGTAGCGCATCACGCCAAACGCCGTCTCATTCGACACGCCGATATAGCGGATCTTACCGGCGCGCTGATATTCGGTCAGCGCTTCCAGCGTCTCCAGCAGCGACACCACCGGCGCGGAATCCGCCCAGGTGTAGCCAAGCTTGCCAAAGCAGTTGGTCGGGCGTTGCGGCCAGTGAACCTGGTATAAATCAAGGTAATCGGTTTGCAGCCGTTTCAGGCTCTTGTCCAGCGCCTCGCGAATATTTTTGCGATCCAGCGCCTGATCCGGGCGGATACCGCTGTCGCCATTGCGGCTCGGGCCGCTGACTTTGGAGGCGAGAATCAGCTTTTCGCGATTGCCGCGCTTCGCCAGCCAGTTGCCGACGTAAGTCTCCGTCAGTCCCTGGGTTTCAGGGCGCGGCGGGACGGGGTACATTTCAGCGACGTCAATCAGGTTAATTCCCTGGCTAACGGCGTAATCAAGCTGTGCATGGGCGTCGGCTTCGCTGTTCTGTTCACCAAACGTCATAGTGCCCAGCCCCAGGGTGCTAATCTCAAGCGAGCTGTGGGGGATACGGTGATAATGCATAGCCGAATTCCTTTTTATAAGTCGCGTCAGGAACCTCCCGACAAAGGAATATAAAAATGGCAGAGGGAAAGAAAAAGGGAAAGGAAAAAATCATAAAGGTCAGCAGATGGCTGACCTTCAGCGGTTAGCGCTCAATAATTTGTGATATTTCATCGCGGTTAATTTGTACTGAATTTCCCTGCTGATCGTGATAGCTGACCAGACCAGTATCATTATCCACTTCTGGCTTGCCGTCGGTCAGGATCATCCGACCATCTTTGGTTGCCATTACGTAATCGCTGCTACAGCCTGAAACCACACAGGCCAGCCCTACAGCCGAAATTAACACTCCCCATTTTTTCACCGTTGTTCCCCCTCAATGACCGATTCTGATAACAGTTTAGTAATAGCGCAGGCAGATGGGGATAAAAAAGCAGGAAAATCTTAAAATTATGTCAAAAGCGGGTGTCAGTCAGCGGAAAGCAGAAAATGACGCGCCAGCAGGGCAGCGGTGAAATTCTTCTTTAAATAGAAGCCGCGCGGCAGGGTATAAATAAGCTCACCGCGTGCGCCGATGGCTTCAGTCAACGCACGGCTGTTGGCGGCCTTCGGACGCAACTGAAGCACCTCGCCGTGGCGGGCGGTAATGCGTTCCACCTGACCGAGCACGATCAGATCCATTAACTCTTCCCAGTCCATCCGCAGTTGCCGGTCTTCTTCTTCGTTCGGACTCCACAGCAGCGGCGAGCCAACCCGGCGTTCCGCCAGTGGAATGGTGCGCTCACCTTCAACCGGCATCCACAGCACCCGCTTCAGCTTGTGGCGAACGTGGCTGGTTTCCCAACTGACGCCGCTGTTGCCGGTCAGCGGCGCGACGCAGACAAACGTTGTTTCCAGCGGACGCCCCCGGCTGTCCACCGGAATGGTTTTCAGCTCCACGCCAAGCGCGGCAAAATCCTGCTCCGGTTTGCTGCCCGCACTCGCCCCCAGCCACACTTCCAGCAGCAGGCCGGTCCAGCCCTTATCGCGCTTTAAATCGCGCGGAACAGGTAAGCCCGCCAGCGCGGCCAGTTCGCCGAGCGTGTAGCCTGCGAGCTGCTGCGCCTGGTGTAAAAGCTGCGTCTGAGTTTGCGGTGGAGAAGACAATGGCGAAAGAGAAGACATTGCAACAACCTTTGGTTAAAAAATGAGCAGTGATTTTACTCACCGTAGAAAGAGTTTATCTTTTTCTGACAGGTGTCACCAGCCGTTTGATTTGCTGGCATTTTTTTTCCCGGAAATCGCGTGGCGATCGTTTTAAAAAAAGGTTTTTCAAATCTGGTCACTGACAATGAACAGGATCTTACACCATGTTATCCACAGAAAAATGGGATAACTGTGAAAAACCCGCACTACTGTTTCCATTTACAGCCTTGACGTGCGACGAAAATCGAATTTTTACACAAAAAGTGACTAACTTATTGGCACAATCTGTGGATAAATCCCACGCTGTGCGATCTTTCATCAACTGGTGGATCTCTTATGTGATGGCTATCACGTTTTTATGTTATTTGAGGCATTATTGAGATATAACTGACTGAATTAATGCTGTTTATTTGAGGCGCCGTTTGCTGAGATAATCAGAGTTATCTGGGTTTTCCCACGTTAATTCCATGCTTCTTCACAACTCTATCCACAGAAAAAGTGAATAAAATCGACTTTTCCCCCGACCAACTGTTTATAACTTGAAGCATTTTTGTGAGTTATTCAAAGGTTGTCCGGTAATTCTCCCCGAAGAGAGTGGTTTACCGTTCCCGGCGAGTGTGAAACAATCATTCACATTGAAGATTAGTTTGAGGTAGTCCGGTGATTGATGACGATGGCTACCGCCCGAATGTGGGTATTGTAATCTGTAACCGTCTGGGCCAGGTCATGTGGGCGCGGCGGTTTGGTCAGCACTCCTGGCAATTCCCGCAAGGGGGAATTAATCCAGGAGAAACAGCCGAGCAGGCGATGTACCGGGAGCTGTTTGAAGAGGTCGGGCTAAGCCGCAAAGATGTGCGGATCCTCGCATCGACTCGCAACTGGTTGCGTTACAAGTTACCGAAACGTTTGGTGCGTTGGGACACAAAGCCGGTTTGTATCGGCCAAAAGCAGAAGTGGTTTCTGTTGCAGTTAATCGGCAACGATGCAGATATCAACATGCAAACCAGCAGCACGCCAGAGTTCGACGGCTGGCGCTGGGTAAGCTACTGGTATCCTGTACGTCAGGTCGTCTCGTTTAAACGTGACGTCTATCGGCGGGTGATGAAAGAGTTTGCAGGGATGGTGATGTCGCTTCAGGAAAGTCCCCCTAAGCCGCAAACCGCCCCTGCATGGCGACGTAAAAGAGGTTAAGCCACGCAAATTATGCTCACCCGATTGCGAGAAATCGTCGAGAAAGTGGCCAGCGCGCCGCGCCTGAATGAAGCGCTGGATATTCTGGTCACCGACATCTGCCTTGCGATGGACACTGAAGTCTGCTCGGTCTACCTGGCCGATCATGACCGGCGTTGTTACTATCTGATGGCGACGCGCGGTTTGAAAAAACCGCGTGGTCGCACCGTCGCGCTTGCGTTTGATGAAGGCGTGGTCGGGCTGGTGGGCCGCCTGGCGGAACCCATCAACCTGGCCGACGCGCAAAAACATCCCAGCTTTAAATACATTCCCTCCGTAAAAGAAGAGCGCTTCCGCGCGTTTCTCGGCGTGCCGATTATCCAGCGACGTCAGTTACTGGGCGTGCTGGTCGTCCAGCAGCGTGAACTGCGCCAGTACGACGAAAGCGAAGAGTCCTTCCTGGTTACGCTTGCCACGCAAATGGCGGCCATCCTTTCGCAGTCGCAGCTGGCGGCGCTGTTTGGTCAGTATCGTCAGACGCGCATTCGTGCGCTGCCTGCTTCGCCCGGCGTCGCCGTGGCTGAAGGGTGGATGGACACCTCGCTGCCGCTGATGGAGCAGGTTTATGAAGCCTCAACCCTGGATACTGCCTCCGAGCGCGAGCGGCTGACCGGGGCGCTGGAAGAAGCCGCCAGTGAATTCCGGCGCTACAGCAAACGTTTTGCGGTCGGGGCGCAGAAAGAGACGGCAGCGATTTTCGATCTCTATTCACATCTGCTTTCCGATGCGCGCCTGCGCCGTGAGCTGTTCGACGAAGTTGATCGTGGATCGGTAGCCGAATGGGCGGTGAAAAAGGTTGTCGAAAAATTTGCTGAGCAGTTCGCCGCCCTCACCGACGGTTATCTGAAAGAGCGGGCGGGAGATCTGCGCACGCTGGGACAGCGTTTGCTGTTCCACCTCGACGACACCACGCAGGGACCCAATGCCTGGCCGGAACGCTTTGTGCTGGTGGCCGACGAACTGTCGGCGGCGACGCTGGCGGAACTGCCGCAGGATCGCCTTGTGGGCGTGGTAGTACGCGACGGCGCTTCCAATTCTCACGCCGCGATCATCGTGCGTGCGCTGGGGATCCCCACCGTGATGGGCGCGGATATCCAGCCTTCAGTGCTGCACCGCCGCACGCTGATCATTGACGGCTATCGCGGTGAACTGCTGGTTGACCCCGAGCCGGTGCTGCTGAAAGAGTATCAGCGCCTCATCAATGAAGAGAACGAACTCAGCCGCATTGCGGAAGATGACGTCGAACGTCCCGCCGAACTGAAAAGCGGGGAACGGGTGAAGGTCATGCTCAACGCCGGACTTAGCCCGGAGCATGAGCAGAAGCTGGGTAGTCGCATTGACGGCATCGGCCTGTACCGCACTGAAATTCCGTTCATGCTGCAAAGCGGCTTTCCTTCGGAAGAAGAGCAGGTTGCGCAGTATCAGGGCATGTTGCAAATGTTCAACGACAAGCCCGTCACCTTACGCACGCTGGATATCGGCGCGGACAAACAGCTGCCGTATATGCCGATCAGCGAAGAGAACCCGTGCCTGGGCTGGCGCGGCATCAGAATCACCCTCGATCAGCCGGAGATCTTTCTGGTACAGGTGCGCGCCATGCTGCGTGCCAACGCCGCGACCGGCAATCTCAGCATTCTGCTGCCGATGATCACCAGCATTGATGAAGTGGACGAGGCGCGGCGGCTGATTGAACGCGCCGGGCGGGAAGTGGAAGAGATGATCGGCTACGCGATCCCGAAACCGCGTATCGGCATCATGCTGGAAGTCCCGTCGATGCTCTTTATGCTACCGCAGCTGGCGAACCGGGTGGATTTTATCTCCGTCGGCACCAACGATCTGACGCAGTACATCCTCGCGGTCGATCGCAACAATACGCGGGTGGCGAGTATTTACGACAGCCTGCATCCGGCGATGCTGCGCGCGCTGGCGATGATCGCCCGCGACGCGGAGCAGTACGGCATTGACCTGCGCTTGTGCGGAGAAATGGCGGGCGACACCATGTGCGTGGCGATTTTAATCGGCCTCGGCTACCGTCACCTGTCGATGAACGGACGCTCGGTGGCGCGGGTCAAATACCTGCTGCGCCATATCGAATTTGAAGAGGCGCAAACCCTTGCCCGCCGCAGCCTTGAGGCACAGCTGGCAACGGAAGTGCGCCACCAGGTCGCGGCATTTATGGAGCGGCGCGGCATGGGCGGGCTGATACGCGGTGGGCGCTAGGCCGTCCTTCAGGCGGCCACCAGGGTGAGTACTGGATGACCGCATGAAGGATAGCGTACGTATACATATCTTTTACAACTTCAGCGCCATCTCCTTTCTACGCTTATGCTATGATTCGCTCCTTTGGAGCGCCCGACAATCGCGGGCGCGTGTCATTACCGCTGTCCACTTTCGGCGGAATAACAATCACTTGTGGTGACAGATGAATAGTGGCTATCTGCGTTTCCCGGATTTTGATCCGGTGATTTTTTCCATTGGACCGGTTTCCCTGCACTGGTACGGCCTGATGTACCTGGTGGGATTTGTCTTTGCGATGTGGCTGGCAACGCGCCGCGCCAATCGCCCCGGCAGCGGCTGGACAAAAAACGAAGTCGAAAACCTGCTCTATGCGGGCTTCCTCGGCGTGTTCCTCGGTGGTCGCATCGGCTACGTGCTGTTCTATAACCTGCCGCTGTTCCTTGATAATCCGCTGTACCTGTTCCGCGTCTGGGACGGCGGCATGTCGTTCCACGGTGGCCTGATTGGCGTGATCGTGGTGATGCTGATTTTCGCCCGCCGCACGAAGCGCAGCTTCTTCCAGGTAGCTGACTTCATCGCGCCGCTGATCCCCTTTGGTCTGGGTGCCGGACGTCTGGGCAATTTCATTAACGGTGAACTGTGGGGGCGGGTCGATCCCTCCTCGCCGTTTGCGATGCTGTTCCCCGGCTCGCGGGCAGAAGATCTCAGCCTGCTGCCTGCGCACCCTGAATGGCAGTCTATTTTCGACACCTGGGGCGTGCTGCCGCGTCATCCTTCCCAGCTTTACGAAATGGTGCTGGAAGGGATCGTGCTGTTTATCATTCTGAACCTGTTTATCCGTAAGCCGCGCCCAACCGCGTCGGTGTCCGGCCTGTTCCTGATCGGCTACGGTGCATTCCGCATCATCGTTGAGTTCTTCCGCCAGCCAGACGCGCAGTTTACCGGCGCGTGGGTGCAATACATCAGCATGGGGCAAATCCTCTCCGTGCCAATGATTATCGCGGGTATCGCTATGATGATTTGGGCGTATCGTCGTCCACAGCAACAACTCTCCTGAGGCAGCATGAAACAGTATCTTGATTTAATGCAGAAAGTGCTCGACGAGGGCACCCCGAAAAACGACCGTACCGGCACCGGCACGCTCTCTATTTTTGGTCACCAGATGCGCTTTAATCTGCGTGAAGGCTTCCCGCTGGTCACCACCAAGCGTTGCCACCTGCGCTCGATTATTCATGAGCTGCTGTGGTTTTTGCAGGGTGATACCAACGTCGCTTATCTGCGTGAAAACAAGGTCTCCATCTGGGATGAGTGGGCCGATGAACAGGGTAATCTGGGGCCAGTCTACGGCAAACAATGGCGCGCCTGGCCTGCGCCGGATGGCCGTCATATCGACCAGATCACCACCGTCATGAACCAGCTCAAAAATGACCCGGATTCCCGCCGGATTATCGTTTCTGCCTGGAACGTCGGTGAACTGGATAAAATGGCGCTGGCACCGTGCCATGCGTTTTTCCAGTTTTATGTGGCGGACGGCAAACTCTCCTGCCAGCTTTATCAGCGCTCCTGCGACGTGTTCCTCGGTCTGCCGTTTAACATCGCCAGCTACGCGCTGCTGGTGCATATGATGGCGCAGCAGTGCGACCTTGAAGTGGGTGATTTTGTCTGGACCGGTGGCGATACCCATCTGTACAGCAACCATATGGAGCAGACGCACCTGCAACTCAGCCGCGAACCACGCGCGCTGCCGAAACTTATCATCAAACGCAAACCGGCTTCGATCTTTGACTATCAGTTCGACGATTTCGAAATCGAAGGCTACGATCCGCACCCTGGTATCAAAGCCCCGGTCGCTATTTAAGTCTCCTGCGGCGCGTGGCGCAACCCTCAAAACGGCATCTTCGGGTGCCGTTTTTGCATTTCTGAATCTGCCTTCCCGATTTTTTGCAACGCGCTGCAATAGCGTAAAAATCTCTCGTAGCGCCTCGTAAAACGCAACATCGCCGCTCGCCACACTTTTTCTTTCGCCGCACACTTCCCGCCATGAAACGAGAACAGGGCTATACGCTCATTGAAACCATCATCGTCATTGCGATGATCGCCATCCTCAGCGCAGCGGGGCTGTACGGCTGGCGAAGCTGGCAACAGCAGCAGCGCCTGTGGCAAACCGCGATTCAGGTCCGGGATTTCCTGGTTCTGCTGCGTGACGATGCAAACTGGCATAACCGCGACCACCCGGTCAGCGTTATGCGGGACGCAGACGGCTGGTGTTTGCTAAGCAGCGGAATGCAGAGCTGCGCGGGTGGCGATCCCTGGACGCTGCGTCCGGCATGGCCTGAAGTCCGGCTGACGGATATCACGCCCGGGCTGAAATTTTTTGGCCTGCGTAACACGGCCTGGGCCGGGCATCTACATCTGCAAAGCCCGGCGGGAAGCTGGATTGTCGTGCTTTCAAACTGGGGGCGCATCCGGCTGTGCCAGCCGGGGGAGGGGAACACATGCCTGTAGTACAGCAGGGTTTTTCGCTCGCTGAAACGCTGATAGCGATGGCCATCAGCAGCCTGTTACTTCTGGGCGCGTCACGATTTTTGCCGGGATTACAGCGTGCCGCCCTGGAGCAAAACCGTCATCAGGCGCTGGAGGATGAACTGTGGCAGAGAACCTATACCGTCGCGAAACATTTACAGCGCGCGGGTTACTGCCGGGGAACCTGCGCCGGAGAGCCGCTGATCATCGCCCGCGAGGGAAGCTGCGTGCTGGTGAAATGGGATGCCAACAGTAACGGTCAGTGGGAAGATGCTCCCGCAGTTGCCTCGGACGTCACCGGCTTTCGTCTCCAGAATGGCGTACTGGAAACACTGCGCGGAGCATCCTCCTGTGAAGACAAAAGCTGGGACAAAATGACCGATCCGCAAATGCTGCGGGTAACGCGCTTCACCGTGGAGCCCTGGCAGCGTGCCGGATTTCCGCCGGAGCTGACGATTACGCTGGTTGCCAGCCTGAAAAACCTTCCGCAAAAAACGGCAGAAGCGGTGTACAGCGTCACGGGGTACAACCTGTGAACCGGCAGCGCGGCATGTCATCGCTGGCGCTGGTACTGCTGCTTTTGCTGCTCGGCAGCCTGATGCTTCAGGGGCAGAACCAGCAGCAGCGCGCGCTTCACCGGCGCGTGGCGGTCGAAACGCAGGCGCTGCGCGAGCAGGCCAGCGCGCACTCGGCGTTACAGTGGGCGAAGGCACAACGCTGGCAGGCGAATCAGCCTTTGCAGTGCGCGGAGCAAACCGCGCAGCAGTGGCGGTCGTGTCTGCGGATCTTCCCCGACCGCTCGCTGCTCTTAATCGCCGCCAGTCGCTCTATGAGCCTGTGGCAATCCGGCGAGATTAGCGAAGGGAAAGTGCGCTTTTCACCGCGCGGCTGGAGTGATTTTTGCCCGCTGACGGAGGTTTCATTATGCCAGATCCGCTAAATAAACAGGCCGGGTTTAGCCTGCCTGAAGTTCTGCTGGCAATGGCGCTAATGATTATGGTTGTCACCGCGCTTGCGGGTTATCATCGGGCGCTGGTTAATGGTTCCGCGTTGCTTAATCAGCATCGCCAGCTCTGGCGCAGCGCCTGGCGACAGAGCCAGCTTCAGCCTCCCGCACTGGCGGAGGGGTGGAAAGTTAACCGCGTACAGACAACACAGCAAAGATGTGTCAGCATCAGCGTCACGCTCATCACGCCGGTGGGCAAGCAGGGGCAGATGACACGATTACATTGTCCGGTCAGTCAGTAGTCAGGAGCGAATATGTTAAGGGTCTACCACTCCAATCGTCTGGATGTGCTGGAAGCGTTAATGGAGTTTATCGTTGAGCGCGAGCGTCTCGACGACCCTTTCGAGCCTGAAGTTGTGCTGGTGCAAAGTACGGGTATGGCGCAGTGGCTGCAAATGTCACTCTCGCGGCGCTTCGGCATTGCGGCGAATATCGACTTCCCGCTGCCCGCCAGCTTCATCTGGGATATGTTTGTCCGCGTCCTGCCGGATATTCCCGGCGAAAGCGCCTTCAGTAAACAAAGCATGAGCTGGAAACTGATGACCCTGCTGCCGGATCTGATCGGCGGGGAAGAGTTCGTCATGCTGCGCCACTATCTCAGCGACGATACCGACAAACGCAAACTGTTCCAGCTCGCCTCGCGCGTGGCGGATCTCTACGATCAGTATCTGGTCTATCGCCCGGAGTGGCTGACCCGCTGGGAAGCAGGCGAGCAGGTTGACGGCCTCGGCGAAACCCAGCAGTGGCAGGCCCCGCTGTGGAAAGCGCTGGTGGAGCACACCGCCGCGCTGGATCAGCCGCGCTGGCACCGTGCTAATTTATATCAACGCTTCATCCGCACGCTGGAAACCGCCAGCGAGCCGCCTGCCGGGCTGCCGTCACGGGTATTTATCTGCGGTATTTCCGCGCTGCCGCCGGTCTATTTACAGGCATTACAGGCGTTGGGTAAGCATGTTGATGTTTTTGTCCTGTTTACCAACCCGTGCCGCTACTACTGGGGCGATATCAAAGACCCGGCGTTTCTGGCTCGGCTGGTAGCCCGTCAGCGCAAGCACCACCGCGAACAGCGGGAATTGCCCCTGTTCCGTGATACGCAGCAGGCGGCCGGGCTATTTAATGACGACGGCGAGCAGGATGTCGGCAATCCGCTGCTGGCCTCGTGGGGGAAGCTCGGACGGGACTATATGTATCTGCTGGCCGGACTGGATCGCTATGAAGAGCTGGACGCCTTTGTGGATATTGAGCCGGATAACCTCCTGCATAATCTCCAGTATGACGTGCTGGAATTACAGAATGCGGCGGTGCCGGGTCGAACGGCAGAAGAATTCGCGCGCAGCGACATGAAACGCAGGCTTGAGCCGGACGATCGCAGCCTGGCGATCCACGTCTGCCATAGCCCGCAGCGCGAAGTGGAAGTTCTGCATGACCGGCTACTGGCGATGCTGGAGGACGATCCAAATCTGACCCCGCGTGACATCATCGTAATGGTGGCTGATATCGACAGCTACAGCCCGTTTATTCAGGCGGTTTTTGGTAGCGCCACCGGTGACCGCTACCTGCCTTACGCGATTTCAGACCGCCGCGCCCGGCAGTCGCATCCGGCGCTACAGGCGTTTATCAGCCTGCTGTCGCTCCCGGACAGCCGCTTTGTTTCTGAAGATGTGCTCGCGCTGCTCGACGTTCCGGTGCTGGCGGCGCGCTTTAACATCAACGAAGAAGGGCTGCGCTATCTGCGCCAGTGGGTCAATGAATCCGGCGTGCGCTGGGGCATGGATGACGACAACGTGCGCGAACTGGAACTGCCCGCCACCGGGCAGCACACCTGGCAATTTGGCCTCACCCGTATGCTGCTTGGCTATGCGATGGAGAGCCATGAAGGCGAATGGCGCTCGGTGCTGCCTTATGATGAATCGAGCGGGCTGATTGCCGAGCTGGTGGGACATCTGGCATCGCTGCTGATGCAACTGAATATCTGGCGGCGCGGGCTGGCCCAGGAGCGCCCGCTGGAAGAGTGGCTGCCTGTTTGCCGCGAAATGCTCAATGATTTCTTCCTGCCCGATCAGGACACCGAAGCGGCGCTGGCGCTGATTGAACAGCAGTGGCAGGCCATTATTGAACAGGGCACTGGCGCACACTACGGCGAGACGGTGCCGCTCTCGTTGCTGCGTGATGAACTGGCACAGCGGCTGGATCAGGAGCGTATCAGCCAGCGCTTCCTTGCCGGTCCGGTGAATATTTGTACTCTGATGCCGATGCGCTCGATTCCCTTCAAAGTGGTCTGCCTGCTGGGAATGAACGACGGTGTTTACCCGCGCACTCTTGCGCCACTGGGCTTCGACCTGATGAGTCAGAAACCGCAGCGCGGCGATCGCAGCCGTCGCGACGACGACCGCTACCTGTTTCTTGAAGCGCTGATGTCTGCCGGGCAGAAGCTTTATATCAGCTATATCGGGCGTTCGATCCAGGATAACAGCGAGCGCTACCCATCGGTGCTGGTGCAGGAGCTGGTGGATTATATCGGCCAGAGCCACTACCTGGCGGGCGATGAAAACCGCAACTGCGATGAGAGCGAACGGCGAGTCAAAGCGCACCTTACCCATCTGCATACGCGGATGCCGTTTGACGCCGACAATTTCAAAGCGGACGAACTGCAAAGCTATGCCCGCGAGTGGCTGGCCGCCGCCAGTCAGCAGGGAGAGGCGCACTCATCCTTTATCCAGCCGCTGCCGCCGCTAACCCAGGATACCCTGCCATTTGAGCAGCTTCAGCGCTTTTGGGCGCATCCGGTGCGCGCCTTTTTCCAGTTGCGCCTGCGGGTGAACTTCCGTGCGGAAGAGAGCGAAATTCCCGATGCGGAACCCTTTACCCTCGAAGGTCTGACCCGCTATCAGCTTAATCAGCAGTTGCTCAACACGCTGGTAGAAGAAGAAGACGCGGAAAAAATGTTTCGTCGCTATCGTGCGGCAGGGGAGTTGCCCTACGGTGCGTTTGGGGAAATCGTCTGGGATACGCAGCTTGCGGAAATGCAGACTCTGGCGGATCGCGTTCTTGAACACCGTAAGCCCGGCCAGAGTATGGAAATCGATCTGCAATGTGGTGGCGTTAATATTACCGGCTGGCTACAGCAGGTACAGCCCGACGGCCTGCTGCGCTGGCGTCCGGCTCTGCTTAGCGTCTCGCAGGGAATGCAACTTTGGCTCGAGCACCTTGTCTATTGTGCCAGCGGCGGGACTGGCGAAAGTCGGCTGCTGGTGCGTAAAGACGGTGAGTGGCGTTTTCCGCCGCTTGCCGCAGAGCAGGCGCTGGCTTACCTGACGGATCTGGTGGAAGGTTACTTCAAAGGAATGACCGAGCCGTTGCTCGTTCTGCCAGAAAGTGGGGGGGCGTGGATTAAAGCTTGTTACGACGCAACAAATGATGCCATTTTAAGAGACGCTGACACGCAGCTCAAAGCGCGCAGCAAGTTTCTTCAGGCCTGGGAAGGCAATATGGTGGTAAGTGGTGAAGGGGCCGATGTCTGGTATCAGCGTCTCTGGCGCACCCTGGAGCCAGAGTATTACGAAGCAATTATCGCGCAGGCCGAGCGTTACCTGCTGCCGATTTTCCGCTTCCATCAGTCATAATGATGAGGTCCGTGAATGCCCATAAGCAGCACCTGGTTAAAAGCATTGGTTGTGTTACTTGCCCTCTGGGCAAACGTCATTCAGGCAGATACAGGATGGCAGCCGGTACAGGAAACCATCCGTAAAAGCGAAAAAGATCCGCGTCAGTATCAGGCCATTCGCCTTGATAACGGCATCGTGGTGCTGCTGGTTTCCGATGCCCAGGCGGTGAAATCGCTTTCGGCACTGGTGCTGCCGGTGGGGTCGCTTTCCGACCCGGACTCGCATCCTGGGCTTGCGCACTACCTTGAACACATGACGCTGATGGGCTCGCAAAAATATCCGCAGCCGGACAGCCTCGCCGAATTTCTGAAAATGCACGGCGGCAGCCATAACGCCAGCACCGCGCCTTATCGTACCGCCTATTACCTGGAGGTCGAAAACAACGCGCTGGAAGGCGCGGTCGATCGCCTCGCGGATGCTATTGCCGCGCCGAATCTGGCAGAGAAATACGCCAGCCGCGAGCGTAACGCCGTAAATGCCGAACTGACCATGGCGCGTTCGCGCGATGGTATGCGTATGGCGCAGGTCAGCGCCGAAACCATTAACCCGGCGCACCCCGGCGCGCGTTTTTCCGGCGGTAATCTGGAAACGCTAAGCGACAAGCCCGGAAATCCGGTGCATAAGGCGCTGGTCGAATTCCGCGATCGCTACTATTCCGCCAATCTGATGAAGGCGGTGATCTACAGCAACAAACCGCTGCCGGAGCTGGCGCGGATTGCTGCGGAAACTTACGGACGCGTGCCGAATAAAAACATCACCCGCCCGGAAGTGACGGTGCCGGTGGTGACCGATGCGCAAAAAGGGGTGATTATTCACTACGTCCCGGCGCAGCCGCGTAAGGTTCTGCGCGTGGAATTTCGCATCGACAATAACACTGCCCAGTTCCGCAGTAAAACCGACGAACTGGTGACGTATTTGATTGGCAACCGCAGTCCGGGCACGTTATCCGACTGGCTTCAGCAGCAAGGGCTGGTGGAAGGCATTCGCGCTGATTCCGATCCCATTGTGAACGGCAACAGCGGCGTGCTGGCAATTTCCGCCACCCTTACCGATAAAGGCCTGGCGCACCGGGACGACGTTGTGGCGGCCATCTTCAGTTACCTCAACCTGCTGCGCGAAAAGGGCGTGGATAAACGCTACTTTGACGAGCTGGCTAACGTGCTGGATCTCGACTTTCGCTATCCGTCGATCACCCGCGATATGAGCTACGTTGAATGGCTGGCGGATACCATGATCCGCGTGCCGGTTGAACACACGCTGGATGCGGTGAACATTGCTGACCAGTATGATGCCGAAGCGGTAAAAGCGCGGCTGGCTATGATGACGCCGCAGAACGCCCGCGTCTGGTATATCAGCCCGAACGAGCCGCATAACAAAACGGCCTACTTCGTCAACGCGCCTTATCAGGTTGATAAAATCAACGACAAAACGTTCGCCGACTGGCAGCAAAAATCCAGCGCCATCAAGCTGGATCTGCCGGAGCTGAACCCCTATATCCCGGACGATTTCACCCTTATCAAGCCGGAAAAACAGTATACGCACCCGGAACTGATCGTCGATGAACCGATGCTGCGCGTGGTCTACATGCCCAGCCGCTATTTTTCCAGCGAGCCGCGTGCGGACGTCTCGGTTGTGTTGCGTAACCCGCAAGCGATGGACAGCGCGCGCAACCAGGTGATCTTTGCACTTAATGATTACCTGGCGGGCCTCGCGCTGGATCAGCTAAGCAACCAGGCATCGGTAGGCGGCATCAGTTTCTCAACCAACGCGAACAATGGCCTGATGGTCAATGCCAACGGTTATACCCAGCGCTTGCCGCAGCTTTTTGACGCGCTGCTGGACGGCTATTTCAGCTATACCGCCACCCAGGAGCAGCTCGATCAGGCTAAATCCTGGTATACGCAGATGATGGATTCAGCGGAAAAAGGTAAAGCGTACGAGCAAGCGATTATGCCGGTGCAGATGCTGTCGCAGGTGCCTTATTTCCAGCGCGAGGAACGTCGCGCGCTGCTGCCGTCCATCACCCTGAAAGAGGTCATGGACTATCGCGAAACGCTAAAAAAAGGCGCACGCCCGGAATTTTTGATCCTCGGTAATCTCTCCGTCGATCAAGCGAAAACCCTGGCGCATCAGGTACAGACAAAACTGGGCACGCAGGGTAACGAGTGGTGCCGCAACAAAGAAGTGGTCGTCGATAAAGCACAATCGGTCATCTTCGAAAAAGCGGGTAGCAGCACCGACTCGGCGCTGGGCGCGGTCTTCGTTCCGGCGGGCACGGATGAATACACCAGTGCCGCTGCCAGTGCGATGCTGGGGCAAATTGTTCAGCCGTGGTTTTACGGTCAGTTGCGCACCGAAGAGCAACTTGGCTATGCGGTCTTTACTTTCCCGATGAGCGTCGGGCGGCAGTGGGGGTTGGGATTCCTGCTGCAAAGCAATGACAAACAACCGGCGTTTTTGTGGGATCGCTATAAAGCCTTCTTTCCGACCGCTGAAGAAAAACTGCGGGCGATGAAGCCGGAAGAGTTCGCGCAAATTCAGCAGGCGGTTGTCGCTGAAATGCTTCAGGCACCGCAAACGCTGGATGAAGAAGCCTCTAAGCTCAGCAAAGATTTTGACCGTGGAAATCTCAAATTTGACTCGCGGGCGAAAATCGTGGCGCAGGTAAAATTACTCACGCCGCAAAAACTGGCAGATTTCTTTCATCAAACGGTGGTGAAGCCACAGGGCATGGCGATATTATCTCAGGTTTCGGGTAGCCAGAGCGGAAAAGCGGAATACGCACGTCCTGATGGCTGGAAAACCTGGGAGAGCGTCAGTGCGCTACAGCAATCCCTGCCTTTGTTAAGAGATAATGAATGACCGATACCGCCGAGTCCCTTAATCCCCTGCGCCTGCCGCTTGTCGGAGAGCGCCTGATTGAAGCCTCGGCGGGTACAGGAAAAACCTTTACCATCGCCGCGTTGTACCTGCGTCTGCTGCTGGGGCTGGGCGGCGAGTCCGCGTTTCCCCGCCCGGTTAACGTAGAGGAATTGCTGGTGGTGACCTTTACCGAGGCCGCCACCGAAGAGCTGCGCGGGCGTATTCGCAGCAACATTCATGAAATGCGCATCGCCTGCCTGCGTGAAACTACCGATAATCCTCTTTATGCCAGCCTGCTGGCAGAAATCACCGATCCGCAGCAGGCGGCGGACGTGCTGCTGCTGGCCGAACGGCAGATGGATGAGGCGGCGGTCTTTACCATTCACGGCTTCTGCCAGCGGATGCTCAGCCTTAACGCTTTTGAATCCGGGATGCTTTTCGAACAGCAACTGATCGAAGATGAGTCGCTGCTGCGCTACCAGGCGTGTGCGGATTTCTGGCGGCGGCACTGCTATCCGCTGACCCGCGACATCGCGCAGGTGATCCACGCCTCATGGAAAGGACCGCGCGAACTGCTGACCTCCATTGACCGCTATTTGCAGGGCGAAGCACCAAAAATTAAAACCCCACCTGCGCCGGAAGAAACGCTGATGGTGCGTCACCAGCAGATCCTTGCCCGCATAGAGACGATCAAAGCGCAGTGGCGCGAAACCGTTGGCGAACTGCCGGATCTGCTGGAAAACTCCGGCATCGATCGTAAAAAATTCAACCGGGGCAATCAGGGAAAATGGATCGATAAGATCGCCGCCTGGGCGGAAGAAGAGACGACGACTTACCAGCTACCGGACGCATTGGAAAAATTCAGCCAGTCGTTTTTACGCGATCGCACCAAAACTGACGGCGTTGTGCCGGAGCATCCGCTGTTTTCGGCCATCGAAACGCTGTTAAGCAGTACGCTGTCGCTTAACGATCTGGTGATTGCCCAGGCGATGGTTGAGATCCGCGAGACGGTGGCGCGGGAAAAACGCCGCCGGGGCGAACTGGGATTTGACGACATGATCAGCCGTCTGGCATCCGCGCTGTACAGCGAAAGCGGGGAGGCGCTCGCCGCCGCGATCCGCCAGCGTTTCCCGGTCGCCATGATCGACGAATTCCAGGATACCGATCCGCAACAGTACCGCATTTTCCGTCGCATCTGGCGGCAACAGCCGGATACCGCGCTGCTTTTGATTGGCGATCCGAAACAGGCGATCTACGCCTTTCGCGGCGCGGATATCTTTACCTACATGAAGGCGCGCGGCGACGTTAAAGCGCACTATACACTCGACACCAACTGGCGTTCCGCGCCGGGCATGGTGGCGAGCGTCAATCAGCTTTTCAGCCTGACGGCCAATCCGTTTATGTTCCGCGATATTCCGTTTAACCCGGTTAAGGCGGCGGAGAAAAATCAGGGGCTACGTTTTGAGCTTAATGGCAGCCCGCAGCCCGCAATGAACATCTGGCTGATGCCTGGCGAAGGTGTCGGCGCGGGAGATTATCAGTCGCAGATGGCGCAAATTTGCGCGGCGCAAATCCGTGACTGGCTGATCGCCGGACAGGCGTCGCAGGCGTTGCTGTGGCGGGGCGATACCTCGCGCCCGGTACGCGCCTCGGATATCACCGTGCTGGTGCGTAGCCGCCAAGAGGCGGCGCTGATCCGCGATGCGCTTAACGTGCTGGCGATCCCTTCCGTTTATCTTTCCAACCGTGACAGCGTGTTTGAGACGCCGGAAGCGCAGGAGCTGCTGTGGGTGCTACAGGCGGTGCTGGCCCCGGAGCGGGAAAATACCCTGCGCAGCGCGCTGGCTACCGCCATGATGGGCCTTAACGCGCAGGATATTGAACGGCTTAATCTCGACGAGCACGCCTGGGATACGGTGGTCGAAGAATTTACCGGCTACCGCCAGCTATGGCAGCAGCGTGGCGTGATGCCCATGCTGCGGGCGCTGATGTCGCAGCGTAATATCGCCGAAAATCTGCTGGCAACGCCCGGCGGCGAGCGGCGGCTAACCGACATCCTGCATATTAGCGAATTATTACAGGAAGCCGGAACCCAACTGGAGAGCGAGTATGCACTGGTGCGCTGGCTGGCGCAGCATATCGCCGAGCCGGATACCAACGCCGCCAGCCAGCAAATGCGGCTGGAGAGCGATAAGCACCTGGTGCAGATCGTCACCATCCATAAATCGAAAGGGCTGGAGTATCCGCTGGTCTGGCTGCCTTTCATCGCCCGTTTTCGCAAGCAGGAGCAGGCGTTTTACCACGATCGTAGCTCGTTTGAAGCGGTGCTCGATCTCAACCACAGCGACGAAAGCCTGGAGCTGGCCGAAGCCGAAAGGCTGGCGGAGGATTTACGCCTGCTATACGTGGCGCTGACCCGCGCGGTCTGGCATTGCAGTCTCGGCATTGCGCCGCTGACCACTCGGCGCAGCGATAAACCCGGCGAAACCGATCTGCACCACAGCGCGCTGGGTCGCCTGATCCAGCAGGGGGAAGCTCGCGATGCCGCCGGTCTGGCAGCCTGTTTGCAGGCGCTGTGCAACGATCATATCGCGCTACGCTTCCCTGAAGCTCCGGACAGTAACCGCTGGCAAGCGCCTGAAACGCGCGAGGCAGAGCTCGCCGCCCGGCAGGTCCGCCGCCGGATGATCGACGAGTGGCGCGTTACCAGCTATTCCGGGCTACAACAGCGCGGGCACAGCCTGGCGCAGGATCTGCTGCCCCGGCTGGACATTGATGCCGCAGGCGTCGGCGAGGTGGTGGATGACCCGGAACTGACGCCGCATCAGTTTCCGCGCGGTGCGTCACCGGGGACTTTTTTACACAGCCTGTTTGAAGATCTTGATTTCACCCAGCCGCCGGAAGGTGAGTGGGTGCGGGAGAAGCTCCAACTGGCGGGTTTTGATGAGCAGTGGGAGCCGGTGTTGACCACCTGGATCGCTGCTATTCTGCGCACACCGCTGCCAACGGCGGGCATCTCGCTAAGCCAGCTTACGGCGAAAGAAAAGCAGGTAGAACTGGAGTTTTACCTGCCCATTGACCAGACGCTGGACGCGCCGAGCCTGGATGCGCTGATACGGCGCTTCGATCCGCTCTCCGCTGGCTGTCCGTCGCTGGATTTCCGCCAGGTGCGCGGTATGCTAAAAGGGTTTATTGACCTGGTATTCCGCCACGACGGGCGCTATTTCCTGCTGGATTACAAATCCAACTGGCTGGGCGAAAACAGTGAAGCCTACACCCAGGCGGCGATGGCGCAGGCGATGCAGGCCCACCGCTATGACCTGCAATATCAGCTCTACAGCCTGGCGCTGCACCGCTTTCTGCGTCACCGGCTGGCTGACTATGACTACGAGCGTCATTTTGGCGGCGTTATTTATCTCTTTTTACGCGGTATTGATGGTCAGGATCCGCAGCAGGGAATTTTCACCACCCGGCCCGATCCCCGGTTGATTAATGCGCTTGATGACCTGTTCGCCGGAGAGAAAGAGGAGATGGCGTAATGAATTTACAGACCCTGTTACTGGACGCCGTTACCCATAAAATTTTGCGTCCGCTGGACGTGCAGTTTGCCATGATGGTGGCGGAGCATGAGCATCCCGCCGTCATGCTGGCGGCAGCAATTCTTAGCCGCGACGCGGGCGAGGGGCACGTTTGCCTGCCGTTGTCGCGTCTTGTGCCAGATGAGCAGCAGAACGGCAAAGCGCGTGAACTGTGGGAGCAGCTATTTGCTGCCGTTGACACACCTGCCGACTGGTCCTCACTGCTGGCGCAGTCGCAAGCGGTGAGCGACGATGAGACGCCCGCGCCGATGATCCTGCGTGGCGAGCGGCTGTATCTTAACCGTATGTGGCGCAATGAACTTTGCGTCGCCCGCTTTTTTAGCGAACAAAACCAGCCTGTCCCGGTCGATGAAACGCAGCTTGTCGCCACGCTGAATGCCCTGTTCCCGCCTTCTGATGAGGTGGACTGGCAAAAAGTGGCGGCGGCGGTGGCACTGACCCGACGTATTTCGGTTATTTCCGGCGGCCCCGGCACCGGGAAAACCACTACCGTCGCTAAGCTGCTGGCAGCGCTGGTGCAACTGTCTACCCAGGAGAAATTTCGTATCAGGCTGGCGGCCCCGACCGGCAAAGCGGCGGCGCGGCTTACCGAATCACTGGGATCGGCGCTGCGTCGGCTGCCGCTGACCGAGCGGCAAAAGGAGATGCTGCCTGCCGAAGCCAGCACCCTGCACCGTCTGCTGGGCGCACAGCCGGGTAGCCAGCGCCTGCGTTATCATTCCGGCAATCCGCTGCATCTGGACGTGCTGGTAGTGGATGAAGCCTCAATGATCGACCTGCCGATGATGTCGCGGCTGATCGACGCGCTGCCCGCGCACGGGCGAATTATTTTCCTTGGCGACCGCGACCAGCTGGCTTCGGTCGAAGCGGGGGCGGTGCTGGGCGATATCTGCGCGTGGGTAAACGGTGGTTATACGCCTGCCCGCGCGGCGGAGCTCTCCCGGCTGACCGGCACACCGGTTCCGGTGGGAGAAGAAAGCGGCGCAGGCGCGCTGCGCGACAGCCTGTGCCTGTTGCAAAAAAGCTACCGATTTGGCAGCCATTCCGGCATCGGCCAACTGGCAACGGCGGTAAACTGCGGCGATAAGCGCTCGCTGAAAAGCGTCTGCGCCCAGGGGTTTGAGGATATTATACTCCGGCCGCTGCGTACCCATGATGAGTACCAGAACATGCTGGAAGATGCGCTGCGCGGCTACGAGCATTATCTGACGCTGCTCGGCACCCACGCTGAGCCGGAAGCGGTGCTGGCGGCGTTCGCGGAATTCCAGCTTCTTTGCGCGCTGCGGGAAGGGCCCTACGGCGTGAGCGGGCTGAACACCCAGCTTGAACAAACGCTGGCGCGTAAGCGTCACGTCTCTTTGCCGCGTCACTCGCGCTGGTACCAGGGACGTCCAGTGATGATTGCGCGCAATGACAGCGCGCTGGGGCTGTTTAACGGAGATATTGGCGTCGCGCTGGAAGGCGAGCAGGGGATGAGGGTCTGGTTTCCGATGCCCGACGGGACGGTGAAATCGTTTCATCCAGGCCGTTTGCCGGAGCACGACACCGCCTGGGCGATGACCGTGCATAAATCCCAGGGCTCTGAGTTCGACCACGCCGCGCTGATCCTGCCCGCGCAAAGCGTGCCGCTGGTCACGCGTGAGCTGGTTTACACCGCCATCACCCGTGCGCGCCAGCGTCTTTCTTTATATGCGGACGATAAACTGCTGGCGCAGGCCGTCGTCACCCGCACCGAACGGCGCAGCGGCCTGACGGCCTTCTTTGAAGGGATTCGCTAGCGTTAACCGAGATCGGCCATCAGCACCTTCGAGCGGCGCTGATAGTTGTACATCTCTTTTTTGCTTTCCGGCAGCAGGTCGATATCGACCGGCGTAAAGCCGCGCTCCTGGAACCAGTGAATGCTGCGGGTGGTGAGGACAAACAGCTTGTTCAGGCCCATTTGTCTGGCCTGTGCCGCTACTCTGTCCAGCAGTACTTCGCCACGCGACGAACTGCGATAATCGGGATGCACCGCCACGCAGGCCATTTCGCCAATTTTCTCTTCCGGGAAAGGGTAGAGCGCCGCGCAGGCAATCGTCAGATTATCGCGCTGGATAATCGTGAATTTGTCGATTTCCATCTCCAGCTGTTCACGCGAGCGGCGCACCAGAATTCCCTGCTGCTCCAGCGGGCGGATCAGCTCAAGAATGCCCCCGATGTCATTAATGGTGGCGCGCCGGATCTGCTCTGAACTTTCCATCACGATTTGCGTGCCGATACCGTCGCGGGAGAACAACTCCTGCAACAGCGCGCCGTTTTCCTGATAGCTGATCAGGTGGCTACGGCGCACGCCGCTGCGGCAGGCCTTCAGCGCACCGCGCAGAAAACGCACGGTGCCGGAGTAATAATCACCTTCGGCTTCCAGCGCCTCAACCCGCGCCTGCGCTTCGTTGGGGAACAGCTCGGAAATAATCTCGCCGGATTCATCGAATACGCCCTGCGATGAGCAAAACCCGATCATCTTTTCGGCCTTCAGTTTAATCGCCAGTTGGGTGGCAATCTCTTCTGACGTCAGGTTAAAGCTCTCGCCGGTTACGGAGACAGCGACCGGACCCATCAGCACAATCGCGCCGCTGTCGAGCTGGCGATGAATGGCTTCTTCGTCAATACGGCGGATGCGCCCGCTGTGGCAGTAATCCACGCCGTCATCGACGCCCAGCGGCTGGGCAATAATAAAGTTGCCGCTCACCACGTTAATATGTGCGCCCTGGAGCGGCGTGTTGTTGAGGCTCATTGACAGACGTGCGGTGATATCAAGCTGCAATAGCCCCGCCGCCTGCTTGACCAGCTCCAGCGTGCGCGAATCGGTGACGCGGGTATGCTTATGATAAATCGGCTCGTGGTGGTGCAGGGCCAGATTGGCGTCGATTTGCGGACGTGCGCCATAGACCAGCACCAGGCGAATGCCCAGACTGTGCAGCAGGCCGATGTCGTTGACAATACTGGAAAAGTTCTCATGCTCAATGGCTTCGCCGCCCAGCATAATGACGAACGTTTTGCCGCGATGCGCGTTGATATAGGGAACCGAATGGCGGAATCCTTCGACCAGTTCAGTTCTACGTTCCTTCACCACAGTCTCCACCTCAATGAATTATTATTCGTAATTAGTGTATTTTTATTCTGTTTTGCCGCCGGGTGCAAGTCAAAATTCGGCACGGCGCTTAGAAATTCCTTAGCAGAAAGAGGGATCCCTGAAGAATGTTTACCGTTTTAGGGGTGACAGCCTGGGCGGGTTTGGTTAAAGTTTTCGGTCAAAATGGACGAGTAAGATCCGATTCAAATTTTCGCTCGGGAGAGGCATGTCGGGAAGCAAATCAGCATTAAGCCGCCGTCAGTTACTACAGGGCGCAGGGGCCATGTGGTTACTAAGCGTGAGTCAGACCAGTTTCGCCGCTGGCAGTCAGGTGGTGGCCGTTCGCGTCTGGCCCGCGTCTACCTATACGCGCGTAACGGTTGAATCCAATAAAATGCTGAAGTACAAACAGTTTGCGCTGAGTAATCCAGAGCGGCTGGTGGTCGATCTCGAAGGCGTAAATTTGAATTCGGTGCTGAAAGGGGTAGGGGCGCAGATCCAGAACGACGATCCCTTTATTCGATCCGCTCGCGTCGGGCAGTTCGATCCACAAACCGTACGAATGGTGTTTGAACTGCGGCAGAACATAAAGCCGCAGCTTTTTGCGCTGGCTCCGGTCGCCGGGTTTAAGGAACGTCTGGTGTTGGATCTCTATCCAGCCAACGCTGAAGACATTCAGGATCCGCTGCTGGCCCTGCTGGAAGACTACAACAAAGGCGATCTTGAAAAGCAGGTGCCGCCGTCGCAGAGCGGCCCGCAGCCGGGTAAAGCCGGGCGCGACCGCCCGATTGTGATTATGCTCGATCCCGGCCACGGCGGGGAGGATTCCGGCGCGGTCGGAAAATATCACACCCGCGAAAAAGATGTGGTCCTGCAAATCGCCCGACGACTGCGCACGCTTATCGAGCAGGAAGGCAATATGAAAGCCTTTATGACCCGCAACGAGGACGTGTTTATTCCGCTGAAGGTGCGGGTGGCAAAAGCGCAGAAGCAGCGCGCGGATCTTTTTGTCTCCATCCACGCCGATGCCTTCACCAGCCGCCAGCCGCGCGGCTCCTCGGTGTTTGCGCTGTCCACTAAAGGCGCGACTAGTACCGCCGCCAAATACCTCGCCCAGACGCAGAACGCCGCCGACCTGGTGGGGGGCGTGAGTAAAAGCGGCGATCGCTATCTCGATCACACCATGTTCGATATGGTGCAGTCGCTGACCATCAACGACAGCCTGAAGTTTGGTAAAGCGGTACTGGGCAAGTTAGGGAACGTGAATAAACTGCATAAAAATAAGGTCGAGCAGGCTGGATTCGCCGTGCTGAAAGCGCCGGATATCCCGTCGATCCTCGTGGAAACTGCGTTTATCAGTAATGTTGAAGAAGAACGCAAGCTGAAGACGGCGACCTTCCAGCAGGAAGTGGCCGAGTCGATTCTGGCGGGGATTAAAGCCTATTTTGCCGACGGGGCGACGCTGGCCCGGCTTGGATAAGCGCTCTGGCGCTGCCGTATGTCTGCGGTGGCGCTACGGGGAGTGGATAGACAGACGTAAAAAAACCGCAGGCTATAAATAGCGATGCGGCTTAGTTATCTTCACATTTACGGACGCTTTAAAATACGTATTGGTTGCGGGGGCCGGATTTGAACCGACGACCTTCGGGTTATGAGCCCGACGA